>NZ_CAXAOY010000015.1:0-174785 GCF_963970975.1 Pseudomonas sp. RA_15y_Pfl1_P11
TTACACGCTGCTGTCAACACCTCTTTTTCTCCGCTTTCGACCGAGAGGATCGAAACGTTAATAGAGCCAAACAACACCGCCCTACCAACTCCTTCTGGGCTTCGATCAACTGAAGCAACTCGCTGTCAAATTTCGCATAACTCTTTGTTTACCAAGGAGTTTTCCGTTTCGACTGCGCCGGAAGTGGGGCGAATTATAGACTTCCAGAATCTGCCGTCAACCCTTAATTACGCTTTTGTTGCAGAAAGTGGTTTTTTCGCAATAAGGCGGGGGATCCGACGCATTACAGGCGGTATCCGCAGCACTAAGAGCACCACGCCTATAGAAGCATAGATAGCCCACTCCTTGAGATCAGCCCGCACAATCCACAGCATATGCAGCAAGCCGAAACCAAGAATCACATACACCAGGCGATGCAGCTTCTTCCAACGATTCCCCAGCCGACGCTGACTATAACGATTCGACGTCACCGCCAATACCAACAGCGACAGGAACCCCAACGCCCCCACAATTATGTAAGGCCGCTTGCGCAATTCCACCGCCAACTGCGTCCAATCCAACCCCAGCACAAACACACAATAAGCAGCCAGATGGAGCACCACATAGGCAAAGCACCACAAACCCAATTGTCTACGAACCGCTATCCACCCGGCCCAACCGCTAAGCTTCTGCAGCGGGGTCATCCCAAGCGTAATCAGCAACAAGATCAACGTACCCAACCCCAGTCGATCGACCAGAACCTTGCCCGGATCAGGCCCAAGGGCGAAACCCCACGCCTCATACAGCCAATACAACGGCCATATCGCCGCAGCTATAAAGACGCCAATGCGCCAAACTGGATAGCGCATCAGTAGTTCTTCCGTAAATCCAGACCGGTATAAAGAGAAGCCACCTCATCGGAGTAGCCGTTGAACATCTGCGTTTCACGCACATTCGGACTGAACAGGCCGCTCGGCAGACGACGCTCCCGAGCCTGAGTCCAGCGTGGGTGGTCGACCGTGGGGTTCACATTCGCATAGAACCCATACTCATCCGCGGCAATGCTCTGCCAAGTGGTTTTCGGTTGCTCGCTCACGAGACTGATCCGCACAATGGACTTCACACTCTTGAAGCCATACTTCCAAGGCACAACCAAACGAAGCGGCGCGCCGTTCTGGTTGGGCAGTTCGCGCCCATACATGCCAACAGCCAGGATCGCCAGCGGGTTCATCGCCTCATCCAGGCGCAACCCTTCTATATAAGGCCAATCGATCAAGCCGAAACTCGAACGCTGGCCCGGCATACTCTTGGAATCCTGGAGAGTTTCAAAGCGGATGTACTTGGCCTTGGAGGTTGGCTCAACCTGCTTGAGCAAGGCCGAGATCGGAAAACCGATCCAGGGGATGACCATCGACCACGCCTCGACGCAGCGCAGACGGTAGATACGCTCTTCCAATTGATACGGCTTCATAAAGTCTTCCAGGGCATATCGCCCCGGCTTGGCGACTTCGCCATCAATCACCACACTCCAGGGCTCGGTCTTGAGCGAGCCCGCATTCGCTGCGGGATCACCCTTGTCCGTACCAAACTCATAGAAGTTGTTGTAGTGAGTCGCATCCTTGAACGGCGTGATCGCTTCGTCCTTTACCGTGACCGCCTGCCATTTGGTACTCGGCAGCTTCTCGGCAAACCAGCTCGGCGCCCTGCCCGCTTCGACATCAGCATAACGTGAGGCTTCCTCAGCATTGGCCCAACGCGGCAAACTGCTGGCTGCGATACTGGCAAGCGCACCACCGAGCAAGCGGCGGCGAGAAAGATAGAAGGATTCAGGAGTGACATCCGATTCATGGCAATCGGACGCTTTAGGCAATTTGATTAACATGGCAACCCCGCAGCATTGGAGAACTGATACACCAATAGACTGCGGAGTATGGGGGAAATTACATTAAGGCAATGTTTTGTCGCGGCGCAGATGCAACAGGTACTGAACCGGGCCCGAAGCGGCGTAGACCAGAAAGGCCAGCAAAAGGATACGCGGCGGATCACTGAACACCACGGCGAACACCAGCACCACTGCCAGAATTGCCACGAAAGGCACACGCCCCTTGAGGTCCAGCTCTTTGAAGCTGTTGTACTTGATGTTGCTGACCATCAGCATGCCGGCAGCAGCTACCATCAACGCCACCAGGAACGACATTTTCGAACCCTGAATGCCGTAATCACTGAACGCCCAGACAATACCTGCCACCACCCCCGCAGCCGCCGGGCTGGCAAGACCGATGAAATACCGCTTGTCGGCAGTGCCCACCTGAGTATTGAAGCGCGCCAGACGCAAAGCAGCGCCCGCAACATAGATGAAGGCGACCATCCAGCCAACCTTACCCATATCACCCAGCGCCCAGGCAAATGCCAGCAACGCAGGGGCTACACCAAACGCGACCATATCCGACAACGAGTCGTACTCGGCACCGAAGGCGCTTTGCGTGTTAGTCATGCGTGCCACGCGACCATCAAGGCCGTCGAGCACCATGGCAACGAAAATGGCAATGGCAGCAAAACCGAAATACTTACTGGCACTCACCGCATCACCCGCGGCCAACGCACTTTGGGCGCTCATGGAGTTGATGATGGAATAGAAGCCGGCAAACAGGTTTGCCGTAGTGAACAGGTTGGGCAAAAGATAGATGCCACGATGCCGGACCTTGCGACCTTCGGCGTCATGCCCTTCTTCGACATGCTCATCGATCGGCAGCAGGCTTTCGGCGTCAGAAGCCTGGTGTGGCTCTTCGGGACGTTCGCTCATGGACTTTACCTTGCAACGGTTTGAAAAAATTCGACAAATACGTGCGGCGAGTGTTCGCACGCAAACGATGCAGCTTTATACCAGAACCAGCCCACAAACGAAAAAACGCGGCCTAAGCCGCGTTTTCCGTTGATGCGTACGACTTAGTTTTTGGCTTTGTCGACGATCTTGTTGGCACCGATCCACGGCATCATGGAGCGCAGTTGCTCGCCGATGATTTCGATACCGTGAGCGGCGTTGTTACGACGCTTGGCGGTCATCGAAGGGTAGCCGGTCGCGCCTTCGCTGATGAACATTTTGGCGTATTCGCCATCCTGAATGCGTTTCAGCGCGTTGCGCATTGCCTGGCGGGACTCGGCGTTGATCACTTCCGGGCCAGTCACGTACTCGCCGTACTCGGCGTTGTTGGAGATCGAGTAGTTCATGTTGGCGATACCGCCTTCATACATGAGGTCGACGATCAGCTTCAGTTCGTGCAGGCATTCGAAGTAGGCCATTTCCGGCGCATAGCCAGCTTCAACCAGGGTTTCGAAACCGGCTTTTACCAGTTCAACGGTACCGCCGCACAGAACGGCTTGTTCGCCGAACAGGTCGGTTTCAGTCTCGTCCTTGAAGGTGGTTTCGATGATGCCGGTACGACCACCGCCAACACCCGCAGCGTAGGACAGCGCAACGTTCTTGGCATTGCCCGAAGCGTCCTGGTAGATCGCGATCAGGTCAGGGATACCGCCGCCTTTGACGAACTCGGAACGCACAGTGTGGCCCGGGGCTTTCGGCGCGATCATGATCACGTCGAGGTCAGCGCGTGGCACTACCTGGTTGTAGTGAATCGCGAAGCCGTGAGAGAAGGCCAGGGTGGCGCCCTTCTTGATGTTCGGCTCGATTTCGTTCTTGTACAGCGCGGACTGGAACTCGTCCGGGGTCAGGATCATGACCAGGTCGGCAGCAGCAACGGCGGAAGCAACGTCAGTCACTTTCAGGCCATGGGCTTCAGCCTTGGCAACAGTGGCCGAGCCTTTGCGCAGGCCAACAGTCACGTCAACGCCGGAATCTTTCAGATTGCACGCTTGCGCATGACCCTGGGAGCCGTAGCCGATGATGGCGACTTTCTTGCCCTGGATGATCGACAGGTCACAATCTTTTTCGTAATAAACTTTCATGAGGTTCCTCTATATATCCAGGCCGTAAGGCCATTCACTAATTTGGGTTAAATGCTGAGTACTTTGTCGCCACGGGCAATCCCGGTGACACCACTGCGTACTGTTTCCAGAATCGAGGCCGTCCCGATCGATTGGATGAAGCTGTCCAGCTTGTCGCTTGTACCGGTCAGTTGAACGGTATAAACGCTGGCGCTCACATCGACGATCTGCCCGCGATAAATATCGGTAGTGCGCTTGATCTCGGCACGCTGGGCGCCGGTGGCCTTGACCTTGACCAGCATCAACTCGCGCTCGATGTGGGCACTTTCCGACAGGTCGACCAGCTTGACCACTTCGATCAGCTTGTTGAGGTTCTTGGTGATCTGCTCGATCACCTCATCGTGGCCCACGGTGGTCAACGTCAGGCGCGACAGGGTCGGGTCTTCGGTCGGGGCCACGGTCAGGCTTTCGATGTTGTAGTTGCGTTGCGAAAACAGGCCGACAACACGGGACAGAGCGCCGGGTTCGTTCTCCAAAAGCAGGGAGATAATGTGCCGCATGATTAAGTACGCTCCGTCTTGTTCAGCCACATGTCGCGCATCGAGCCGTCTTTGATCTGCATCGGGTAGACGTGCTCGCTGGTATCCACCTTGATATCAATGAACACCAAGCGATCTTTCATGGCGAACGCTTCTTCCATCTTCGGCTTCAGATCTTTCAAGTCGGTGATGCGAATGCCGACGTGGCCATAGGCTTCAACCAATTTGATGAAATCTGGCAGCGACTCCATGTAGGAATGGGAGTGACGGCTGTTGTAGCTCATGTCCTGCCACTGACGAACCATGCCCAGCACGCCGTTGTTCAAGCAGACGATCTTCACTGGAAGGCCGTACTGCAGGCACGTCGACAGTTCCTGGATATTCATCTGGATGCTGCCCTCACCGGTGACGCACGCGACGTCTGTGTCCGGGAAGCTCAGTTTCACACCCATGGCCGCAGGGAAACCAAAGCCCATCGTGCCCAGGCCACCGGAATTGATCCAGCGGTTAGGTTTGTCGAACTTGTAGTACTGCGCAGCGAACATCTGGTGTTGGCCCACGTCGGAGGTCACAAAGGCGTCGCCCTTGGTCACTTCGCACAGGGTTTCGATCACGGTTTGTGGCTTGATGATGCTGCCGTCGCCCTTGTCGTAAGGGAACAGGCCGCGATCACCGCGCCATTCGTCAATCTGCTTCCACCAACTGGCGACGGATTCCTTGTTCGGCGCTTCGCCGATGTCCTTGAGCGCGGCAACCATCTCGGTCAATACGCTTTCAACAGGGCCTACGATCGGGACGTCGGCCTTGATGGTCTTGGAGATGGACGCCGGGTCGATGTCGATATGGATGATCTTGGCGTTCGGGCAGAATTTGCTCGCGCCGTTGATTACCCGGTCATCGAAACGTGCACCCACTGCAAGGATCACATCGGCATGGTGCATCGCCAGGTTGGCGGTGTAGCTGCCGTGCATGCCGAGCATGCCGACGAACTGGCGATCCGTACCCGGAAATGCGCCGAGGCCCATCAAGGTGTTGGTCACCGGCAAGTTCAGCAGCTTGGCCAGTTCGGTCAGCGGTGCGGAACCGCCGCCCAGAATCACACCACCACCCGAGTACAACACGGGACGCTTGGCTGCCAGGAGCATTTCTGCTGCCTTGCGAATTTGCCCCGAGTGCCCACGAACGGCCGGGCTGTAGGAACGCAGCTTGGCTTTTTTCGGGAAGATATATTCGAATTTTTCCGCCGGATTGGTCATGTCTTTCGGGATATCGACCACGACAGGCCCCGGGCGACCGGACTGTGCGAGGTAGAAAGCCTTTTTCATGATTTCCGGAATTTCCGACGCATGCTTGATCATGAAGCTGTGTTTCACGATCGGCCGGGAGATACCGATCATGTCGGTTTCCTGGAATGCATCGGTACCGACCATGGTGCTTGCCACCTGGCCAGAAATGATCACCATCGGGATGGAGTCCATATAGGCAGTCGCGATGCCGGTAATGGCATTGGTTGCGCCTGGGCCGGATGTTACCAGTACCACACCGGCTTTACCGGTGGCACGGGCATAACCGTCAGCCATATGGGTCGCGGCCTGTTCGTGGCGAACCAGGATGTGGGTAACAGCCGGTTCCTTGAACAGTGCGTCGTAGACATGCAGCAGAGCACCCCCTGGGTACCCGTAGATATAGTCGACACCTTCGTCACGCAAAAAGCGGACGAGCATCTCACCGCCAGATAAAAGCTCCACGTTGTTCACCTCTAAAACGCCAGAATACCGTCCGTTGAAAACCGACGGGTCTTAATAGGTTTACTTCTCAACAGAGCATGAGCGACGGTGGTCGCCGACTACGTCAGCACTGACTGAGCAAGTATTGGGATCGTCCCAAGTGTTGCGGGCTTTTCCCACCCAGCGCGAGGTAACGCGTTGCGGGTGTAACAGGTCGGCGCGGATGTGCGCCTCATGATCTGCTGAGCGGGCCTGCTTCTGGCAGTCCCGATACAGCGGACTTTGGATTCTTCTGTTTCAGCCCCTTCAAGTCAAGCAATAATTGCGCTTTTTTCCAACTAAGCGCATGAGAACGTAGGAGAAAGGGGTTTGAGGAGGGATAAAACTCGCCTGAATGTCGTCAAGCGGTAGAAATGTGCGCAAGACTGCCGGAAAACCCGGCAGTCAGGCAATTAACGAGCGTCGGCGATCAGTTGGTCGAACTTTTTCAGCGCATTGCGCAAGCCGAGGCTTTCCAGCGGACGGTCAGCGTATACCATCTCCGCCATCTCCATGATCCCTGAAGCATTTGGCAATGGCAGGTCCTGCTCGAGGATCTGCTTCATGCGCACCAGGAAGATCCATTGCAGCCACTGGTGAAAGTCCAGGGTGTCTACCGAAAAGGGCTCAACGCTGCTGAGTGCCTCGACGCTGGGGGACATCTCGTCCCACCAGCCCTGCACGCGCAATTCGCGCTCAATCAGCAATAACTGTTCGGCAATTGCGGGAAAGCGTGCATCCATCAGAGGCTGACCTTGGCTTTCAGGCGAGCCTGGGCCGCGCCGGCTGCGTCACCTTGTGCAGCACGCGCGTCACCAATCAAGGCCCACAGACTGGCTTGCAGGTCTGGACGACCGTGAGCCAGGGTCAGGCCCCGACGGGCAAACTGCTCGGCTTGCGGCGCGTCGCCCTGGGCCATGCGTACTTGCGCCAAGCGATACAACACTTGAGGTTCGCGAGGTGCAACACGCTGGGCGCGCTCAAGGCTGGACGAAGCGCCGTTCAAATCACCCCCTGCCTGCTGTTGCTGGGCAGTGGTCAGCAGCGCCAGCACCGGGCCGTCCAATTGCTCATCAGCCGACAGGCCGCCACCGCTGGAGGATGACGGAATACCACTTGGCGTCGACGGCATGTTGTAGGTGCCTTGATTGATCGGCGCCGCTTGAACCGGCGTGGAGTCAATCGGGCCCGAGGTGCTTGGCCCCGGTGTCCAGGGCTCAGCACTGATCGGCGCCGATGCCGCTGCGCCGCCGCCTGGCACCATCACCACCACGCCGGAATCCTGTGGCATGGCCTGGGTCGTTGCCTGCGCAGGACGCTTGGTCACGGTTTGACGGAACCCGCCATTGGCCGAAATCCGGTCGTTATTGGAGACGGCTGTGCTCGAGTCCACCACGGGAATGGAGCCGCGTTGAACGCTGGAGCAACCGCTGAGCAAAGCCAGAGCTGTAATAGCTGGAAACAACCATTTGTTCACTTGAAACCCTCTTTGCTTAATTCATCCAGCCCTTGACCCAATCCATCACCGATTCCGCGTCAGCAGGTGCACTGCCAGCGCATGCGGCACCGGGTGGCGGTTCGCTGCCGCGAATATACGGCATCTGCACCGCGCCCGGACAATTGGCATCGGAGCCTTGACCCGTGTGCGGATCAATCCAGGCCTGAACGATGTTATCCGGCTGCGGCATGTTCAACGGCAGCGGGTCGGCTTTGCGCATGAAACTGGTCCAGACCTGCAGCGCACCGGTAGCACCGGTGAACGGGGTCTTGCCGTTGTCGTCGCGCCCCAGCCACACCACCGCCAGCACGTCCTGGCCGAAGCCGGCAAACCAACTGTCGCGCGAATCGTTACTGGTACCGGTCTTGCCTGCCAATGTCAGGTTCGCCGGCAGCACGCTATAAACCGAACGCCCGGTTCCTTCACGCATCACGCGCTGCATGGCGTTCTGGATCAGGTAGATGGAGCCCGCGTCAAAACGTTGCTGAATCTGGAACGGGTAACGCTTGAGCGGCTCACCTTCGGCAGTCAACACGCTACGGATCCCGCGCATCGGTGTATTGAAACCACCGTTGGCCAGGGTCTGGTACATGGTTGCGACTTCCATTGGGGTCATCGCGCCAGCCCCCAGCAGGATCGACGGAAAGGCCGGGAACTCACGGGTAACCCCCAGTCGCGCGATCGTCTTGAGGACGTTCGGCACGCCGACTTCAAGGCCGAGGCGGGAAGTCGAGATGTTGTAGGAGTGCGCGATCCCTTGGTATAGGAACACCGTACCGTGGGAGCGACGGTCGAAGTTCTGTGGCGTCCACACCTGGCCATCAGCACCTTTGACCGACAATGGGTCATCCGACAGCCAACTGGTCAGGGTGTATTTGCTCGGTTTTTCCAGGGCGGTCAGGTAGACCGCGGGCTTGACCAACGAGCCAATCGGCCGCACTGCATCCAGCGCGCGGTTGAAACCGGCGAAGTTGGCCTGGCGACTGCCGATCATGGCCTGCACTTCACCGGTTTCCGGGTTGGTCACGACCATTGCCGCTTCGACTTCATCGGAGCCTTTACGGCCCTTGAGGCGCTTGAAGGTGTCATTGACGGACGCTTCGGCTTTCATCTGCAGGATCGGGTCGAAACTGGTGAAGATCCGCAGGCCTTCTTCGGTCAAGTCTTCATCGCGGTAGTCTTCACGCAGTTGGCGTTTGACCAGGTCGATAAAGCCTGGGAAGGAGCTGTCCGCCAGCTTGCCGCGGGTGGTTACACCCAGTGGCATTTTCTTCGCCGCAGCGACTTGGTCCGCCGTGGCAACGCCTTGTTGCTCAAGCACATCGAGCACCAGGTTACGACGTTCCAGTGCGCGCTCAGGGTTACGACGCGGGTTGTAGTAGGAAGGCCCCTTGACCATGCCCACCAGCAGCGCGACCTGATGCAGCTTCAATTCAGACAGCGGCTGGCCAAAGAAGAACTGGCTGGCCAAGCCAAAACCATGCACGGCGCGCTGGCCATCTTGGCCGACGAACACCTCATTGAGGTAAGCCTCGAGGATTTCCTGCTTGCTGTAATGCAGCTCCAGCAACATCGCCATCATGGCTTCGGTGAGCTTACGCGTCAGGCTGCGCTCATTGGTCAGATAGAAGTTCTTGACCAATTGTTGCGTGAGCGTGCTGCCGCCCTGGGTCATCTTACCGCCGGACGTATTCACCCAGATCGCGCGAGCAATCGACTTCGGCGAGACGCCCCAGTGGTGATAAAAATCGCGGTCTTCGACGGCAACCAGTGTTTCCAGCAGGTACGGCGGCACCTGATCAAGCTTGATCAGAATGCGATCTTCAAGGTTTTTCGGGTAAATGCCGCCGATCATCAGCGGTTCCAGGCGAACCACGGGCAGCTTGGAGCCATTGAGCGACGACAACTCGGCTACGTAATCGCCGGAAAAGCGCACGCGCACCGGCTGGGCTTTTTCCAGGCCTTCGTAGAACTGGAAGCCACGGGTATTCAGGTCGACGGTGTTACCCGTGACGGCGGCCGAACCCGGACCGTTGCTCACGGGCTCGCGGCGGTAGCCCAAGGCGTCGAGCTCGGTCAGGAAGTCGTCCTTGCTCAGCTTCTGGCCGGTGAACAGCTCCAGTGGGCGCGCGTATACCTTGGCCGGAATGGTCCAGCGCTTGCCGGAGAATTTCTCCTGGACCACAGCGTCGAGGTACACCGCAAAGCCGGCGAGCACCACAAAGCCTACCAAGCCAAGCTTGAGCGCCCAGCCCAGCCAAGGGCGAAGGCCACGGGAGGGAGGTTTTTTACGGGAACGGGGAGATCGGGTTCGAGTCATGGCGGCGGATTATACGCACTTTATTGAGGATCAACATGAGCCGGACAGCGGTTTGCACGACCGGCCGCAGCAGCCATAATGCCCGCCATGCTTTTCCCCAGACTCTGAAGGATCGCCCGTGAGCCAGTCCCTGATCGCTGCCCTGCAAAACCCGGCTTTATACCCCCATCCGGTTGAAGCGTTCCAAGTCATCGAGACCCATATTTCCTGGGTCGTACTGACCGGTTCCTACGCCTATAAACTGAAGAAGCCGATGAACTTCGGCTTTTTGGATTTCACCGACCTGGAAAAACGCGGCCACTTCTGCCGGGAAGAACTGCGCCTCAACCAGCGCTTGACCGACGATTTGTATCTTGAAGTGTTGCCGATCACCGGCACTGCCGAAGCCCCGCAACTGGGTGGCGATGGCCCGGTCATCGAGTACGCGCTGAAAATGCGTCAGTTCCCACAAAGCCAATTGCTCAGTACCTTGCAAGCCAACGGCGAACTGACCAGCGCGCACATTGATGAGATGGCCAAGCAGATCGCGCACTTCCACCTCACCGCGCCGAAAGTCCCGCAAGAACATCCTGCCGGCACCCCGGACGAAGTGATGGCACCGGTTCGCCAGAACTTCGATCAGATCCGCCCGTTCCTCAGCGACAAGGCTGACCTGGCTCAACTGGTCGCGCTGCACGCCTGGGCCGAAAGCAGCTTCGAGCGCCTCAAGCCGCTGTTCGCCCAGCGCAAGCTGGAGGGTTTCACCCGCGAATGCCACGGTGATATTCACTTGGGTAACGCAACCTTGATCGATGGCCACGTGGTGATCTTCGACTGCATCGAGTTCAACGAGCCTTTCCGCTTTACCGACGTGTACGCCGACACCGCCTTCCTGGCCATGGACCTGGAAGACCGTGGCCTCAAGTCCCTGGCGCGTCGCTTCATCAGCCAATACCTGGAGCTGACCGGTGATTATCAGGGCCTGGAAGTCCTGAACTTCTATAAAGCCTACCGCGCGCTGGTACGCGCCAAGGTTTCACTGTTCAGCATGCCGAGCGAAGCCAGCCCGGTGCAGCGCGCGACGACCCTGCGCCAATACCGCAACTATGCCAACCTGGCGGAAAGCTACAGCACCATTCCATCGCGCTTCCTGGCGATTACCCACGGTGTTTCGGCTGTAGGCAAAAGCCACGTTGCCATGCGCCTGGTCGAAGCCTTGGGCGCTGTGCGCCTGCGTTCGGATGTGGAGCGCAAGCGCCTGTTCGGCGAGCAACATGTGGAAAACACGCATCAGGCCGGCATCTATGCAGCCGATGCCAGCGCGGCGACCTACGCGCGCTTGAATGAAATCGCCGACACCGTCCTTCGCGCAGGTTACCCAGTGGTGCTGGATGCGACCTTCCTTCAGCGTGAACAACGTGATGCAGCTGCAAAGATTGCTGAAGCCACCGGTGCACCCTTCCTGATCCTGGATTGCAATGCGCCTCAGGCCGTTATCTCAAGTTGGTTGGCGCAACGTCAGGCAGATAAAAACGACCCTTCCGACGCGACATTGACGGTTATCGAAGAACAGCACGCTAATCGCGACCCGCTGACAGCCGAGGAACTGCTTCTCAGCAAACGCGTCGAAACTAATGAAAGCGGGACCCTGGATGCCTTGGTCGCGCATATTCGCCAACACTTGCCAGGCCTGTAAGAAAAATTTCTTGGTCGTGTCGTCTGCCAAGTCGCACGACCAAGCAATAGTGGCACTATAATGGCGTCATAAATCCAACAGGAGTCGCGTTCATGAGTCAGCCCAAGCTTCTTGATACTCCGCTTTACTCGCTCCTGCATAAAGACGATGTCCGCGGGTTTAACCAGGAACGCCCAGAAGACGGCGTCATCGACATGCGCGGTGGCGACTTCCGTGGGTTGGACCTGCGTGAGCTTAACGCCGCTGGCGTGGATTTTACCGACGCTTATTTCCGTTCCGCCGATTTGCGTGGCCTGGACCTGCGTGACTGCCCACTGGAAGGGGCTAGCCTGGCCCATGCGCAGATTTCCGGTACTTACTTCCCGCCAGAACTGACTGCGGACGAGATCCTTATGTCGGTCAATTTCGGCACCCGCCTACGCTACCGTACCCGCTAAAACCCGCTGCCTCTACCCCGGTTTCGCATAGTCGAACCGGGGACTTCCCGCCTGCATGATCTAGTCATTCTCATAAGTCTTTAGGCCGTTTCCGACTAAAGAACTACGCTTTTCCTACTGAGCGCTACACTCCTGTTCAGGCTTGCCTGGTCACGATACCCACCGAACCATTCGGCCGTCGCAAGGAGGCTTGATGAACGATGAGCTGCAACACCTGAAAAACCTCGGCAAGACGTCAGCACAGTGGCTGCATGCGGTGGGGATCCACAGTGCGTCCGACTTGCGTCGCCGGGGCGCGGTCGATGCTTACCGAGCCGTGCGGACGCGCGGGTTCCGTGCGTCAAAAGTGCTGCTGTATGCCATCGAAGGGGCATTGATGGATGTGCACTGGAACGACATTCCTGCCGAGCGCAAGGAAGCGTTGAACCGTCAATTGGACGCTCTGTCGGCACGCCAGAAAAATTAGCTCGACTATAAAACCCAACATTTACAGGCATTTCGAACATACGTTTGAGAGAACGCGGAAGACATGCAAAAACAAATGTTGACTCTCAAATGAGAATCGTTATGATTATCACAACTGGTCGCGAGATCAGCCGATAACTGAAAGACCATTGGTTCGGACTCTCAGATTATCTCCTCATCAGGCTAATCACGGTTATTTGACCCGGCTCTTGCCGGGTCTTTTTTTGTCTGTCAAAACCTAGCGCGCAATAATCAACGGATGCCCACGTTCCGGATGGCGTTGCACGAGCACATCCAGACCAAACACCGCTTTCAGCGGCTCAGGCTGCATTACCTGCGCCGGTGTATCCAAGGCATGGGGACGCCCCGCCTCCAGCAACAGAATTCGATCACAGTAACGCGCCGCCAGGTTCAGGTCATGAAGGATCACCAGCACTGCCGCCCCTCGATCAGCAAAGGTCCGAATGGCCTGCAAGGTCGTATGTTGGTGCAATGGGTCCAGCATTGACGTCGGCTCATCCAGCAACAACGTCTGCCCAGCTTCACCTGGCCATAACTGCGCAAGCACGCGCGCGAGATGAACGCGTTGACGCTCCCCGCCAGACAACGCCAGGTAGCTGCGACCGCTCAAGTGACCGACATCTGCCGCCTGCAAGGCGGCCTCGATAATCTCGTCGTCGCGCACTCGCCCAGTGTGATGTGGCAAGCGCCCCATGCCGACAACCTGTTCGACGCGGAACGCAAAGTCCAGCGTCGACGTCTGTGGCAAGACCGCGAGGCGCTGCGCCCGCTGCGCGCCACTCCATTCGCTCAACGGTCGTTGATCCAGCCAGACCTTGCCCTGATCGGGATGCAGTTCACCGCACAACGCTCCTAGCAACGTGCTTTTACCCGCGCCATTTGGGCCCAATACGCCAAGCACCTCGCCCGGCAATAAATCGAGGGTGACATTCGCCAACACAATTTTGCGCCCGCGACAGATCTGCAAGTCTTCCACACGCAGCATCAGGCACGCCCCCGCAACAACAGGTAAAGAAAAAACGGAGCGCCTATAAACGCAGTGACGATGCCGATCGGCAGCTCAGCCGGCGCCAAGGCAAGGCGCGCCACCAGATCGGCAAACAGCAGCAGGCTTGCACCCGCCAATACGGATGCTGGCAACAGCACCCGATGATCCGGCCCCGTCAGCAATCTCACCAGATGCGGTACCACCAGGCCCACGAAGCCAATCATGCCCGCTGCGGCCACGGCTGCGCCCACCCCCAAAGCCGTGCAGAAGACCAGCTCACGCTTAAGCCTTTCCACATCAATCCCAAGGTGATTGGCTTCTGACTCGCCGAGCAGCAATGCATTCAACGCCTTCGCTCGGCGCGGCAACCACAGCGCCACGCCCGCGCTCACCAGCAACAGCGGCCATAACCGTGAATAGCTGGCGCCGTTTAGGCTGCCCAGGTTCCAGAACGTCAGGGTGCGCAAGGTGGCGTCATCGGCCAGGTAGGTAAACAGGCCCACCGCAGAACCGGCGAGGGCTGTAAGGGCAATGCCGGCAAGCAGCATCGTCGCGACATTGGTTTGGCCGTTGCGCCGCCCCAGTCGATAGACCAATGCGGTGACGCCCAGCCCGCCGAGGAATGCGCACAGCGACAACAAGTACGGCCCGAACGCATCCGGCAAACCGCCCAAAAACGAAGCACCGACAATCGCCACTGCAGCCCCCAACGCCGCACCGCTGGAAACCCCGACTAACCCAGGATCAGCCAGAGGGTTGCGGAACAATCCCTGCATCGCCACGCCCGACAAAGCCAACACACCGCCGACCGCCAACCCCAGCAGCGTACGCGGCAAACGGATCTGCCCCAGGATCAGCTCAGCCTGCTCCAGCCCCTGTGCCTGAATAGGCAGCCCCATCAGTCGCAACGCGGCGTTGAGGGTATCCAGCCATGGCAAGCTGACCGGCCCCAACGCCAGCGAGAGCCAGATAGCCAATACACACAACAGCGCCAGCCCAATAAACAACATCTTCGGTTTAACCAGCGTGGTCATGGGGCAGGCTTAGCCTGGGACGGATAGAACCCGGCAGACAGCTCTGCCAGGCTTTGCGGCAGGCGCGGTCCAAGCCCGCCGACCAACAAGGTGGTGTCCACCTCAAACACCCGCCCATTCTTAGCCGCCGGTGTGGAAGCCAGGATCGGGTTCTCTTTGAATAGCGCCGCACGCGCCGCATCACCACTAAGGGCACGGTCAGCAAACACAAGGACCTCCGGGCTCAACCCCGCCAACGACTCCACCGAAAAAGGTTTGTAACCACTGTGGGTCGCCAGATTGCGCCCGCCCGCCTGTTGCAACATCCAATCAGCCGCTGTGTCTTTGCCCGCGATCAGCGGCTTGCCGCCTGCATGCCCGAGCAGCAGCAGTACACCTGGCGCATTTTGGGTGGACTGAGCCTTGGCAACCCAACGCTTTTGCTGATTCAGCGCCTGCTCATATCCGGCAAACAATTCGGTGGCCTTGGCGTCACTGCCCAGCAACTTGCCCAAGTGCTGAAGATTGCCTTTTAACGCAGACAAGTCCGGTTGCGCTGAGAACATCTCCACCTGCACGCCCGCGCTACGAATCTGCGCCAGCACAGGCGGTGGGCCCATTTCTTCAGTCCCCACCAGCACTTGCGGGCGCAAACTCAGGATGCCTTCAGCCGACAACTGTCGCTGGTACCCAATGCTCGGCAACGCCTTGAGGGATTCGGGATGCTGGCTGGTGGTATCGACCCCCACCAATTTTGACTCACCGCCCAGGACCGCCACCCATTCCGACAGCGCCCCACCGGCACTTACCCAGCGTTGTGACAGTTCAGAGGCTTGGGCCCCATGGTTGACCAGCAGTCCGACAACAAGCGCGATAGCGCTGGCACTCAGGCGCATAACAGGGTTTCCTTCCAGGGGCAGGGCCGCTCAAGCACTCATCGACGTGACAGAAAACGCTTGCCCGGCATCGTAATGAGCACCCGCACAGCTAACGAACGAAGCCGGCATTTGATAATTGTTTGCATTTGAACGTCAAGGCACTTAAGGACTGAAATGAAGTTTCTCTGCTCCTCCGACACCCTCGCGCCAGACAGCAGCCTCGGTTTTGACATCGACGGCTGCAAGCTGTTGGCCGTGCGCCGAGACGGCGTGCCCTACTTCTATATCAACCGCTGCCCCCATCGCGGTGTTCCACTGGAATGGCAACCCGATCAGTTCCTCGACTCCAGCGCCAGCCTGATCCAATGCGCCACCCACGGCGCTCTGTTCCTGATCGAAAGCGGCGAGTGCATCGCCGGCCCTTGCGCCGGCCAAAGCCTCACCCCCCTGCTTGGCCGCGAAGACGCCCAAGGCCTTTGGGTGGAACTCTAGTCGAGCAGCACGTCCAACCGTCGATCTACACAGATTTCTTCTGATGTAACCCGCACGCCATAGGCCAGCACTTCCACCCCCGCCGCCTTGGCTTCACGTAGCGCCGAGGCGTAACCGGCGTCGATCTCCACGGCCGGGCGCACTGCATCAATCCCCGAGAGATTGACGCAATACAATTGCACTGCCCGCACGCCCTCGCGCGCCAGATGGGCCAGTTCGCGCAAATGCTTGGCGCCGCGCTGGGTCACCGCATCGGGGAAGGCGGCAACCGAGGAGCCATCAAAGCCCAGGGTCACGCTTTTGACTTCAACGTAGGCCGCGCCGTCGGGATACTCCAGGCGAAAGTCGATGCGACTTTTCTCCTGACCGTAGGGTACTTCGCGCTTCAAGGCGGTGAAGCCATTGAGTTCGGTAATTACCCCAGCACGCAATGCCTCCTCGACCAACTGATTGGCACGCGCCGTGTTTACGCACGCCAGACGGCCCTGGGGTGTCTCGGCGATTTCCCAGGTGCCGGGCAACTTGCGTTTGGGGTCATTGGACCGGCTGAACCAGACCTGCCCGCCTTCGACCATGCAATTGAGCATCGAGCCGGTATTAGGGCAATGAATAGTCAGCAACTCGCCGTTAACGGTTTCGATATCGGTGAGAAAACGCTTGTAACGGCGAATCAGCCGCGCTTCTTCGAGGGGAGGATTAAAGCGCATCAGCCTTGCCAACTCCGCAAGCCACGTGCGATCCGTTCAACTGCTTCCTGTAACCGATCGAGGTTTTGCGTGTAGGCAAAGCGCACATGGTGGCCGGCTTGATAGCGGCCAAAATCCAGGCCTGGGGTAAATGCCACATGCTCGGTTTCGAGGAAGTGGCGACAGAATGCGAAGGCATCACCGCCGAACGCGCTGATATCGGCATACAAATAGAATGCGCCTTCCGGCTCGACGGCAATACCGAATCCCAGCTCGCGCAAGGCTGGCAGCAGGAAGTCGCGACGGCGACCAAATTCTGCCCGGCGCTCTTCCAGAATGTTCAAGGTTTGTGGAGTGAAGCAGGCCAGCGCCGCGTGCTGCGCCATGCTTGGCGCACTGATATAGAGGTTTTGCGCCAGTTTCTCCAATTCACCCACAGCGTCAGGCGGCGCAACCAACCAACCCAGCCGCCAGCCCGTCATGCCGAAATACTTCGAAAAACTATTCAGGACGAAAGCATCATCGTCTACTTCCAGCACGCTGGCTGCGTCTGTGCCGTAGGTCAGGCCATGGTAAATCTCATCCACCACCAGATGGCCGTTGCGCGCTTTGATTGCGCCGGAAAGAGCGGCCAATTCGTCGCGGGTCAGGATCGTCCCAGTCGGGTTGGCTGGCGACGCTACCAGCGCGCCCACACTGTCCTGGTCCCAGTGCTTGGCTACCAGGCCAGCGGTCAACTGATAGCGCACCTCGGGGCCAACCGGCACCAGTTGCGCCGCGCCCTCCACCAATCGCAGGAAGTGGCGATTGCAGGGGTAGCCAGGATCTGCGAGCAACCAATGCTTGCCCGGGTCCACCAACAGGCTGCTGGCCAGCAACAAGGCGCCGGAACCACCAGGGGTGATCAAAATACGCTGGGGGTCAACGTTCAGCCCGTAGCGCAGCTGATAGAAACCGCTGATGGCTTCGCGTAGTTCCGGCAGTCCGCGGGCCGCGGTGTAGCGGGTCTTGCCATTGGCCAATGCGGCCTGGCCGGCTTGGATGATCGGCTCAGCGGTAGTGAAATCCGGCTCCCCGATTTCCAGGTGGATCACGTCATGCCCGGCGGCCTGCAGCTCATTGGCCCGCGCCAGCAATGCCATGACATGAAAAGGTTCGATGGCGCGACTGCGCGCACTGTAGGGCTGAGCCATTAGCCTTCCTTAACGGTAGGGACAAAATCTGGATTCTACCGAACCCGTGCCGTAAAACATGTTCTATTGCCTGCCCGGCGGCCTGTACGGATCGGGCAAGCGCCTGCAAAACGACTAAAATCAACACTCGAGGCAACACATACCCAGCAATGGCGGGCTGATGTAGTTTGCAACCCCTTAGCCATGTGCCTCGACAACCGGGAGTGGCGCACCCCGAATCTATCTGGTAAGTTCGCCCGCTTGCAGCCGCAGGGCCGGCAGGTGTCGGTGACGTTGCAATCCTGCGCAATGGATTAGAAGAGTGAGAGGCGGTCTATTCATGTCCACCCAAGCAAAGCAACAGCAGACTCAAGGCCTCAACGGCTTCGAACCTTACGTAGAGAAGAAAGGTGAGGAGTACATGGGCGAGCCCATGCGCGAGCACTTCACCAAAATCCTGAACAAGTGGAAACAGGACTTGATGCAGGAGGTCGACCGCACCGTTGACCATATGAAGGACGAAGCAGCCAACTTCCCTGATCCGGCCGACCGTGCGAGCCAGGAAGAAGAATTCGCCCTTGAACTGCGCGCCCGCGATCGCGAGCGCAAGTTGATCAAGAAGATCGACAAGACGCTGCAGCTGATCAAGGACGAAGAATACGGCTGGTGCGAATCCTGCGGTGTCGAGATCGGTATCCGTCGCCTGGAAGCCCGCCCAACCGCGGACCTCTGCGTAGACTGCAAGACCTTGGCCGAAATCAAGGAAAAACAGGTCGGCAAGTAATCCCGCCGAGCTGAACGAATGGGGCGTGCAAACGCCCCATTTTTGTTTCTGGCGTTTACCGAATTTCCAGTAGTATCCGGCCCATGACAGCCTCTACCTATATCGGGCGTTTCGCCCCCACGCCCAGTGGCCATTTGCATTTTGGCTCGCTGGTCGCCGCTCTCGCCTCCTACCTTGATGCCCGCGCCAATAACGGCCGCTGGTTGATGCGCATGGAAGACCTCGACCCACCCCGTGAAGCGCCCGGCGCCCAAGCCGCGATTCTGCACGCACTGGAAAGCTACGGCTTTGAATGGGACGGTGAACTGGTCCGACAAAGCGAGCGGCACGAAGCCTACGCCAAAGTGCTGAACGACATGTTCAACCAAGGCCTGGCCTACGCCTGCACCTGCTCACGCAAACAACTGGAACCCTACAACGGGATCTACCCAGGCCTGTGTCGCAATGCCGGTCACGATCAGCAGGACGCCGCCATCCGCTTGCGTGTTCCTGAGCTTGCGTACCACTTTACCGACCGTGTTCAGGGCGAATTCCGACAGCACCTGGGACGCGATGTAGGCGATTTCGTCATCCGTCGCCGAGATGGCCTTTATGCCTATCAACTGGCTGTGGTGCTCGACGATGCATGGCAAGGTGTTACCGACATCGTGCGCGGCGCTGACCTGCTCGACTCCACGCCACGCCAACTCTACTTGCAAGAGTTGCTCGGCCTGCGCCAACCGCGCTACCTGCACGTGCCGCTGATCATCCAGCCGGACGGTAACAAGCTTGGCAAATCCTATCGTTCCCCACCGTTGACGCCCGACCAGGCCACGCCTTTGCTACTGAGAGCCCTGCGCGCCCTCGGCCAGCAACCCGGCGCCGAACTGTTGCACGCCAGCCCACGAGAACTGCTGGATTGGGGCATTTCGCACTGGGATGCGACAAAGATCCCGCGCGCACTCACGCTGGCCGAAGCGCAATTGAGCTGAAGGCGCTTGCAGCTTGCCAAGCATCCGTTACCATCGCCGCAGTTTTTCAATCAGAGGCCAACATGTACATCTATCGATTGGTCCTGCTGCTGGTCGTCGGGATCTACCTGTTTTCTCCCGCCATCATGGATTGGTGGATCGACGCCACGGGCGCCTGGTATCGCCCTTATTTGCTGTGGCTGATTCTGATCGTCGTGACTTTCATCCTGCAGAGCCAAAAAGATGCCGATGAGCTTTAGCCTCACCCAGATGCTGCTGATAAGCGCCGCCTATCTGGCCGCGTTGTTCGGCGTCGCCTGGATCAGTGAGCGCGGAATGATTCCGCGGGCGATCATTCGCCATCCGTTGACCTACACCTTGTCCCTGGGCGTGTATGCCAGTGCCTGGGCGTTTTACGGCACCGTCGGCCTGGCTTATCAATACGGTTATGGCTTTCTTTCCAGCTATCTCGGGGTGTCCGGCGCGTTTCTGCTGGCGCCGGTGTTGCTGTACCCGATCCTGAAGATCACCCGCACTTATCAATTGTCATCCCTGGCCGACCTGTTTGCGTTCCGCTTTCGCAGCACCTGGGCCGGCGCACTGACCACCATTTTCATGTTGATCGGTGTATTGCCGTTGCTGGCCCTGCAAATCCAGGCCGTGGCCGACTCCATCAGCATCCTCACCCGCGAGCCGGTGCAACATAGAGTCGCCCTGGCGTTCTGCGCGCTGATCAGCCTGTTCACGATTTTCTTCGGCTCACGCCATATCGCCACCCGCGAGAAACACGAAGGCCTTGTGTTTGCGATTGCCTTCGAGTCGGTGATCAAGCTGATCGCCATTGGCGGCGTCGGCCTCTATGCGCTGTACGGTGTGTTCGACGGCCCGCAACAGTTGGAGTTGTGGCTGCTGCAAAACCAGACCGCCCTCGCCGCCCTGCACACGCCCCTGCAGGAAGGCCCATGGCGCACGCTGCTGCTGGTGTTCTTCGCCTCGGCGATCGTGATGCCGCACATGTACCACATGACCTTCACCGAAAACCTCAACCCGCGCTCGCTGGTCAGCGCCAGCTGGGGTTTGCCGCTGTTCCTGCTGTTGATGAGCCTGGCTGTGCCGCTGATCCTGTGGGCGGGCCTGAAACTGGGGGCAACCACCAACCCGGAATACTTCACCCTCGGCATCGGCATTGCCGCCAACAGCCCCGCGTTGGCACTGCTGGCTTACGTCGGCGGTTTGTCAGCGGCCAGCGGGTTGATCATCGTCACGACCCTGGCGCTTTCGGGCATGGCACTCAACCATTTGGTATTGCCGCTTTACCAGCCGCCGGCTGAAGGCAACATCTACCGCTGGCTGAAATGGACGCGCCGCGCGCTGATTGTTGCGATCATCATGGCCGGATACGGTTTCTACCTGCTGCTGGGCGCCGGGCAAGACCTGGCCAACCTGGGTATCGTTGCCTTTGTCGCCACCTTGCAGTTCCTGCCGGGTGTGTTGTCGGTACTGTACTGGCCGACCGCCAATCGCCGTGGGTTTATCGCCGGCTTGCTGGCGGGGATCCTGGTGTGGGTCGTGACCATGCTGCTACCGCTGGTCGGCAACCTGCAGGGCTTCTACATCCCGTTGCTGAACATGATTTACGTGCTGGATGACACCAGTTGGCACATGGCGGCAATTGCGTCCTTGGCCGCCAACGTCTTGATGTTCACCCTGATCTCGCTGTTCACCAACGCAAGCGCGGAAGAAACCAGCGCCGCCGAAGCCTGTGCGGTGGATAACGTGCGTCGCCCGCAACGGCGTGAATTGCATGCGGCCTCGCCCCAGGAGTTCGCCACGCAACTGGCCAAGCCTTTGGGCGCCAAGGCGGCGCAAAAGGAAGTCGAACAGGCGCTGCGCGATCTGTACCTGCCGTTCGACGAACGCCGCCCCTACGCGCTGCGTCGTTTACGTGATCGTATCGAAGCCAACCTGTCGGGGCTGATGGGGCCGAGCGTGGCCCAGGACATGGTGGAAACGTTCCTGCCCTATAAGGCTGGCGGCGAAAACTATGTCACCGAAGACATCCATTTCATCGAGAGCCGGCTGGAGGATTACCACTCCCGCCTCACCGGTCTCGCCGCCGAACTCGACGCCCTGCGCCGCTACCATCGCCAGACCCTGCAGGAACTGCCCATGGGCGTGTGTTCCCTGGCCAAGGATCAAGAGATCCTGATGTGGAACAAGGCCATGGAAGAGCTCACGGGCATCCCCGCACAACGCGTCGTCGGTTCACGCCTCAATACCCTGGGCGAGCCGTGGAAAGAATTGCTGCAAGGTTTTATCAACTTGCCCGACGAGCACTTGCACAAGCAGCATCTGGCCCTCGACGGCCAGACACGCTGGCTCAACCTGCACAAGGCCGCCATCGATGAACCCCTCGCCCCCGGCAACAGCGGCCTGGTGTTGCTGGTGGAAGACCTGACCGAAACCCAGATGCTCGAAGACAAGCTGGTGCACTCCGAGCGTCTGGCAAGTATCGGTCGACTGGCAGCGGGGGTGGCCCATGAAATCGGTAATCCGATCACCGGTATCGCGTGCCTGGCGCAGAATCTAAGGGAAGAGCGAGAAGAAGACGGCGAAATTACCGAGATCAGCGGGCAAATCCTCGAACAGACCAAGCGCGTCTCGCGGATCGTGCAGTCGCTGATGAGCTTCGCCCACGCAGGCGGCCATCAGAACCAGGACGAAGCCGTGTGCCTGGCCGAAGTGGCGCAGGATGCCATAGGCTTGCTCGCCTTGAACCGGCGTAATTTCGAAGTACAGTTTTTCAACTTGTGCGACCCGGACCACTGGGTAGATGGCGACTCACAACGCCTGGCCCAAGTGCTGATCAACCTGCTGTCCAACGCCCGCGATGCGACCCCCGCCGGCAGCGCGGTACGCGTCAAGACCGAGGCTTTCGAACATACGGTCGATCTGATCGTCGAAGATGAAGGTAGCGGTATTCCACAGAACATCATGGACCGATTGTTCGAACCCTTCTTCACCACCAAGGACCCAGGTGAAGGTACCGGTCTGGGCCTTGCACTGGTCTATTCCATCGTTGAAGAGCATTATGGACAAATCACCATCGACAGCCCGGCTGACACAGAAAGCCAACGCGGCACCCGTATTCGGGTGACCTTGCCGCGTCATGTCGAAGCGACGTCCGCTGTGAACTGAGACCGTCGAGAGAATTGAATCAATGCCGCACATTTTGATCGTCGAAGACGAAACCATTATCCGCTCTGCCTTGCGTCGCCTGCTTGAACGAAATCAGTACCAGGTCAGCGAAGCCGGCTCTGTGCAGGAAGCCCAGGAGCGATTCAGCATTCCCACGTTCGACCTGATTGTCAGTGACCTGCGCCTGCCTGGCGCACCTGGCACCGAGTTGATCAAGCTCGGCCAAGGCACCCCGGTGCTGATCATGACCAGCTACGCCAGCCTGCGTTCGGCAGTGGACTCCATGAAGATGGGCGCGGTGGACTACATCGCCAAGCCTTTCGACCATGACGAAATGCTCCAGGCGGTGGCGCGTATTTTGCGCGACCGTCAGTCGGTCAGCAGCGCGCCTGCCGAACAGCGTCCCGCCAGCAAAGCTGCCGACAAGCCAGGGGTTGATAACAGCAATGGCGAAATCGGCATCATCGGTTCGTGCCCGCCCATGCAGGATCTGTACAGCAAGATCCGCAAAGTCGCGCCGACTGACTCCAATGTATTGATCCAAGGCGAATCAGGCACCGGTAAAGAACTGGTGGCCCGCGCCCTGCACAATCTGTCCAAGCGCGCCAAGGCGCCGATGATTTCGGTGAACTGCGCGGCCATCCCTGAATCCCTGATCGAGTCCGAACTGTTCGGTCACGAGAAAGGCGCGTTCACCGGCGCCAGCGCCGGGCGTGCGGGCCTGGTGGAAGCGGCGGACGGTGGCACCTTGTTCCTCGATGAAATCGGCGAACTGCCATTGGAAGCCCAGGCGCGTTTGCTGCGCGTGCTGCAGGAAGGTGAGATTCGCCGTGTCGGTTCGGTGCAATCGCAAAAGGTCGACGTGCGCCTGATTGCGGCCACCCACCGTGACCTGAAAAGCCTGGCCAAGATCGGGCAGTTCCGTGAAGACCTGTATTACCGCCTGCACGTGATCGCCCTCAAGCTGCCGGCCCTGCGTGAACGCGGCGCCGACGTCAACGAGATCGCCAGCGCGTTCCTGCTGCGCCAGAGCGCACGCATCAACCGTACCGACCTGAAGTTTGCGCCGGATGCCGAGCAGGCGATTCGGCATTACTCGTGGCCGGGTAACGTGCGGGAACTGGAAAATGCGGTCGAGCGCGCGGTAATTCTGTCGGAAAGCCCGGAGATTTCCGCCGAGCTGCTGGGCATCGATATCGAACTGAGCGACTTGGACGACGACGACTTCATCGGCCTGGCCCCACAACAGGGCGGCGGTAGCAATACCAGCCATGAGCCGACGGAAGATTTGTCGCTGGAAGATTACTTCCAGCATTTTGTCCTTGAGCATCAGGACCATATGACCGAGACCGAGCTGGCACGCAAACTGGGCGTGAGCCGCAAGTGCCTGTGGGAACGCCGCCAGCGCCTGGGCATTCCACGGCGCAAGACCGGTGTGGCCAGCGAGAGTTGAGGGTGCGCCCCCACAGGTAACACCCACAGATGTGAAAAAACTGTTACCGCGGATATTTCGCGTAACAAAAGCCGGGGCTTACGGTAACGAAGCCCCGGCTTTTTTTGGTCCATCAAACACCCGAAAGCACCTCAACACCCCGGATTTGCTGGACGGCGCAAAAGTTGGCACGCACCCTGCTATATGCTTAGTACAAAAACAATAACAAGCTTAGTACAAGACAATAAAAATAAGACGAATCGACTCACGCATAACAAAAACAACACGGCGGAGGCGCAGCTAACTGATTCTTTTGGAGAGGCGTTGCATTTGGGGCTTACCCCGCAACCAGGCCGAGAACAACAAAAACTGCCCTAAGGCAGAGCCTGAACTGGTTGGATCGTAGATCAGCAACACAGCAACCAAAGCAATCCGTTTGCTCTTGACTCCCGATTGGGAGTGTCATGAAGGTGAAGCTTCATGGCGAGGGCGATCAACAAAAACAAGAAGCCCGCAACCAATAATAAAAATAGAGCACGCAACTACTTCTGGGGGAGCTTCGGCTCCCCTTGTAGTTTCCGCGAATTGGCCTTCCAGTAACCTCTTGAAGCTTTTGGCCTTGGGCTTGCAGCTTGTTCCTACACCATCCCCTGACTAAATGCTAGAATCCCCGCCCATCATGCGGTCATTCTTCGTTATGGCCGAACATTCCTTCAAACAGTGCATCCCATGCTGAAGAAGTTGTTCCAGTCATTCCGTTCTCCCTTGCGTCGTACGCAACACATTCGCAGCACGCCTGAAGTGCTTAACAGCAATCAGCATTCATTGCAGCGCGCTCAATTCAGCCGTTATGCGGTGAACATCGTCGAACGTTTGCAGAACGCCGGCTACCAGGCTTATCTGGTGGGTGGCTGCGTACGTGACATGCTGCTCAATATCACGCCGAAAGACTTCGACGTCGCCACCAGCGCCACGCCTGAGCAAGTGCGTGCCGAATTCCGCAATGCGCGGATCATCGGCCGGCGCTTTAAGCTGGTGCATATCCACTTCGGTCGCGAAATCATCGAAGTGGCGACGTTCCGTGCAGGCCACCCGCAAAACGATGAAGAGGAAGACACCAATCAATCTTCCCGCAACGAAAGCGGGCGCATCTTGCGCGACAACGTCTATGGCACCCTGGAAGAAGACGCGCAGCGACGCGACTTCACCATCAACGCCCTGTATTACGACCCGGTCAGCGAGCGCATCCTCGATTACGCCAATGGCGTACACGATATTCGTAATAACCTGATCCGCCTGATCGGCGACCCGGTACAACGCTACCAGGAAGACCCGGTGCGCATGCTGCGGGCCGTGCGTTTCGCCGCCAAGCTGAACTTCGGCATCGAGAAGCACACCGCCGCGCCGATTCGCGAACTGGCACCGATGCTGCGGGAAATTCCCTCGGCACGCCTGTTCGAGGAAGTGCTCAAGCTGTTCCTTTCGGGCTACGCCGCCGACACCTTTGAAATGCTGGTGGACCTGCAGTTGTTCGACCCACTGTTCCCGGCCAGCGCCGAGGCTTTGGAACACAACCCGACGTACACCCACACCTTGATCAGCGAAGCGCTGATCAATACCGACCTGCGCATCAAACAGAACAAGCCGGTCACCCCGGCGTTCCTGTTTGCCGCTTTGTTGTGGCCAGCCCTGCCAAAACGCGTACTGCGCCTGCAGGATCGTGGCATGCCGCCGATTCCAGCCATGCAAGAAGCCGCGCATGAGTTGATCGTCGAGCAGTGCCAACGCATCGCCATTCCCAAACGCTTCACCCTGCCGATCCGCGAGATCTGGGACATGCAGGAGCGCCTGCCACGTCGCAGCGGCAAACGCGCCGATCTGTTGCTGGATAACCCGCGCTTCCGCGCCGGCTACGACTTCCTGCTGCTGCGCGAAAGCGCCGGCGAGCAGACCGACGGCCTGGGCGAATGGTGGACCGACTACCAGGACGCCAATGACAGCGAGCGCCGCGACATGATTCGTGACCTCGGCAGCAAAGGCGATGGCGAAGGCGCTGGCCCTAAGAAGCGCCGCCGCAGCAGCACCAAACGCAAGCGCAGTTCGGCTGACGCCTCGGGCGCTGCAGGCGAATAAACGTGGAGCGTATCTACATCGGCATGGGCAGCAATCTGGCTGCCCCGGATCAGCAATTGCGCAGCGCTATCGAAGCGCTGGCACAATTGCCAGGCACCACCGTTGCTGGCGTCTCCGCCTTTTATCAAAGTGACTCCCTGCTCCCAGGCCAACCGCGCTACACCAATGCGGTTGCTGCCTTGGACAGTAGCCTTGCGCCCCTTGAACTGCTGGATGCGCTGCAAGCCATCGAGAACGATCAAGGCCGCGAACGCCTTGAGCGTTGGGGCCCGCGCACTCTCGACCTGGACATCCTGCTGTTTGGCGATCGCCTGATCGACGAGCCGCGCCTCAAGGTGCCGCACTATCAAATGCACCTGCGGGCGTTTGTGCTGTATCCACTGGCCGAGCTGGCGCCCGCAGCGCTGCAACTGCCCAACGGTCAAATGCTCAGCGACTTGCTGGCCGCCTGTCCGTTTCTCGGCCTGGAACGCTTGCCCCAAGACTGACTGGGTCAATGTGGGAGCCTGCGCACTTAAAATCGCTTTCCCACTTGCTGAATCGCGTCAGTAACAGCGGTAACACAGCCATCGTAACAATGCGGTAACACATCCAATTGACTTCCCGTGCCCTCCTCACGACTATAGGCGTCCCGCTGCCGCCAACCCGGCGCTAAAGGGCGCAATCCAGGCCTTATAAGCACTGCTCTCAAGACAGTGCGCCTGAATAAACGAAGACTCACGCGCGTTACTCGCTGTTTCCAAGCGCCTGAACGAGGACCCTTTTCATGCCAGACATTACCCTGACCACCTTGCAGAGCCTCAAGCTCAAGGGTGAAAAAATCACCATGCTGACCTGCTATGACGCCACGTTCGCCCACGCCAGCTGCCAGGCCGGGGTTGAAGTGTTGCTGGTGGGCGACTCCCTGGGCATGGTTCTTCAAGGGAATGACAGCACCCTGCCCGTCACCACCGATGAATTGGCCTACCACACGGCCAGCGTCAAGCGCGGCAACGACGGCGCGTTTATCATCGCCGACCTGCCGTTCATGGGTTACGCGACGCTCGAACAGACTTTCCAGAATGCCGGCAAGTTGATGCAAGCCGGTGCGCACATGATCAAAGTTGAAGGCGCGGTGTGGCTTGCCGAATCGATACGCCTACTGGCGGAACGTGGTGTGCCGGTGTGCGCACACATGGGCCTGACGCCACAGTCGGTGAACCTCCTCGGCGGCTACAAGGTACAGGGCCGCAATGAGGCGCAGGCACGGCAGATGCGTGCCGATGCAATCGCCCTGGAACAAGCAGGCGCTGCAATGATCCTGCTCGAGTGCGTGCCGAGCGAACTGGCCGCCGAAATCACCCAGGCCGTCAAAGTGCCAGTCATCGGTATCGGCGCGGGTTCCGCAACCGATGGCCAGGTGCTGGTGTTACACGACATGCTCGGCCTGTCGATCACCGGCCGCGTGCCAAAATTCGTTAAGAATTTCATGATTGGCCAGGCCAGCATCCACGACGCATTGAGCGCCTATGTTGCTGAAGTCAAAGACGTAACGTTCCCTGGCGCCGAACACGGATTCTCTGCATGAACACCGTAAAAACCGTACGCGAATTGCGTGCTGCCGTGACTCACGCCCGCAGCGCCGGCAAGCGCATAGGCTTTGTGCCGACCATGGGTAACTTGCACAGCGGTCACGCCACACTGGTGACCAAGGCAGCCCAGCAGGCGGACTTCGTCGTCGCCAGCATCTTCGTCAACCCGCTGCAATTCGGCGCCGGTGAAGACCTGGACAAATACCCGCGCACCTTGGCTGCCGACCAGGAAAAGCTGCTGCAAGCCGGTTGCAGTCTATTGTTCGCACCTACTGTCGAAGAAATGTACCCCGGGGGCATGACCGGCCAAACTCGCGTCAGCGTGCCGCAACTGTCCGAAGGCCTGTGCGGCGCCAGCCGCCCGGGGCATTTCGAAGGTGTGGCAACGGTGGTCAGCAAACTGTTCAACATGGTCCAGCCGGACACGGCCGTGTTTGGCCAGAAGGATTACCAGCAACTGGCCGTGATCCGCGCCATGGTCCATGACCTGAATATGCCGATCCAGATCATCGGTGAACCCACCGTGCGCGCCGACGACGGCCTTGCGCTGTCGTCACGCAACGGCTACCTCACCGACGAGCAACGCGCTATTGCGCCGGTGCTGTACCGCTGCCTCACCCTGATCGCTGCTGCGATCAAAGCCGGTGACCACGACTTCGCGACGTTGCGCGCCGAACAGGTCCAGCAAATCGAAGCCGCCGGGTTGCGCCTGGACTACCTCGAAGTACGCCAGGGTGTGCATCTGCGCCCGGCCACTGCCGAGGATCGGGATATCGTCATTCTGGTAGCCGCCTACCTGGGCGCCACTCGCCTCATCGACAACCTGCATCTGACCCTCGACTGACCCCTTGCAGTTGCCCTTCTCGCTGCGTCAATAAAAAGTGCCGGTGCAAAAAAGTACCGGCATAAGCGCAGACAAAACCAAGACATATCGACACGCTAGGTTTAATGTAATCGCCCTGCGCTATGGTTAGCGCTGTCCCGAACCCATTCCTTGATGAAAGACTGGACGTTCCGGGCTCAGAAGTGTCCTAAAGGCAGTCCCCGTAATAAAAGGAAACCCGCAGCGATGGCGTACTACCGCACTCCTCATGACGTTACCGCTCTGCCCGCCTGGCAAGCGCTCAATCAACACCGCCAAGCCATGCAGGATTTCAGCATGCGCGAAGCGTTCAATGCCGATCCTCAGCGCTTTTCCCAGTTCACCTTGAGCAGCTGCGGACTTTTCCTCGATTACTCGAAAAATCTGATCACCAGCGAAACCCGCGACCTGCTGGTGGCCCTGGCAAAGGAAGTGAATCTCAAAGGCGCGATCGATGCGCTGTACGCAGGCGAGCCAGTCAACTCCTCCGAAGGCCGCCCTGCCCTGCACACCGCCTTGCGCCGCCCAGTGGGTGACAAGCTGTCGGTCAACGGCGTGAACATCATGCCGGACGTGCACAAGGTGCTGAACCAGATCACTGACCTGGTCGGCCGCATCCACGACGGTTTGTGGCGTGGCTACACCGAGAAGCCGATCACCGACGTCGTGAACATCGGTATCGGCGGCTCGTTCCTCGGCCCGGAGCTGGTTTCCGAGGCGCTGTTGTCCTACGCGCATAAAGGCGTGCGCTGCCATTACCTGGCAAACATTGACGGCAGCGAGTTCCACGAGCTAACCATGAAGCTGCGCGCCGAGACCACCCTGTTTATCGTCTCGTCGAAATCCTTCAACACCCTGGAAACCCTGAAAAACGCCCAGGCCGCCCGCGCCTGGTACCTGGCCCAGGGTGGCTCGGAAGCCGAGCTGTATCGCCACTTCATCGCCGTGTCGAGCAACAACGCGGCCGCCGTGGCTTTCGGTATCCGCGAAGAAAACATCTTCCCGATGTGGGACTGGGTCGGCGGCCGTTACTCGCTGTGGTCAGCCATCGGTTTGCCCATCGCCTTGGCCATCGGCATGTCCAACTTCAAGGAACTGCTGTCCGGTGCCTACACCATGGACCAGCATTTCCAGAACGCGCCATTCGAAGCCAACATGCCGGTGCTGCTGGGCTTACTGGGCGTGTGGTATGGCAACTTCTGGGGTGCGCAAAGCCATGCGATCCTGCCGTACGACCACTACCTGCGTAACATCACCAAACACTTGCAGCAGTTGGACATGGAATCCAACGGCAAAAGCGTGCGGCAGGACGGCACGCCAGTGTCTACCGATACCGGCCCGGTGATCTGGGGCGGCGTGGGCTGCAACGGTCAGCATGCTTACCACCAGTTGCTGCACCAAGGGACCCAACTGATCCCGGCCGACTTCATCGTGCCAATCGTCAGCTTCAACCCGGTGTCCGACCACCATCAGTGGCTGTATGCCAACTGCTTGTCCCAGAGCCAGGCGCTGATGCTCGGCAAGACCCGCAGCGAAGCCGAAGCCGAGTTGCGCGACAAGGGCATCTCGGAAGAAGAAGTGCAGAAGCTTGCCCCGCACAAGGTGATCCCGGGCAACCGTCCGAGCAACACCCTTGTGGTCGAGCGTATCAGCCCGCGTCGCTTGGGCGCGCTGGTTGCCATGTATGAACACAAAGTGTTCGTGCAGAGCGTGATCTGGGGTATCAACGCCTTCGACCAATGGGGCGTGGAACTTGGCAAAGAGCTGGGCAAGGGCGTCTACAACCGCCTGACCGGTGCCGAGGAAACCCTGGCTGACGATGCGTCGACTCAGGGCCTGATCAACTACTTCCGTGGTCGTCACCGCGGCTGATTCAGGTATTGCAGGGCCAACGTCCGTTTGGAGGTTGGCCTTGAACCCTCCCCCTGCAGGGTGCATCTTTATGACTTGTGGCTAAAACAAGAATAAGGATCGCTCATGTTCGATATCAGCACGTTCCCCACCGCCGATGCCGTCCGCCGGGCTGCGCAACTCAGTCAAGAGGACTATCAACGCCTCTATCGCCAATCCATCGATCATCCGGACACGTTCTGGGCTGAACAGGCCAAAGGCTTTCTCGACTGGATAACCCCTTGGCACACCGTTCAAACCTCAGACATCAAGACCGGTGCTGCGCAGTGGTTCGCCGGCGGCCAATTGAACGTCAGCTACAACTGCATCGACCGCCACCTGGCGCAACGCGCCGATCAGCCGGCCTTCATCTGGGAAGGCGATGATCCGAAAAATTCTTCCAAAATCACGTACCGCCAACTGCACCAGAACGTCAGCCGCCTGGCCAATGTGCTGAAAAGCCGCGGCGTGAAGAAAGGCGACCGGGTGTGCATCTACATGCCGATGATCCCGGAAGCAGCCTACGCCATGCTCGCCTGCACGCGGATTGGCGCGGTGCATTCCGTGGTGTTTGGTGGCTTCTCGCCGGACGCCCTGCGCGACCGTATTCTCGACGCAGACTGCCGCACCGTGATCACCGCTGACGAAGGCGTGCGCGGCGGTAAGCCAGTGGCGCTGAAACAGAATGTCGACAAAGCCCTGACCAACTGCCCGAACGTCAGTACGGTGCTGGTGGTGGAACGCACGGGTGCGACCGTTAACTGGACCGAAGGCCGCGACCTCAAGTATCAACAGGCTCTGGATGCCGCAAGCGACGACTGCCCGCCAGAGCCGATGGACGCCGAAGACCCGCTGTTCATCCTCTACACCTCCGGCAGCACCGGTAAACCCAAGGGCGTCCTGCACACCACGGGCGGTTACCTGCTGCAAGCGGCGATGACCTTCAAATACGTGCTCGACTACCGCGACGGCGAAGTGTTCTGGTGCACAGCCGATGTGGGCTGGGTCACCGGCCACAGTTACATCGTGTACGGCCCGCTGGCCAATGGCGCGACCTCGCTGATGTTCGAAGGCGTACCAAGCTACCCGGACAGCTCGCGCTTCTGGCAGGTCATCGACAAGCACAAGGTCAACATCTTCTACACCGCGCCCACTGCCTTGCGCGCGTTGATGCGCGAAGGCCACGGCCCGCTGGAGAACACGTCCCGCGCCAGCCTGCGCTTGCTGGGCAGCGTCGGCGAACCGATCAACCCGGAAGCCTGGGACTGGTACTTCAACGCGGTGGGCGAACAGCGCTGCCCGATTGTGGATACCTGGTGGCAAACCGAAACCGGCGGCATCATGCTCAGCCCACTGGTCAGCGCCCAGCGGATCAAGCCCGGTTGCGCGACCCAGCCAATGTTCGGTGTACAGCCGGTATTACTGAATGAACAAGGTAAGGAACTCAGTGGCGCCGGCAGCGGCGTGCTGGCGATCAAAGCCAGCTGGCCCGGGCAGATCCGCAGTGTGTACGGCGATCCGCAGCGCATGATCGACACCTATTTCAAACCCTACCCCGGTTACTACTTCACCGGCGACGGCGCGCGACGCGACGAAGACGGCGATTATTGGATCACTGGGCGCATCGACGATGTGATCAACGTGTCCGGCCACCGCATCGGCACCGCCGAGGTGGAGAGCGCGCTGGTCCTGCATGACTTGGTGGCCGAAGCCGCCGTAGTGGGTTACCCCCACGACGTCAAAGGCCAGGGCGTCTATGCGTTTGTCACGCCCATGAATGGGGTGGAACCCGACGACGCGCTGAAAGAGCACCTGCTGGCGTTGGTCAGCAAGGAAATCGGCAGCTTTGCCAAGCCGGAGCTGATCCAATGGGCCCCGGCCTTGCCGAAAACCCGTTCCGGCAAGATCATGCGCAGGATTTTGCGCAAGATCGCCTGCAACGAACTCGACAGCCTCGGTGATACCTCGACCCTGGCCGACCCGAGCGTCGTAGAGAGTTTGATCGACAAACGCCTGAACCGATAGGAAGCCCCGAGTCGCCATGGAATTTATCCGCAGCCGTATCGAAAACCAGCTGATGAGCCTGACCGGCTTGTCGCTGGGCCAGTTGGACCTGGAAAACCCCAAGGGCGACCCAGGTCTGTTCGGGCCCGACTCGGTGAGTTGGCAAGTACATGGCGATTTCAGCAGTATGCTTATCGGCGGCATCAGTGCCTTGATGCTGCAAGCTTTGCACCCACTGGCCCTGGCGGGTGTGTGGGACCATTCTAATTTTCGCCAGGACATGCTCGGGCGGTTGCGGCGTACCTCGCAGTTCATCTCGGGCACCACCTTTGGCGCGCGAAAAGATGCCGAATGGCTGATCGAGAAAGTCCGCACCATTCACCTGCAGGTGGTCGGCCATGCGCCGGACGGGCGACCTTATGCGGCCAGCGACCCGGAGCTGCTGACTTGGGTGCATGTCGCGGAGGTCAGTAACTTCTTGGCCGCCCACCTTCGCTACCGCAACCCGCACCTTTCAGGTCGAGACCAGGACCGTTACTACAGTGAAATTGCCTTGGTGGCCGAGCGTCTGGGCGCGCAGGGTGTTCCGCATTCCCGGCAGGAAGTGTCGGATTATCTGGCACGCATACGTCCGCAGTTGCTGTGCGATGACCGCAGCCGGGAAGTGTTGCGCCTGCTGCTGAATGCGCCCTCCCCCAGTGCCCTTGCCAAGCCCTTTGGCGCCTTGATGATGCGAGCCGGGATCGACCTGCTGCCTGACTGGGCCAGCGCCATGCTCGGTCAGCGCCAGAGTCCGCTGCAACGCCAGATGATCCGTGCCGGGGTCAAACGCAGTGCGCCGATGCTGCGTTGGGCGATGCGCAATGGTTCGGTGCAACGGGCCCATCGGCGGATGGGGTTGATGTAGGCGACGGCGCATAACTGTTAAACTTCGCGCCCTCATTTCCCCAGCAAGGCGCGCTCCATGTCTTCCTTGAATCAGGCGCTGCGCGCCGCCCTCGATCATCGCCAAGACCTGATCAGCGAACTGCACGCCCAAGACACCGACTGCTACCGGCTGTTCCACGGCAGCCAGGAAGGCGCTGGCGGCCTGACCATCGACCGCTACGGCCCTCAACTGCTGGTGCAGAGCTTTCACCAGTCCCTGGAAACGGCAGACCTGCTGGACCTGCATCAACAGATCAACCAGTACTTGGGCCTGGAATTGCTACTGGTCTACAACGACCGTTCCCGTGGCAATTCGCGCGTTGACCGCGAAGACACGGTGTATCGTGCCGAACCTGCTGCACTGGAAGACCTGGTGGGTCACGAGTGGGGGCTCAATTACCGCGTACGCGGGCGGCATGCCGGGCAGGATCCGCTGCTGTTCCTCGACCTGCGCAACACCCGGGGCTGGGTCAAGGAACACAGCGCCGGTAAAAGCGTGCTGAACCTGTTCGCCTACACCTGCGGCGTCGGCCTGAGCGCGGCCGCCGGTGGTGCCCGCGAGGTATGTAACCTGGACTTCGCCGAGGGCAACCTCGCAGTCGGGCGCGAAAATAGCCTGCTGAACCCACAATTGCCGACCCTGCAATTCGTGCAATCCGACTACTTCCCGGCGATCCGCCAACTGGCGGGCCTGCCGATCACCCAGCGTCGCGGGCAGAAACTGCCAAGCTATCCGCGCCTGGAGCAACGTCAATACGACTTGGTATTGCTGGACCCTCCGGCCTGGGCCAAGAGCGCGTTCGGCACCGTCGACCTGCTGCGCGACTATCAAAGCCTGCTCAAACCCGCACTGCTTGCCACCGCTGACAACGGCGTGCTGATCTGCTGCAACAACCTGGCAAAGGTCAGCATGGAGGATTGGCGCGAACAGGTGCTGCGTTGTGCGCAAAAGGCCGGGCGCCCGGTGCGTGACTGGACAATCATGACGCCCGGTGCGGACTTTCCCTCACAGGATCAACAGCCCCCGCTGAAAACCCTGATACTCCAACTGTAAGGCGTTTCCCAAAGGCCCTGCGCTTCGGAACCGAAAACCCGTGCCATACTCCAAGGCACTCTTGTTTGATATAGATGGCGCCGCCCCATGCCCAAAGGATTGATTCGCGCCGCTGGCGCTTTGTTGACCGCCCTTGCCCTTTACAGCTTGCTGGGCTTTTTGATTCTCCCCGGTATCGCGCTTCGCATTGCCAACCAGCAACTGGCCAATTACGCGACGGTGCCAGCCCGGATCGAGCGAATAGAGCTCAACCCGTTCAGCCTGGAAGTGACGGCATGGGGGCTCAAAATAGGCGAGCCTGGCAATGAACAAGTGGGTTTCGAACGGCTCTACGCCAACCTGCAAATCGACAGTCTATGGACCCGAGCCCTGCACCTGGCTGATGTGCAATTGGACAAGCCCAAGACCGAGTTGCTGTTCGACAAGTCCGGCAAGTTGAATCTGGCGCAGTTGTTCAAGCTGCCCGCCAGCGAGCCCGCCCCCGCCGATCCGAATGCCAAGCCTTTCCCGTTACGTGTCGATGGCATCAAACTGTCGAGCGGCTATGTGCATTTTCAAGACTTGCGCCCCAGCGAACCTATCGAATTTCTATACGACTCACTCGACTTCGAGCTGAAAAACCTCAGCACCCTGCCTGAAGATAATGCCGACATGACGCTGGTCGCGGCGGGGCCTGACGGTGGGAGAATCGATTGGAAAGGTAATTTCAGCCTGGTGCCGATTACCTCCGAAGGTACGCTGAAGGTCACCGATGGCAAGATGAAAGCCTGGTGGCCCTATGTACGTGATGCGTTGCCCCTGGTGCTGGAAGACGGTGTGCTCAACTTCAGCACCGAATACACGTTCAGCCTGGCCAAAGAGACAGAACTGAACCTGACCAACACCGCCGCCAGCATCGCGCCATTTGCCATCAAAGCACCGGACGGCCGGCCGTTGGTGCGCCTGGAGCGCTTGGACGTCAGCGAGACCACGGTGGACCTGGCCAAGCAGCAGGTAATTGTCGGTAAGATCCGCAGCAACAAGCTGGAAACCTGGGCGGCCCTTGAGGCCGATGGGCAACTGGACTGGCAGAAACTGTTCGCCAGTCAACCCAGTAAACCCGCCAAGGCGCCGGAGCCTGTCAGCGCTCCGGCCACTGCCGACTCGCCAAAAGCCGAACCTGCGGCGCCGAGCAAACCGTGGCAGGTCCTGCTCAAGGATGTGCAACTACGCAACTATCAAGTGCACCTGGCCGACCGTCAGGCCAAGCCGGCGGTTGCGCTGGAACTGGGCCCGTTGAACGTCGATGTGCAGAACTTCGATAGCCTCAACCAGAACCCGTTCACCTTGAAGCTCGACACGGGGCTGGGCAAGCAAGGCAAAATCCAGGCGACCGGAGAGGTCAACCTCAACCCAGTCAGCGCCAAGCTGAAGGTAAATACCCAAGACATCGACCTGCGGGTCGCCCAGTCCTACATCAGTCCGTTCATTCGCCTGGAACTGCGTAGCGGCATGCTCGGCAGCAATCTTGATGTGAACCTGAAAGGCACCGACCCTCTGAAGTTGCAGGTCACCGGTCGGGCGCAGGTCGACCAGTTGCACACCCTGGACACCCTCAAAACGCGCGATTTCCTCAAATGGCAGCGCCTGGTACTCGAAGGCGTGAACTATCAGCACGGCGACAGCCTGTCGATCGACAAGGTCAACCTGCTGCAACCGTATGCGCGCTTCATGATCAATGATGACCGCACCACCAACATCGACGACCTGCTGATTCCACAGCCGGCCGACAGTGGTACTAAGTCAGCAGCCAAACCGGCCAGCAAAGATAAGCCCCTGGGCATTCGTATCGGCCAGATTGCGATCAACGACGGCTCCGCCAACTTTGCCGACTTCAGCCTCACACCTAATTTCGCCACTGCGATTCAACAACTCAACGGAAAAATCGGCACTATCGACAGCCGCCAGGCCAAACCGGCCAGCGTCGACATCAAGGGTAAGGTAGACCGTTACGCGCCCGTCACCATCAAAGGCAGCGTGAATCCGTTTGATCCAATGGCGGCGCTGGACATCGCCACCAGCTTCAAGCGCGTCGAACTGACTAACCTGACGCCCTACTCCGGCAAGTTCGCCGGCTTCCGTATCCGCAAGGGCCGACTCAACCTTGACCTGCACTACGTGATCACCAAGGGCCAATTGAAGGCCGAAAACAAAGTGGTCGTCGAACAATTGCAACTGGGCGAGAAGGTCGACAGCACTGATGCGGTGGACTTGCCGATTCGCCTGGCGATTGCGCTACTCAAAGACACTAACGGCAAAATCACCATCGAGTTGCCAGTAACGGGCGATTTGAACAATCCCCAATTCAGCGTAATGCCGATCGTTTGGCAGACCCTGCGCAATCTCGTGGTCCGCGCGGCGACGGCGCCCTTCACGTTCATCGGTGGGCTGGTGACCGGGGGGGGCTCGGAAGACCTCGGTAATGTCTCGTTCGGACCGGGTTCCAGCGAGCTGAACAAAGACGCCGAGGGTGCCTTGAACACGCTGGCCAAGGCGCTTAAAGAGCGCCCTGCGCTGCGCCTGGAAATCGAAGGCACGGCCGCTGCCAGCAGCGACGGGCCGTTCCTCGCCGCGCAGCGCCTGGAACGCGAATACCAATACAACTACTACAAGATGCTGCAACGCCGTGGTGACAAGGTTCCGGCCCAGGCTTCCTTGCTGGAAGTACCGGAAAGTGAAAAAGCACCGTTGCTGGAAGGCATCTACCGCACCCGTCTGAAACAGCAGCCGCCGGCGGAGTGGAAAGACCTCAGCCGCGATGAACGTACCGCCAAGCTGAAGGACGGCGTTATCAAATTCTGGAGTGGCAGTGATGTGTTGCTGCGCCAGTTGGGCCAAGACCGCGCAAGCACTATCAAGGATTACCTGGTAGACAAAGGACAGTTGGAAGATGACCGGGTGTACTTCATCGATGCCAACCTCGGGCAGGCAGAGAAGGATGGTCGAGTGGTGACACCGATGCATCTGGATGCTGAGTAACCCGACCTCTACGCACACCTGAATGGGGAAGCGGGCTTGCTCGCTCCCACATTTTATCTTCATAAGCCTACAAAACGTATTCCGAGCCAGAATAGAACAGGCCCCGACACAAGTGCCGGGGCCTGTAATGACCACATCCGTGTGGTCGGTCGCATGAACTGGTGGAGGTGCGTTGAGTGTATATCTAGCTCACTCGCCGCCGCCGACGTTTAGTTCAGGCGAACTCTGGAGCGTTACTCTGCTTTCAGGCCATCAGCCGATACAGCTTTAACGCCTTTGATTTTTTTGGTGATTGCCACGGCAGTGGCCTTCTGCGATTCAGTCACGGCAGTAGAGGACGACAGGGAAACCACGCCTTTGTTGGTTTCGACTTTGATGTCGGTGCCAGGAATGCCTTTCTCGGTTACCAAGTCAGCTTTCACTTTGGTGGTGATCCAAGTATCCGAGGTAGCGCCTTTGGCGTCAGCAGCAGCGGCCTTGGTTTTGTCCATGTTATCGGCTTTAGTTGCACCGCCAGCCATCAGGCCATCAGCAGAAACCGCAGTCACACCTTTGATTTTCTTGGTGATCGCCACAGCAGTAGCTTTCTGAGCGTCCGAGACAGCGACTTCGGAAGACAGGGAAACCACGCCTTTGTTGGTTTCAACCTCGATGTCCGAGCCCGGGATGCCTTTTTCAGTCAGCAGGTCAGCTTTGACTTTGGTAGTGATCCAAGTGTCCGAGGTGGCTTCTTTAGCCTTGGTCACTTCACCAGCAGCCAGGGTCATTGGCGCTTGGGAAGTCTGGGCAAAGGCCACGTTAGCACCCATGGCAAGGGTCAGAGCGGTAGCAGTAGCGAGAGCGAACTTCTTCATACGAGTAACTCCTGTTTTATTAAAAGACTGCAGTGTGTGAACCTTGATGCTGCAGCGCTAACAGGGTTGTTGCAGGCACTGTGCCAACTCACTCTCACAAAATAAATCCTTATAAATCAATAGCTTAATAAAATTTTCTTTCTTCGAAATCGTGCAACTTGCATGAACAGGAACTTGCCTGCATGCAAGTTGCGGGTTTTAGGTATAACTAAGCGACTGATTTCTAGAGATTTTCTTATAGGCATAAAAAAAGGACTCCGAAGAGTCCTTTTTTTCAGCCTACAGCGGCGGGTAATTAAACGCCCGAAGCCTTGGCTGCTGCTACGTCCTTGATGGAGAGCTTGATACGGCCGCGGTTGTCCACGTCCAGTACCAGTACTTCCACTTCCTGGCCTTCTTTCAGAATGTCGGTCACTTTCTCAACGCGAGCGTCGCTCAGCATGGAGATGTGAACCAGACCGTCTTTGCCCGGCAGGATGTTGACGAATGCGCCGAAGTCGACGATGCGCTCAACCTTACCGACGTAGATCTTGCCGATCTCGGCTTCCGCGGTGATGCCCAGAACGCGCTGACGCGCCGCTTCTGCAGCTTCCTTGGTTTCGCCGAAGATCTTGATCGAGCCGTCGTCTTCGATGTCGATCGAAGCCTTGGTCTCTTCGCAGATCGCACGAATGGTCGCGCCACCTTTACCGATAACATCACGGATTTTGTCGGTGTCGATTTTCATCGCGATCATGGTCGGAGCATTTTCCGACAGTTCGGTACGGGAATGACCAATGATCTGGTTCATCTGGCCGAGGATGTTCAGGCGCGCTTCCAGGGCTTGGCCCAGAGCGATTTCCATGATTTCTTCGGTGATGCCCTTGATCTTGATGTCCATCTGCAGCGCGGTAACACCTTTGGCGGTACCGGCCACTTTGAAGTCCATGTCGCCCAGGTGGTCTTCGTCACCCAGGATGTCGGTCAGGATGGCGAACTTCTCGCCTTCTTTAACCAGGCCCATGGCGATACCGGCAACCGGTGCCTTCATCGGCACACCAGCGTCCATCAGCGCCAAGGAAGCACCGCAGACCGAAGCCATGGAGCTGGAACCGTTGGACTCAGTGATTTCCGACACAACACGGATGGTGTACGGGAACACGTCAGCAGCCGGCAGCATGGCGGCGATCGAACGACGCGCCAGACGACCGTGACCGATTTCGCGACGACCAGCGCCGCCCATGCGACCACACTCACCCACCGAGAACGGAGGGAAGTTGTAGTGCAGCATGAATGGGTCTTTTTTCTCGCCTTCCAAGGTGTCCAGCAGTTGTGCGTCACGGGCGGTGCCCAGTGTTGCAACGACCAGAGCCTGGGTTTCACCACGGGTGAACAGGGCCGAACCGTGAGTCTTCGGCAGAACGCCGACTTCGATGTTCAGCGGACGTACAGTGCGGGTGTCGCGACCGTCGATACGTGGCTTGCCGTTAACGATGTTTTCGCGAACGGTGCGGTATTCGATTTCACCGAAAGCAGCTTTGACTTCGCTGGAAGAAGGCTGGCCTTCTTCACCGGACAGCTTGGCAACAACCTGATCCTTCAACTCACCCAGACGAGCGTAACGGTCGGCCTTGACGGTAATGGCGTAGGCCTGGGAGATCGCGTCGCCGAATTCGGCACGGATAGCGCCCAGCAGTGCGGTGGCTTCAGGCTGTGGAGCCCAAGTCCAGGTTGGTTTGGCAGCTTCGGCAGCCAATTCTTTAACAGCGTTGATCACAACCTGGAACTCGTCGTGAGCAAACAGCACGGCGCCCAGCATCTGGTCTTCGGTCAGCTCTTTGGCTTCCGATTCAACCATCAACACGGCTTCCGAGGTACCGGCTACGACCATGTCCAGGCTCGAAGCTTTCTGTTGCTCGTAAGTCGGGTTCAGCAGGTAACCGGTGCTTTCGTGGAAGGCAACGCGGGCAGCGCCGATCGGGCCATCGAAAGGAATACCGGAAATAGCCAGGGCAGCCGAGGTACCGATCATCGCAGCGATGTCCGGATCGGTCTTCTTGCTGGTGGAAACGACGGTGCAGACAACCTGCACTTCGTTCATGAAGCCTTCTGGGAACAGCGGACGGATCGGACGGTCGATCAGTCGGGAAGTCAGGGTTTCTTTCTCGGAAGGACGGCCTTCACGCTTGAAGAAACCGCCAGGGATCTTACCGGCAGCGTAAGTCTTTTCCTGGTAGTGAACGGAAAGAGGGAAGAAGCCTTTGCTCGGGTCAGCGGTCTTGGCGCCAACAACGGTCACCAGAACGGTAACGTCGTCGTCAACGGTAACCAGCACTGCGCCGGAGGCTTGACGGGCGATACGGCCTGTCTCGAGAGTAACGGTCGACTGACCGAACTGGAATTTTTTGATAACCGGGTTCACGGTGTCCTACCTTCTTTGTGGCTCTTGGGGAACTTGTCTTCTTGCGAAATTCTTGGGCAATGTCGGGAATCGGCCCGACCCTCGTCCAGGGTAAAACGTGTATCCAGATAAAACTTGAGGCTGGGAGCCTGCCATGGGCCAGCGGGAATCCCACTGACACACGGCAGACAACCAACCTCTAGCGCAATCGCTTATTAGCGACGCAGACCCAGGCGACCGATCAGAGCCTGATAGCGACCCAGATCCTTGCCTTTCAGGTAGTCCAGCAGCTTACGGCGCTGGTTTACCATGCGGATCAGACCACGACGGGAGTGGTGGTCTTTACCGTTGGCCTTGAAGTGACCTTGCAGCTTGTTGATGTTGTGGGTCAGCAGTGCAACTTGCACTTCTGGCGAACCAGTGTCACCAACAGCTTGCTGATAGTCAGCTACGATTTGTGCTTTTTCTTGAACGTCGAGAGCCATGAGGCAATCCTTTTTTCAGGAAACCACCCAAAGGGCAGTTTCAACAGGCCAGGGATAAATCCCTGTATCTAAAAATGAGTGTTGACCGTGCCTGTTAACAGCCACACTCGTTCCAGTTTGCGTAAAAGCTACTGCGCTTTTACCACAAACTGGTTCCGGTCATTCTGACCGAATCAGTCGACGCGGCGCGATGCGCCCGTCTTCGCTCACTTCACCGATACCGATAAAGCGACCGTTATGATCCTGTACCCGCACCATACCGAACTTCGGAGCATCCGGGGCACGCACCGGTTGGCCGTTGAGCCAGTAGAACGCGCTGTGCTCCGAGAAGTGCAACAACGGCCAATCCAGCAAGCCGCTGTCTGAAGGCATCAGGAAGCGATCAACCGCTTCGTTGCCACCTTCGGCATGTACCGCTTCCAACTCTTCCAGCGTGACCGTCTGGGCCAGGCTGAAAGGACCGGCCTGGGTGCGTCGCAGTTCTGCAACGTACGCACCGCAACCGAGCTTTTCACCAATATCTTCCACCAGAGTACGGATATAGGTGCCTTTGCTGCAGTCAACGGCCAAGCGGGCGGTGTCGCCTTCACAGGCGAGCAATTCCAAGCGCGCAATAGTAACAGAACGCGGTTCGCGCTCCACTACTTCGCCCGCACGTGCCAGCTTGTAAAGAGGCTGCCCATCGCGCTTGAGCGCCGAGTACATCGGCGGTATCTGACTGATTTTCCCACGAAAACCGGGTAAAGCAGCTTCGATATCAGCACGACCAACGGTCACGTCGCGAACCTGCAAAACATCACCTTCGGCGTCGGCCGTGGTAGTGGTCTTGCCCAGTTGCATCAGGGTTTCATAACCCTTGTCGGAATCGAGCAGGTATTGCGAGAACTTGGTCGCCTCGCCAAAGCACAGCGGCAACACGCCAGTGGCCAAGGGGTCGAGGCTGCCGGTGTGCCCGGCCTTCTCGGCATTGAGCAGCCAGCGTACCTTCTGCAACGCGGCATTGGAGGTAAAGCCAATGGGTTTGTCGAGCAGAATGATGCCGCTGACGTTGCGACGTATACGTTTGACCTGAGCCACCGCTTACTCCTTGGCGTCTTCAGGTGTGGACGGGCGCTGGCTGTCTTCAGCCACGGCGCGCTCGATCAGAGCCGACAGGTGCGCACCACGCACGACACTTTCGTCGTAGTGGAAGTGCAACTGAGGAACGCTGCGCAGCTTCATCTCACGGGCCAACTGCATGCGCAGGAAACCCGCTGCCGAGTTGAGCACCTTGATGCTTTGTGCGATTTCTTCGCTGTTGTCCTGCCCCATCACGGTGATAAAGATCTTGGCGTGACCCACGTCACGGCTCACTTCAACGGCGGTGATGGTGACCAGGCCAACGCGGGGGTCTTTGACTTCGCGACGGATCAGTTGGGCCAGCTCACGCTGCATCTGATCGCCGATACGCTGGGTACGGCTGTATTCTTTTGCCATGTCTTGTTACCTGTTACTGCCACACGGTGAAACCCGTGGGGTCTGAAAGCGGCAAACGCCCGGCCTGACAAAAGCCAGACCGGGCGTTGCGTTTAGAGTCCGGACACAGCGCGAGGCATTTGCATGCCCACACGCCGTGTGGCTCCTGAAGTGCGCGAGTTAGAGGCTGCGAGCAACCTGGACCTTCTCGTAGACTTCGATCTTGTCGCCAGGCTTAACGTCGTTGTAGCTCTTGACGCCGATACCGCATTCCATGCCGGCACGCACTTCGGAAGCGTCATCCTTGAAGCGGCGCAGGGATTCCAGCTCGCCTTCAAAGATAACGATGTCTTCACGCAGTACACGGATTGGACGGTTACGGTGCACAACACCTTCGATAACCATGCAACCGGCGATCGCGCCGAATTTCGGCGAGCGGAACACATCACGCACCTCGGCCACACCCAGGATGTTCTCCCGGACATCGCTGCCAAGCATGCCGGTAAGGGCTTTCTTGACGTCTTCGATGATGTCGTAGATGACGTTGTAGTAACGCATGTCCAGGCCTTCCTGCTCGACGATCTTGCGAGCGCCAGCATCGGCACGCACGTTGAAACCGAACAGTACAGCGTTGGAAGCCAGTGCCAGGTTGGCGTCGGATTCAGTGATACCACCGACACCGCCACCGACAACACGCACTTGCACTTCGTCGTTACCCAGGCCGTTCAAGGCGCCGTTCAACGCTTCGAGAGAACCACGGACGTCAGATTTGAGGACGATGTTGAGCGTCTTCTTCTCTGCCTGGCCCATGTTTTCGAAGATGTTTTCCAGCTTGCCGGCGTGAGCACGAGCCAGTTTGACTTCGCGGAACTTGCCTTGACGGAACAGAGCCACTTCACGGGCTTTCTTCTCGTCCGACAGCACGCTCATCTCGTCGCCAGCGTCCGGAGTACCATCAAGGCCGAGGATCTCGACAGGGATGGAAGGACCGGCTTCTTTGATTGGCTTGCCGTTCTCGTCGAGCATGGCACGTACACGGCCATAGTTCGAACCGACCAGCACCATGTCGCCTTGGCGCAGGGTACCGTCTTGAACCAGAACAGTTGCAACCGGGCCACGACCTTTGTCGAGACGCGATTCAACCACAACACCGCGACCTGGAGCCGATGGCGTTGCTTTCAGTTCGAGTACTTCGGCTTGCAGCAGGACTGCTTCGAGCAGTTCGTCTACACCAGTACCGACTTTCGCCGAGACCGAAACGAACGGCGTATCACCGCCCCACTCTTCGGAAGTCACGCCGTGAACCGACAGTTCGCTACGGATGCGATCGAGATCGGCGCCCGGCTTGTCGATTTTGTTCACTGCAACAACCAGTGGAACACCCGCAGCCTTGGCGTGCTGGACAGCTTCAATGGTCTGCGGCATCACGCCGTCGTCCGCTGCAACTACCAGGATCACGATGTCAGTCGCCTTGGCACCACGGGCACGCATTGCGGTAAACGCGGCGTGACCTGGGGTGTCGAGGAAGGTGACCATGCCGCGTTCGGTTTCAACGTGGTACGCACCGATGTGCTGGGTGATACCACCGGCTTCGCCAGCAGCTACCTTAGCACGACGGATATAGTCGAGCAGGGAAGTTTTACCATGGTCAACGTGGCCCATTACGGTCACAACTGGCGCACGGGAGAACGTCTCACCTTCAAACTTCAGGGACTCGGCCAGGGAATCTTCCAAGGCGGTGTCGCTGACCAGGGTCACTTTGTGGCCCAGTTCTTCGGCTACCAGCTGAGCAGTTTCCTGATCAAGCACCTGGTTGATGGTCGCTGGGGTGCCCAGTTTGAACATGAACTTGATGATTTCAGCAGCCTTGACCGACATCTGATTGGCGAGATCGCCAACAGAGATGGTCTCGCCGATCTGCACATCACGCACGACAGGGCCGGTTGGGCTCTGGAAACCGTGGGCGTTGCGTTTTTTCAGCTTGGCCTTGCCGCGACCACCACGACGGAAGCTATCGCTTTCTTCGTCGGTAGTACGTGGGGCAACGCGTGGCGCAGGCGCTTTCTCTTTGACCGAGGCACGATGCGGAGCATTTTTGCGCTCGCCATCACCGCCGCCGCCGCGACGATTGTTATCGTCAGCACGTGGTTTGTCCGGACGGCGAGGTTCTTCGCGCTTGCGGGCATCAGCAGCAGGTGCTGGTGCCGCGGCAACCGGAGCGGCCTCACGCACAGCTTCTACTGGCGCGCTAGGCGCGGAGACCGATTCAGTAGTCGCAGGCTGGCGACGCGCTTCTTCTTCGGTGCGACGCTTGGCTTCTTCTTCAGCCTTCTGACGAGCAGCATTTTCTACTGCGCGACGTTCTTCCAGATCGCGTTTGCGCTCGGCTTCGATTTCTTCCGGGCTGCGTTGTACGAAGACTTTCTTCTTACGTACTTCAACGCTGATGCTCTTGCTACCCGCAACACGCAGTGTGCTGGTGGTTTTGCGCTGCAATGTAATCTTGCGCGGTTCTTCCACTTTCGCCTTGTGGCTGCTCTTCAAGTGAGTCAGCAAAGACTGCTTCTCACTATCGCTCACACCTTCATCGGCGGCGGTGTGCGGCAGACCTGCCTCACGCATCTGCTGCAACAGGCGCTCTACCGGTGTTTTGACCTCATCGGCCAGTTGTTTCACCGTGACTTGCGTCATGCACTTCTCTCCTCAGGCCGCGCCTAGTTACTCGAACCAATGGGCTCGGGCGGCCATGATCAACTTGCCGGCACGATCTTCGTCAATGCCGTCGATGTCGAGCAGATCGTCAATAGACTGCTCGGCCAGGTCTTCGCGGGTAATTACGCCGCGCACCGCCAGTTCCATCGCCAAATCCTTGTCCATACCCTCAAGCGAGAGCAGGTCTTCGGCCGGATGGGCGTCTGCCAGCTTTTCCTCAGTAGCGATGGCTTTAGTCAACAAACGATCCTTGGCCCGAGCGCGAAGCTCGTTGACGGTGTCTTCGTCAAAGCCGTCGATGTTGAGCATTTCTTCCAACGGTACGTAGGCAATCTCTTCCAGGCTGGTGAAGCCTTCATCTACCAGCACCTGTGCCAGGTCTTCATCGACTTCGAGCTCTTCGATAAAGTTGCGCAGGATGTCACCGGTTTCTGCTTGCTGCTTAGCCTGGATGTCCGATTCGGTCATCACATTCAGGGTCCAACCGGTCAGTTGGCTGGCCAGACGCACGTTCTGACCACCACGACCAATGGCCTGAGCCAGGTTGTCTGCGCCAACGGCGATGTCCATTGCATGGGCATCCTCGTCAACGATAATTGCCGCCACTTCAGCCGGCGACATCGCGTTGATCACGAACTGAGCCGGGTTATCGTCCCACAGCACGATATCCACACGCTCACCGCCCAATTCGCCAGACACTGCCTGGACGCGCGAACCGCGCATACCAATGCAAGCACCTTGCGGATCAATACGCTTGTCCTTGGAACGGACCGCGATCTTGGCGCGCGAACCCGGGTCGCGGGACGCAGCCATGACTTCGATCAGGCCTTCGGCAATTTCCGGCACCTCGATACGGAACAGTTCGATCAGCATTTCCGGCGCGGTACGCGACAGGATCAACTGAGGGCCGCGGTTCTCGGTGCGGATTTCCTTGAGCAGCGCACGCAGACGCACGCCGACACGGAAGGTTTCGCGAGAGATGATGTCTTCACGGGCCAGCAACGCTTCAGCGTTGTTGCCCAGGTCAACGATCACGTTGTCGCGGGTGACTTTTTTCACGGTACCGGAGATGATTTCACCCAGGCGCTCGCGATAAGCGTCAACGACTTGAGCGCGCTCGGCTTCGCGAACCTTCTGCACGATGACCTGCTTGGCGGTCTGTGCAGCAATACGGCCGAACTCGATCGATTCGATCTTTTCTTCTACGACATCACCGACATTGGCGCCAGGGTGCGTTTCGGCAACCTTGCTCGGCCAGGTTTCGATGGCCGGATCATCAAGATCGGCTTCTTCGACGACCGTCCAGCGACGGAAAGTCTCATAGGCACCGGTGTGGCGGTTGATTTCCACACGCAGATCTACTTCGTCTTCAAAACGCTTTTTGGTAGCAGTGGCCAGGGCCAGCTCCAGCGCTTCAAAAATCACGTTTGCCGGTACGCCCTTTTCATTGGATACCGACTCAACAACCAGCAGTACTTCTTTGCTCATCGTACGCCTCGCCTTTCGCAAGCCATTGGATCCGCGGGATCCGCGTCTCAGCCAAAACTGGGAATAATGTTGGCCTTGTCGATCATATCGATCGGCAACAGGAACTCATGGTCTTCCACTTGCACCACAACGTCCTGCTCTTCTACACCGCGCAGAAGGCCCTGAAAATTGCGTCGCCCTTCGAACGGGGATCGCAGCTTGATCTTCACTTGTTCACCGGCAAACTTTGCAAACTGATCAATAGTGAACAGTGGGCGCTCCATGCCTGGCGAGGAAACTTCGAGGGTGTATTCAACAGCAATTGGATCTTCAACATCCAGCACACCGCTGATCTGACGGCTGACAATGGCACAATCGTCCACCAGCACGCCGCCCTCTTTATCGATATAAACGCGCAACATTGAGTGGCGACCTTGAGCCGAAAACTCAATACCCCAGCATTCATAGCCTAGGGCCACGACCACCGGGGCCAGCAAGGCCTGCAACTCTTCTAGCTTGCTCGACACCTGAACCCCCTCGTGCATGTATGTGCATGCTGTGCAAAATAAAAAAATGGGCGAAACGCCCATCCTTGAAACGCCGTCGAACAGCGGCGTTGAAAGTGTCCAGCTAACAAAAAGCCCCTTAAAAGGGGCTCCGCTAAAACTGGTTGCGGGGGCCGGATTTGAACCGACGACCTTCGGGTTATGAGCCCGACGAGCTACCAGACTGCTCCACCCCGCGACAAAGCTGGGGCGGAAGTATACGACTGATCCCTTACAGGGTCAATGTAACCTTCCACCTACAAGAAAGCCCGCAACAGCGGGCTTTCCTGATAATTGGTACCGAGAAGGGGACTCGAACCCCTACACCCTATGGGCACAACCACCTCAAGGTTGCGTGTCTACCAATTCCACCACCTCGGCAATACAGCATTTACAACCTTCTTACTTCTGCTCTTGAGCTGGAGGCACGTCAGTCGCTGGAGTAGCCGACTTTTGCTCTTGAAGCACCGGGACATCATCAGAAGCCGGTTTTGCTTTTGGTACTTCCAACACTGCTGGGTTTGGCAAACCTGCTTGAGTCAGCACATGAGCTTTCTCTTTAGCAAAGTAACCTAACCCCAAGCTGGTTATGAAGAAACCGGCGGCAAGTATAGCAGTAAACTTACTAAGAAAGGTAGAGGAACCTTGGCTTCCGAACACAGTATTTGAAGCACCTGCACCGAAAGACGCACCAGCATCCGCACCTTTACCCTGTTGCAGCAAAACCAGGGCAACTACGCCCAGGGCAGCCAACAGATGAAAAACGACTACGACTGTTTCCAGCATTTTTTCAGTTTCCCGCGGCGCGACAGATCGCACCGAACTCATCTGCATTCAGGGAAGCTCCACCAATGAGCCCCCCATCGATATCCGGCATGCCGAACAGTTCGACCGCATTGGCCGCCTTCACGCTGCCGCCGTATAGAAGACGCACACCTTGTGCGACTTCAGAATTCTCTGCCGCCAACTGCGCGCGGATGGCTGCGTGCACATCCTGCGCCTGTTGCGGTGTAGCAGTCAGCCCGGTACCAATAGCCCAGACCGGCTCATAAGCAATTACTGCTTTTGCAAACGCACCAACACCCAGCTCCTCGATGATGCTGCCTAGCTGACGCGAGACAACTTCAAGAGTCTTGCCCGATTCACGCTGCTCCAGGGTTTCCCCTATGCACAACACTGGAATCAAGCCACAAGCCTGCGCTGCGGCGAACTTGCGATTGAGTGTCCCATCACGCTCGCCCATCATCTGGCGGCGCTCGGAGTGCCCAACAAGCACATAGGAACAACCCGCATCGACCAACTGACTCGGCGAAATTTCACCGGTCAACGCACCTTGCATCGGCTCCACCGCAGAATTCTGCGCGCCGACCTGGATCGACTTACCTTTCAAGCCATCAACCACTTGGTTGATATGCAAGCAGGGTGGGAAAACCGCAACGTCAACACCGCTATGCAAGGCCAGATGACGAAGGCCATTGATCAGCTCAGCGACACTGGCGCGGGTACCGTGCATCTTCCAGTTACCAGCTACCATAGTGCGACGCATGCTGTACCTCGTCGGTCAAAGTGGGCGCAGATGTTACCCAACCACATCATCACTGGCAAGCCGAATTCAGGCGCAAACTTCAGTTACCAGTTTTGCCAGGTCTTCGGCATGGCCGCGAACCTGTGTTTCGTCGTCACCTTCGACCATGACGCGCACCAGAGGCTCTGTGCCGGACTTGCGCAATAACACACGGCCACGCCCCGCCATTGCCAGGGTCGCGCGCTCGCACGCCTCCTTGACAGCAGGGTGATCGATCGGATTTTCGCCACCGGCAAACCGCACATTGACCAGCACTTGAGGACATTTACGCAGCGCCTGACGCGCCTGGGCGAGGCTCTCTTCGCGACGACGCAATGACAGCAGCACCTGCAGCGCAGCAATAATCGCATCGCCTGTGGTGGTGTGCTGGAAGCAGACAACGTGCCCGGAATTCTCGCCACCCACTAGCCAGTTGCGTTCAAGCAGTTCGGCGATCACATAGCGGTCACCAACATTGGCGCGCACGAACGGGATACCCAGGTCTGCCAAGGCCAGCTCAAGCCCCAGATTACTCATCAGCGTGCCGACAACGCCGCCTTGCAGCTTGTTACGCTCATGCAGGTCGCGTGCAATGATGAACAACAGATCATCACCATCCACAATGGCGCCGGTGTGATCCACCATCAAAACGCGGTCGCCATCACCATCGAAGGCAATACCCAAGTCGGCATGCTCGGCAAGGACGGCCGCCTGCAACTGCCCCATGTGAGTGGAGCCGCAGTTATCATTGATGTTCAAGCCGTTCGGCTGAGCCGACAGCACCGTCACGTCCGCGCCCAATTCCTTGAATACGCTGGGCGCTACTTTGTAGGTAGCACCATGAGCGCAGTCGACCACAATTTTGAGGCCGGCGAAACTGGTACTGCTCGGCACACTGCTCTTGCAGAATTCGATATAGCGGCCAGACGCGTCATTGATTCGCGACACCTTGCCCAGCTTGCTGGAATCAACCACCGTCATCGGCGCATCCAGCAGCTCTTCAATCATCAACTCGATCTCGTCCGGCAGCTTGGTGCCTTGGCCCGAGAAGAACTTGATACCGTTATCATCATGGGGGTTGTGCGAGGCACTGATCACGATACCGGCTTCAGCGTGAAAGGTACGCGTCAGGTAGGCGATCGCCGGTGTCGGCATAGGCCCCAGCAGCATTACATCGGCACCCGCAGCGGACAGGCCTGCTTCCAGTGCGGACTCAAACATGTAACCCGAAATACGGGTGTCCTTGCCGACCAGGATGCGGCACGCGCCCATACTGCGGAACGCCATACCCGCCGCCCAACCCAGCTTGAGCATGAAGTCAGGGGTAATTGGAAATTCGCCGACCCGACCACGGATACCGTCGGTGCCAAAGTATTTTTTAGTCATAAGTGCTCCATCATTCTTATTCGGCTGATTCTACCGCAGCAATCATACGCACCACATCCACCGTCTGGGCGACATCGTGCACACGCAAGATGCGTGCGCCCTTCGTTACCGCGAGCGCTGCCAGTGCAAGACCACCGTACAGCCGCTCACCCACCGGACGATTCAGCGCCAGCCCGATCATGCTCTTGCGCGAAACACCGACCAACAGCGGCCGACCAAGTGCGTGCAGGGATTCCATATGTTTGAAAAGGCTTAAATTGTGTTGCAGGGTCTTGGCGAAGCCGAAGCCGGGATCGAGGATGATCTTTTCAGCCGCAATCCCTACGGCAGCGCATTGAGCAATCCGCTCAGCGAGAAAACCACTCACTTCACCAACAAGATCATCATAGTGAGGGTTGTCCTGCATGTTGCCGGGCTCACCCAGCATATGCATCAGGCACACCGGCAAACCGGTAGCCGCGGCCGCATCCAGCGCGCCATCTCGCTGAAGAGAGCGTACATCGTTGATCAGCCCGGCTCCCAGGCGCGCAGTCTCGCGCATCACGGCGGGGGTCGACGTATCAACCGAAATGATCACATCCAATTCTCGGGAGATACGCTCAACTATCGGCGCCACCCTCTCCAGCTCCTCCAGGGGAGAAACTACGCGAGCACCAGGGCGAGTCGACTCACCGCCGACATCAATAAGGGTCGCCCCCGACGCCGCCATTGCCTCGGCATGACGCAGCGCGGCATCAAGCTGGCTGAAGCGGCCACCATCGGAAAAAGAGTCGGGGGTTACATTAAGAATGCCCATGACATGTGTATGGGCCAAATCAAGAACCCGGCTGCCGCAAGGCAACCGGGTGGAGGACAACGCAGAAGTCATTTCAAACCTTAGACGTCAGCTGCCGGACCGCCGATCGGATTTTCAGGGCGTTCGTTCTGAACCACAGGCGGCGTGCCCGAAGTGCCCGAACCACCTTCCCAATCGCGAGGCTCGCGCGGTGTGCGCCCCGCCATGATGTCGTCAATCTGGTCGGCATCAATGGTCTCGTACTTCATCAGCGCGTCGGCCATTGCATCCAACTTGTCGCGGTTGTCGGTCAGGATCTGCTTAGCCGTGCCGTAGCACTGGTCAATGATGCTGCGCACCTCGGAGTCGATCAGCTTGGCCGTCTCACCGGAAAAGCTGGCGCCTTGACCGCCACCGCCACGCCCCAAGAATACTTCGCCCTCTTCCTCGGCATACATCAAAGGACCGAGTTTTTCCGACAACCCCCATTTGGTGACCATGTTCCGCGCAATCTGGCTGGCACGCATGATGTCGTTGGATGCGCCAGTGGTCACACCGTCGAAGCCCAGCGTCATCTCTTCAGCAATTCGACCGCCGTACAGCGAGCAGATCTGGCTGATCAGTGCGCGCTTGGAGAGGCTGTAACGATCCTCTTCCGGCAGGAACATAGTGACACCCAGCGCCCGACCACGAGGAATGATCGACACTTTGTAGACCGGATCGTGCTCAGGCACAACGCGCCCCACAATGGCGTGACCGGCTTCATGATAAGCAGTGTTCTGCTTCTCTTTCTCGGACATGACCATGGATTTGCGCTCAGCGCCCATCATGATCTTGTCTTTCGCCAGTTCGAACTCTTTCATTTCAACGATACGCTTGCCGGTACGGGCAGCGAACAGCGAAGCCTCGTTGACCAGGTTAGCCAAGTCAGCACCGGAGAAACCTGGAGTACCACGGGCAATCACGGCCGGAGCCACATCGTCACCCATAGGTACTTTGCGCATGTGTACTTTCAGGATCTGTTCGCGGCCACGGATATCCGGCAAGCCAACCACGACCTGACGGTCGAAACGACCAGGACGCAGCAGCGCAGGGTCCAGCACGTCAGGACGGTTGGTTGCAGCGATGACGATGATGCCGTCATTCATTTCAAAGCCGTCCATCTCAACCAGCAACTGGTTGAGGGTCTGCTCACGCTCATCATGACCACCGCCCATGCCGGCACCACGATGGCGACCAACGGCGTCGATTTCATCGATGAAGATGATGCAGGGCGCGTGCTTCTTGGCTTGTTCGAACATGTCGCGAACACGGCTTGCACCGACACCGACAAACATTTCTACGAAGTCGGAACCGGAAATAGTGAAGAAAGGCACCTTGGCTTCGCCGGCAATCGCCTTGGCCAGCAAGGTTTTACCAGTACCCGGAGGACCGACCATCAGCACGCCGCGCGGAATACGACCACCCAGGCGCTGGAACTTGCCTGGATCGCGCAGGAACTCGACCAGCTCGCCCACTTCTTCCTTGGCCTCGTCGCAACCGGCAACATCAGCCAGGGTGGTTTTCACCTGGTCTTCGGAGAGCAGGCGCGCCTTGCTCTTGCCGAAGCTCATCGGCCCGCCCTTGCCTCCCGCACCGCCTTGCATCTGGCGCATGAAGAACATGAACACGGCGATGATTACCAGAATCGGGAAGCTCGCCACCAGAAGCTGGGTCCAGATGCTTTGCTGCTCAGGCAGCTTACCCTCAACAACGACCTTGTTATCCACCAGATCGCCGATCAGACCGTTGTCCTGAATAGCCGGACGAATGGTCTTGAAGCTGTCGCCATCGACGCGCTTACCGGTAATCACGTAGCCATCAACCGCTACGCGCTCGACTTTGCCATCCTTAACTTGCTGGATGAAGTCGGAATAGTTGAGGGTCTGCGGCTCATTAGGGCTGGAGAAGTTGTTCATCACCGTCACAAGGACAGCCGCGATGATCAACCACAGGATCAGATTCTTTGCCATATCGTTCAATTAACTACCCTCTGAAGCAAGCTCCGCTACTGGCGCGCGCTTCGCATGATATTCACCGGCCTAACTTACTACATTACCTACAACTCTGGCAGGCGCCGTCTGTAACCCTTTGTGAAACTTTGACTACACAATATTCGTAAAGCTTCGTGACGAAAGCGATATAAAAAAACCTATCGCCCTCCTCCAAATCCTCAAAAACGCTCTTCGCTCGCAGCGCCTTCAACACCGCGGAAGCCGCGGCACAACAGATACTGCTCCCGGGACCTGTCCCGGGAAGAGTCAGGCTTGCGCGTCTGCACCTTGTCGAACAACTTGCGGATGTTCTTGTGGTACTCGTCAAACCCTTCGCCCTGGAAGACCTTCACCAGGAAGTCACCACCAGGACGCAACACCCGACCCGCCAAATCCAGGGCCAGTTCACACAGGAACATGGCTCGCGGCATATCGACGGCCGGTAATCCACTCATATTGGGGGCCATGTCGGAAATCACAAGGTCCACCTGCGAATTTCCCACAGCCTCAAGGATCTGTGCGAGCACGGCGTCCTGGGTGAAGTCCCCATGAACAAAGGTCACATCCGGGATACTGTCCATTTCCAGGATGTCGGAAGCGATCAAGCGACCTTGACCACCAATCAGACGACTGGTCACCTGCGACCACCCACCCGGCGCCGCGCCAAGGTCGATAACGCTCATGCCTGGACGGATCAACTTGTCCTTGTCCTGGATCTCCAGCAGCTTGTAACTGGCCCGTGAACGGTAGCCGTCCTTTTGCGCCTTTTTGACGTAAGGGTCGTTGAAATGCTCTTGCAGCCACTTAAGGCTAGTTTTGGAACGGGCCACGGGCCACCTCGAAAATAAAACGGGTCGTGATTAACTGGGCGGTCCCGGACTCGCTCGGGTAAACTGGCCGCCGCTTTTTACAAGATCAGACGCAGGGGTCAGATTATGCCGCTCACTCAAGAGCAGAAGAAACAGTACAAATCCATTGGCCACCATCTGAAACCAGTTCTGATTGTGGCAGACAACGGTTTGACTGAAGGTGTGCTAGCCGAACTTGAACGCGCATTGGGCGATCACGAACTGATCAAGATCAAGGTCAACATCCTTGACCGCGAAGCGCGCCTGGCCGCCATTGCAGAACTGTGCAACGTGGGCAAAGCGGACCTGGTTCAGGTCATCGGCAAGATGGCGCTGCTGTATCGCAAGAACTTCAGCGTCAACAAGCAACTGTCGAACGTTCATCGTTTCAAATGATATCAAGGGTTACGGGCGTGCTTCGCGCGCCCCGCCACTCCATCCCGGTGCCGGCTGTATAACCAGCACCAGACCGGAGAACCCTAGCACAAGATAGCTGAACAGCTGCCAGCGCAACGCTTCCGGCAGCCACACATGCACCACGCAAAACATTGCGCACGCATACAGCGCCATCAACAGCAGTTGGCCGCGAATATCCCGCCATAAACTCCCCAAGCCTTCGGCCTTGACCAGCACCAACGCCTGGAGCGTCACGCACGCCGCCGCGAAACCCACCAGCAACGCACTGAGTAATCCATCGATTTCATCGATCAGCAACGGTGCCAGGCCAACCAGGCCCAGCGCCGGCAACACACCGATGTGCAACAACCACAGGCCTCCCACCCAAAGCATCTGGGAGAGCTGCCAAAGCATGGCGCCCGCATAGAGCGGGCGCCGTCTTTCAGATGTGACGAACTTCAACAATCTCGTACTCGATCACGCCGCTTGGCGTTTTCACAGCCACCACATCACCCTCTTCCTTGGCAATCAAGGCGCGGGCAAGCGGAGAACCAACGGAGATCTTGCCGAGTTTGAAGTCAGCTTCGTCTTCGCCCACGATGTGGTAGACGACGCGCTCATCTGTCTCGACGTTGGCGATTTCCACGGTGGTGCCGAAAATCACCTTGCCGGTATGTGGAATGGTCGTCACATCGATGATTACCGCATTCTGCATACGGCCTTCGATGTCACGGATCCGCGCCTCGACCATACCTTGCTGCTCGCGAGCAGCGTGGTATTCGGCATTTTCCTTCAAGTCACCCAGCTCGCGAGCGGTGCCGATATCCTGGCTCAGCTTCGGGCGGACGACTTTGGTCAGATGGGCGTGTTCCTCTTCCAGGGCCTTGGCGCCCTGGACGGTCATTGGGTATTTGGTCATGCCTTCAATCCTGCGTGTAGATCTTGCAAGCGACGCACGGTCTTTTCCGGACCGAACTTGAGCGCTTCACAGATGGCTTCGCCAGCAGCAATGGTGGTGGTGCAGTAGATCTTGTGCTGCAAAGCGTTACGACGAATGGAATAGGAGTCCGCGATCGACTGGCGACCTTCGGTGGTGTTGATGATCAGGGTGACTTCGTCATTCTTGATCATGTCGACCACGTGCGGACGGCCTTCCGTCACTTTATTCACGCGACGCACTTTCAGGCCGGCGGCTTCGATCAGTTTGGCGGTCCCGGCGGTGGCCACGACCTCGAAGCCCAAGTTGATCAAATCACGGGCCACGCCCGCAACCAGCGGCTTATCGTCATCGCGCACGCTGATGAACGCAGTACCGCCGGTCGGCAGCACTTCGCTGGCACCCATTTGGGCTTTAGCAAACGCCTCGCCGAAGGTATCGCCCACGCCCATCACTTCACCGGTGGACTTCATCTCTGGGCCCAGGATCGGGTCCACACCAGGGAATTTGGCAAATGGGAACACCGCCTCTTTCACGCTGTAGAAGTTCGGAATGATTTCCTTGGTGAAGCCGATTTCCTTCAGGGTCTTACCGGCCATCACGCGGGCAGCGATCATAGCCAGGGACACACCGATGCACTTGGAAACAAACGGTACAGTACGCGACGCGCGCGGGTTGACTTCGATGACGTAGATGTCTTCGCCTTGCAGCGCCAACTGTACGTTCATCAGACCGACCACGCCCAGTTCCAGGGCCATTTTCTTGACCTGTTCGCGCATCTCGTCCTGGATGTGCGCCGGCAGCGAGTACGGCGGCAGCGAGCAAGCGGAGTCACCGGAGTGAACGCCAGCCTGTTCGATGTGCTGCATGATCGCGCCGATCACTACGTCGGTGCCGTCGCAGACTGCGTCCACATCCATTTCGATGGCGCAGTTGAGGAAGTGGTCGAGCAGCACCGGGCTGTCGTTGGACACTTTCACCGCATCACGCAGGTAGCGCTTGAGCTCTTCTTCTTCGTAGACAATTTCCATCGCACGACCGCCTAACACGTAGGACGGACGCACCACCAGCGGGTAGCCGATCTTGCTGGCTGCGCGAATGGCTTCATCTTCGCTGCGCACGGTGGCGTTTGGCGGCTGACGCAGGTTCAGGCGCTCAACCATTTGCTGGAAGCGCTCGCGGTCTTCGGCACGGTCGATGGCGTCCGGGCTGGTGCCGATGATTGGCACGCCGGCCTCTTCCAGTGCACGCGCCAGTTTCAGCGGGGTCTGGCCGCCGTACTGGACGATTACACCCTTAGGCTTCTCAACCCGGCAGATTTCCAGCACGTCTTCCAGGGTCACGGGTTCGAAGTACAAGCGATCGGAAGTGTCGTAGTCGGTGGAAACAGTTTCCGGGTTGCAGTTGACCATGATGGTCTCGTAACCGTCTTCGCGTAGGGCCAGTGCCGCGTGTACGCAGCAGTAGTCGAACTCGATACCCTGGCCGATACGGTTTGGACCGCCGCCGAGGATCATGATCTTGTCGCGGCCCGAAGGCGCGGCTTCGCACTCTTCCTCGTAAGTCGAGTACATGTAGGCGGTGTCGGTGGCGAACTCAGCCGCGCAGGTGTCAACGCGCTTGTAGACCGGGAAGATCTCCAGCTTGTGACGGTGACGACGCAGCGCTTTCTCGGTCACGCCCAGCAGCTTGGCCAGACGCATGTCGGAGAAGCCTTTGCGCTTGAGCTTGAACATCAAGTCGCGGTCGATGCTGGCCAGCCCCAGGGTCTTGACCTTCTCTTCTTCCTTGATCAGGTCTTCGATCTGCACCAGGAACCACGGGTCGATCATGTTCATGCCGAAGATGTCTTCGACCGACAGACCGGCGCGGAAGGCGTCAGCCACGTACCAGATGCGCTCGGCGCCGGGCACGGTCAATTCGCGCTTGAGGATGCTCATGCTTTCCGGGTTGCTCAGGTCGAGCTTTTCGTCCAGGCCGCAAACGCCCACTTCCAAACCGCGCAAAGCTTTCTGCAGGGATTCCTGGAAAGTCCGACCGATAGCCATGACCTCACCCACCGACTTCATTTGAGTGGTCAGGCGTGCGTCGGCTTTCGGGAATTTCTCAAAGGCGAAGCGTGGCAACTTGGTCACGACGTAGTCGATCGACGGCTCGAAGGACGCTGGAGTAGCGCCGCCGGTGATTTCGTTCTGCAGTTCGTCAAGGGTATAGCCGATCGCCAACTTGGCAGCGATACGCGCAATCGGGAAACCGGTGGCTTTCGAGGCCAGAGCCGAGGAACGGGATACCCGCGGGTTCATCTCGATGACGACCATGCGACCCGTGTCCGGGCAGATGCCGAACTGGACGTTGGAGCCGCCGGTTTCCACGCCGATCTCGCGCAGTACCGCCAGGGAGGCGTTACGCATGATCTGGTATTCCTTGTCCGTCAGGGTCTGTGCCGGCGCAACAGTGATCGAGTCACCGGTGTGCACGCCCATTGGGTCAAAGTTTTCGATAGAGCAGACGATGATGCAGTTGTCCTTCTTATCGCGGACAACCTCCATCTCATACTCTTTCCAGCCGATCAGGGATTCGTCGATCAGCAGCTCTTTGGTCGGCGACAGGTCCAGGCCACGGGCGCAGATTTCTTCGAACTCTTCACGGTTGTAAGCGATACCGCCGCCGGTGCCACCCATGGTGAAGGACGGACGGATGATGCACGGGAAGCCCAGCTTCTCGAGCACTGCGTTGGCTTCTTCCATGCTGTGGGCGATGCCCGAGCGCGGGCAGTCCAGGCCGATGGATTTCATTGCCTTGTCAAAGCGCGAACGGTCTTCTGCTTTGTCGATGGTGTCGGCATTCGCGCCGATCATCTCTACGCCGAACTTTTCCAGGACGCCTTCGCGCTCCAGGTCCAGTGCGCAGTTCAGAGCAGTCTGGCCGCCCATGGTCGGCAGCAGCGCGTCCGGACGCTCTTTCTCGATGATCTTGGCAACGGTCTGCCACTTGATCGGCTCGATATAGGTGGCGTCGGCCATGTCCGGGTCGGTCATGATGGTGGCTGGGTTGGAGTTCACCAGGATGACGCGGTAGCCCTCCTCGCGCAGGGCTTTACAGGCCTGGGCGCCGGAGTAGTCGAATTCGCAGGCCTGGCCGATCACGATCGGGCCAGCGCCGAGAATCAGGATGCTTTTTATGTCTGTACGTTTTGGCATGGGTTTGTCACTCAAATCCGCAGGTCAGTCGGCAAGCCGTCTTGAACAATCTTTAGAGAGCCTGCAGGGGCCGCCGGAGTAGGGGGCCGCCCGCAGACCGCTCAGTTAGCGTCGCTTGGCCATCTCATTGATGAAACGGTCGAACAGCGGCGCTACGTCGTTCGGGCCCGGGCTGGCTTCAGGGTGGCCCTGGAAGCTGAACGCGCTCTTGTCAGTGCGCTCGATGCCTTGCAGGGAACCGTCGAACAGCGACTTGTGAATGGCGCGGACATTAGCCGGTAAGGTCGCTTCATCCACCGCAAAACCGTGGTTCTGGCTGGTGATCATCACAACACCGGTGTCCAGGTCCTGCACTGGGTGGTTGGCACCGTGGTGGCCGTGGCCCATTTTCAGGGTCTTGGCGCCGGAAGCCAGTGCCAGCAGCTGGTGGCCGAGGCAGATGCCGAACACCGGAGTCTCGGTCTCCAGCACGTCCTTGATGGCCTGGATAGCGTAGTCGCATGGCTCAGGGTCACCCGGGCCGTTGGACAAGAACACGCCGTCTGGCTGCAAGGCCAATACATCGCTGGCCGGAGTTTGCGCCGGCACCACGGTCACGCGGCAACCGCGCTCTACCAACATGCGCAGGATGTTGTATTTGACGCCGTAGTCGTAGGCGACAACGTGGTACGGCAGCTCAGCGGCATCGATAGTCGCGTGACTGTCGGTCTTCAAGTCCCAGACAGTGGAGCGCCACTCGTACTTCTCTTTAACGCTGACGACTTTCGCCAGGTCCATGCCTTTCAGGCCAGGGAAACCTTGCGCTGCGGCAATCGCCGCCTCTTCGGAGATATTGTCACCGACCATGATGCAGCCGTTCTGCGAGCCTTTTTCACGCAGGATGCGTGTCAGGCGGCGCGTATCGATACCCGCGATAGCCACAACGTTGTTGGCTTTGAGGTAGTCGGACAGCGACATCGTGTTACGCCAGTTGCTCGCAACCAGTGGCAGGTCACGAATCACCAGACCAGCCGACCAGACACGATCAGACTCGACGTCTTCCGGTGTAGTACCGGTGTTGCCGACGTGCGGATAGGTCAGGGTAACGATCTGTTGGGCGTAGGAAGGATCGGTAAGGATTTCCTGATAGCCGGTCATGGCAGTGTTAAACACCACCTCTCCAACGGTCTGACCGTCGGCTCCAATGGCTTCGCCGCGAAAAATGCTGCCATCAGCAAGGGCGAGTATGGCTGGCTTAGTCAAGAAGACCTCCCGTAAATAAAGCCTGAAAGGGCGATCGCAGGTGTAAAAAAGCGGAGTGACGTATGGACACGTCACCCCGCTCATTCACTGAATTATTCTGCGCGCTTTTAGTGAACACACTAAAGCTGTAGCTTACAGAAAAAGGCTTTTTTGGTCCACCGCTAATGAGTCTAAAAGGCAGGGGAATGCGACAGGACGTCGCTTAGCGGGAAAAACGGGGCCCAAGCATAAGCTTGAAGCCCTGTTTGAGCGACTGATCAGTGCAGATCCAGCACATCGCGCATGTCGTAGAGGCCTGGCTCGCGCCCTTCCAACCACAGCGCAGCACGTACCGCACCTTTGGCAAAGGTCATCCGACTAGACGCCTTGTGCGTGATTTCCAGGCGCTCGCCTTCAGTAGCGAACAACACAGTGTGATCACCGACCACGTCGCCACCGCGCACAGTCGCAAAGCCGATGGTGTCACGCGCACGCGCACCGGTGTGACCTTCACGCCCGTACACCGCCACTTTCGACAAATCGCGACCCAGCGCATCGGCGATGGCTTCACCCATGCGCAATGCAGTACCCGACGGCGCGTCGATCTTGTGGCGATGATGGGTCTCGATGATCTCGATATCCGCTTCATCACCCAGCACGCGCGCCGCCAGGTCCAGCAATTTGAGCGACAGATTCACACCGACACTGAAGTTCGCCGCGAAGACGACCGGAATATCCTTCCCCGCCTCCACCAACAACTGCTTCTGCTCAGCTGTCAAACCGGTGGTGCCAATCACCATGGCCTTACCCGCCCTGCGGCAGAACGCCAGGTTTTTCAGCATCACGTCCGGCAGCGTAAAGTCGATCAGTACGTCGAACTCATCAGCCACCTGCTCCAAGTGGCCGGACAACGAAACACCGATACGCCCCAGAGAAGCCAACTCACCGGCATCCGCACCGATCAACGTGCTACCCGGACGCACAATCGCCGCGGTCAGCCCGGAGGCCGGCGAGCGCTGCTGCACCGCTTCGACCAGCGTCTTGCCCATGCGCCCGGCAGCGCCCATTACGGCTATACGTCGCATATTCAATTCCTTACAGGTCGCCGAAGAAGCGCTTCACGCCATCGAAAAAGCCCGTGGTTTTCGGTGAGTGTGAGTCATCGCCTTCCAGCGAACTGCGGAACTCTTCAAGCAATTCGCGCTGACGACGCCCCAGATTGACCGGCGTTTCAACTGCCACACGGCACATCAGGTCGCCCGCTCCACCACCGCGCACCGGCGCAACGCCTTTGCCACGAATACGGAACTGCTTGCCGGTCTGCGTGCCTTCAGGAATCTTGAGCTTGACCCGTCCGTCCAGCGTCGGGATTTCCAGCTCGCCACCCAAGGCTGCGTCGACAAAGCTGATCGGCACCTCACAGAACAGGTGCTTGCCGTCGCGCTGGAAAATCGAGTGCTCGCGCACATTGATTACAACGTACAGGTCGCCCGTAGGTCCGCCTTGAGCACCCGCCTCACCTTCGCCCGACAGGCGAATGCGGTCACCGGTATCCACGCCAGCCGGCACTTTTACCGACAGCGTCTTGTACTCTTCGACACGTCCTTCGCCGTGGCAGGAATCGCACGGATCAGAAATGATCTTGCCCTGGCCATGACAGCGCGGGCAGGTCTGCTGCACCGAAAAGAAGCCCTGCTGCATACGAACCTGGCCGATACCACCACACGTCGGGCAGGTGATCGGCGAGGAGCCCTTCTTGGCACCCGAACCATCGCACGGCTTGCAGTTGACCAGCGTCGGCACGCGAATGTTGACGCTGGTGCCGCGCACGGCTTCTTCCAGGTTCAATTCCAGGGTGTAGCGCAAATCGCTGCCACGCTGGGCGCCGCCACGCTGACCACCCCGGGCACCGCCGAAGAAATCGCTGAATACATCGCCGAAAATGTCGGAGAAGTTCTGACCACCAAAACCGGCACCGCCGCCCCCCATGTTCGGGTCGACACCGGCATGGCCATACTGGTCGTAGGCCGCACGCTTGTTGGGATCAGACAGGCATTCGTAGGCCTCATTGGCCTCTTTGAACATCTCTTCGGATTCTTTGCTATCCGGATTACGGTCCGGGTGATGCTTCATCGCCAGGCGACGGTAGGCCTTCTTCAGGTCCGCCTCGCTGGAGCCGCGCTCCACACCCAACACTTCGTAATAGTCACGCTTTGCCATAAGTCTTTGCACTCTTAAGGACGTTCGGCCAGACCCTCCTGAGCCCCGCCAAACTCGTTGAGCCCCAATACAGGCCCGGACCCAACTCACGTCAATTCAACGATCCTGGTCATTACTACTTTTAGCCAAGGACCCGGCCAAAAATACGGTAGTTATTGCTCGGAAAGCAGGAGCATTCCCGATCACACCGCCAGCACCCGAACGCTGTCGCATGCTGTAAAAATTCGCTTACCCCAGACACGCCAACGCGGGAGCAAGCTCCCGCGCGGCGACATCCTACCAGTCACCGCTTAAAAGCGGTCAACCGGGCGACCAAGTTACTTCTGTTCTTTAACTTCTTCGAACTCGGCATCGACAACATCGTCGTGCTTGGCTTCAGGCTCTGCCTGTTGCGCTGCACCGTCAGCTGGCTGACCTTGTTCGGCATACATTTTCTGTGCAACCGGCGCGGAGACTTTGGACAGCTCCTCGATCTTGGCTTCGATAGCAGCCTTGTCGTCGCCTTTAACGGCGGCTTCCAGGGCAACTACGGCAGCTTCGATCGCGGCCTTCTCTTCAGCGCTCACTTTATCGCCAGCATCAGCGACCATTTTGCGCGTCGAGTGAACCAGTGCATCACCCTGGTTGCGGGCGCCAGCCAACTCAGCAAACTTGGCATCCGCATCAGCGTTGGCTTCAGCATCACGAATCATCTGTTGAATTTCTTCATCAGACAGACCGGAGTTGGCCTTGATAGTGATCTTCTGCTCTTTGCCGGTCGCCTTGTCTTTCGCGCCAACGTGCAGGATACCGTTGGCATCGATGTCGAAGGTCACTTCGATCTGTGGCACGCCACGGGGTGCAGGTGGAATCTCAGCCAGGTCGAACTTGCCCAGGGACTTGTTCTGAGCCGCTTGCTTACGCTCACCTTGCAGCACGTGAATGGTCACAGCACCCTGGTTGTCATCGGCAGTCGAGAACACCTGGGATTTCTTGGTAGGAATCGTGGTGTTTTTCTCGATCAGCGCAGTCATCACGCCGCCCATGGTTTCGATACCCAAGGTCAGCGGGCTGACGTCGAGCAGCAGTACGTCTTTCACGTCACCGGCCAATACCGCACCCTGGATAGCAGCACCCATGGCAACTGCTTCGTCAGGGTTCACGTCTTTACGCGCTTCCTTGCCGAAGAACTCGGTGACTTTCTGCTGAACCAGTGGCATGCGGGTCTGACCGCCCACCAGGATCACGTCGTTGATGGCGCCAACGTCGATACCGGCATCTTTCAAAGCGATGCGGCAAGGTTCGATGGTGCGCTGAACCAGATCTTCAACCAGAGCTTCCAACTTGGCGCGAGAAATCTTCACGTTCAAGTGCTTAGGACCGGTGGCATCTGCAGTGATGTACGGCAGGTTAACGTCGGTCGACATGCTCGAGGACAGCTCGATCTTGGCCTTCTCAGCAGCTTCTTTCAGGCGCTGCATGGCCAGCGGGTCACCCTTGAGGTTCATGCCGCTTTCTTTCTTGAATTCGTCAACAAGGTAGTCGATCAGACGAATATCGAAGTCTTCACCGCCCAGGAACGTGTCACCGTTGGTGGCCAACACTTCGAACTGGTGCTCGCCGTCAACTTCAGCGATCTCAATTACCGAAACGTCGAAAGTACCGCCACCCAGGTCATAAACGATCACGGTGTGATCGCCTTTGGCCTTGTCCATACCGTAAGCGAGAGCCGCTGCGGTGGGTTCGTTGATGATGCGTTTTACGTCCAGGCCCGCGATGCGGCCGGCGTCTTTGGTCGCCTGACGCTGGCTGTCGTTGAAGTAGGCCGGAACAGTGATCACCGCCTCAGTCACTGCCTCACCGAGGTAATCTTCGGCAGTCTTTTTCATCTTTTTCAAGACTTCCGCCGAGATCTGCGGTGCAGACATCTTGTTGCCATTTACTTCAACCCAGGCGTCACCGTTGTCAGCCTTGGCGATTTTGTAAGGCACCATCTTGATGTCTTTCTGTACGACTTCTTCATCGAACTTACGACCGATCAGACGCTTCACCGCGTACAGAGTGTTGTGCGGGTTGGTCACAGCCTGGCGCTTGGCCGACTGGCCAACCAGGATCTCGCCATCATTTGCATAAGCAATGATCGACGGCGTAGTACGCGCGCCTTCGGCGTTTTCGATGACTTTAGCTTTGCCGTTTTCCATGACGGAGACACAGGAGTTGGTGGTCCCCAGGTCGATACCGATAATTTTGCCCATGATTTACTCTCCCGAAACTTGAATTTGGATGCCGCAGCAGTGGTGGCTAACTGCGGTAGCACTTAAACGCTTGACTTATAGATGGGGGCCTTACGGCGTATTTCAAGCCTGCTCATCAATAGAAGGCGAAACCGGTGCAGGAGCCTTGCTCACCACAACCATCGCCGGGCGCAGCAAGCGACCGTTGAGCTGATATCCCTTCTGAAACACTTTCAACACGCTATTAGGCTCCAGGTCATGGCTTTCCTGCATGGCCATGGCTTGGTGGTGCTCAGCGTTGAACGGTTCACCGCCCATTGGATCGATGGCTTCCAACTGATAACGCTTCAGGGTGTCCTGGAACATTTTCAAGGTCAGCTCGATCCCTTCGCGCATTGGGCGGATGTTTTCGTCGTCCGGGTTGGACAACTCAAGGCCACGCTCCAGGCTGTCAATGATCGGCAGCAAGTCACTGGCGAACTTCTCCAGTGCGAATTTGTGAGCCTTTTCTACATCCTGCTCGGCACGGCGGCGGACGTTCTGCAGATCGGCGGCAACACGCAAAGACTGGTCCTGCGCAGCAGCCAATTGCTCTTCGAGCACTTGCACACGAGTTGCCAGCTCATCGCCGACAGCCGAATTAGCGTCTGGAGTTTGCGTATCCTGCGTCTGTTCGTCAGCCATAGTTTTCTCCTTTCAAAATCATGCGCGAACTCAACTCGCGCTTCTGTTCCGGTATATGGGGCCACAATTTCCAGGTTCAAGGGCGAAGGCGTTACCAAAAGTCTTTCGACTGACCTTCATCAATTCCTGCCCATTAATTCCTGGCAGCACTTAAAAAGACGTTGAATCAAGCAAATCGAGCTAAGCGTCAGGATTGTCAGCGCCAAAGAAAACACTGTATAAATAACCAGACCTAAAGCCTGGGAGCGGCCAACATGCTCGTGCACCTGTCCGTACATAACTACGCCATCGTTGAACACCTGGATCTTGAATTGGATCGCGGGATGAGCGTAATCACAGGCGAAACCGGCGCCGGCAAGTCGATCATGCTAGACGCCCTGGGCCTGACCCTGGGTGATCGCGCCGACAGCGGCGTGGTTCGCCCCGGTGCGGACAAGGCCGACATCCTGGCCACCTTCGACCTGGCAGACATACCCGAGGCGGAAGTCTGGCTAGCCGAGCGCGACCTAAATAATGAAGGTCCGTGCATCCTGCGTCGGGTCATCACGGCGGAAGGCCGTTCACGTGGCTATATCAACGGCACACCTTGCCCGTTGGGCGACCTTAAAGCTCTGGGCGAGTTGCTGATAGATATCCACAGCCAACACGAACACCAGTCCCTGCTGAAAACCGACACCCATCGCCGCCTGCTCGACGAATACGCTGGCGCGACAGACCTTGCCCGCCAGGTGCAACTTGCCGCTCAACGCTGGCGCCAGACTCGCCAAGAGCTGGAGCGGCTCTCCAATTCCGGCGATGAACAACGTGCTCGCCATCAGCTGCTCAGTTATCAACTCGAAGAGCTGGAAAGCCTGGGCCTGGGCGAGACCGAACTAGAGCAGCTTGAGCAAGAACATAAGAACCTCACCAACGCAGAAACCCTGCTGGGTATCTGCCGACAGGTGGTGGAGCAATGTAGCGAGAGCGATTCCGGCAATGTGCTCAACGCACTGACGGCCAGCCTCAATCGCTTGTCGAGCGTGAACAACGCTTCCGGGTCGCTAAGTGAGGCCACCACCCTGCTCACCAGTGCACAGATTCAAGTAGAAGAAGCGGTAGGCGAACTGAACCGTTTCCTGGATCACTTCGATGCCGACCCGGCACGCCTGCAGGACATAGAAGAACGCCTGGACACCATTTATACCCTGGCGCGCAAACATCGAATTCAGCCCACCGAAGTAGTGACGATGCAGCAGAAGCTACTGGATGAAATCGAGACCCTGAACGCCAACGATGAATCTATCGAGCGCCTGGGTGACGAGCTCGCTTCTTTCGCCCGTCATTACCAAGAGAAAGCGCGCGAACTGAGCGACCTGCGTCAACAAGCAGCCACTGGCCTGGCCAGCGCAGTGGAGTTGGAAATCCAGCGCCTGGGTATGCCCGGCGGACGCTTCACCATTGAATTGCGCACCAACGCCAGCAACGAACTGCAGCCCCACGGCCTGGAACAGGTGGAACTACTGGTTAGCGCCAACCCTGGACAGCCGCTCAAAGCACTGGCAAAAGTCGCATCTGGTGGCGAGCTGTCGAGGATCAGCCTGGCGATCCAGGTAATTACCGCGCAAACCTCTCGGGTGCCGACCCTGGTATTCGATGAAGTCGATGTGGGTATTGGCGGACCGACGGCGGAAATTGTTGGCCAGTTGCTGCGGCGCCTGGGGGACCGAGGCCAAGTGCTAACGGTGACTCACTTGCCGCAAGTCGCGGCCCAAGGGCATCAGCATTTGTTTGTGCATAAGGTACGCGGCAGTGATGCAACACACACAGCCGTGTCCAAGCTGAATAAGTCGGAGCGCGTGGAAGAAGTCGCGCGCATGCTCGGTGGCATCGATTTGACCAAGGAGTCTTTGGCGCACGCGAAGAAGATGGTCGTGGCGGCGAAGGCCTAAGCGGACAGTTTTCTCTATTATAGAAAGCACGAAGGCGACCCTAAGGTCGCCTTCGATCGTTTTGCAACGTCAATCTGCAGCGCTTGTTACTTTTTCTTACGGATGTACAGAACCAGATTATGGTCAACCAAATCGAAGCCATGCTCCTCAGCAATCTTATGCTGCAGGGCTTCGATCTCCGGGCTGGTGAACTCGATAACCTCATTGGTATCCAGGTCAACCATGTGGTCATGATGCCCACCGTCAGCCAATTCGAACACCGCATGACCGCCGTCGAAATTATGACGAACCACCAGCCCTGCGGCCTCAAACTGGGTCAGCACACGGTAAACCGTGGCCAGGCCAACGTCCTCGTTAGACTCCATCAGCGCCTTGTAGACATCCTCGGCACTCATGTGGCGCTGCTCAGCAGAATCGAGCATTTGTAGAATCTTGACTCGTGGCAGAGTCACTTTAAGACCGGCTTTGCGTAGTTCGCTATTTTCAACCATGGTTAGCTTTCTCGCGGATGCTGCTTCGCAGCTTCTCTTAATACGGGTATGATCGGCGTTTACGTTGTCCCAGCCAAGATAGTGGAAGTCGCCCACCGATGCAAAACACCAAGCTCTTGCTAACCAGTTTCACCTTTGTGGGACTGCTCGCACTCGCCGGTTGTTCATTCCCCGGGGTTTACAAAATCGACATCCAGCAGGGCAATGTCGTCACGCAGGACATGATAGACCAGTTACGCCCCGGAATGACCCGACGGCAAGTACGGTTTATTATGGGTAACCCCCTGCTGACCGACACTTTCCACGCCGATCGCTGGGATTATCTCTACAGCCTGCAGCCAGGTGGCGGTGAACGCCAGCAGGAGCGCGTCAGTGTCAGCTTCAATGGCAATGACCAGCTTGTCAGCCTGTCCGGCGACTTCATGCCTGGCGTAAGCCGTGATGAAGCCCTGCTCGGCAAGGATAACGGCACTAACGTGACCGCACCTGCGCAGGAAGGCGAGAAGCCGAAGTCTGAAGTACCGGCTAAGCCTGGATCTTTGCTCGACAAGATCCAGAAAGACATCGACGGCGTGGAAACTGTTCCCGTCCCGACGCCGCAGCCTCTGGACACCAGCCCGCAGTAAGTTTGCGGCGCCCAACAAAAAGCCCGGCATGCCGGGCTTTTTGTTGCCTGCCATTTGGAGGGCCTACGAGCCCTGCTGCTTGGCCAAAGCAGCCTTGGCTGCGCGCAGCCGGCGCACCTCTTTCGGGTCCGCCAGCAGCGGCCGGTAAATCTCAATACGATCACCCGCCTGCACGGCATGCACTTGCGCGTTCGCGACCACCTTGCCGAATATCCCCAAAGGGCAGTCAGCCAGATCCAGCTCTGGAAAGTGCACGGCAATACCTGACGCCTGAACCGCCGAGCGCACGCTGGTGCCTGCTGGCACCATCACCACCAGCAAAACCTGGCGATCCATGGCGGCATATACCACCTCAATCTCAACCATGCAGTTGCTTGGCTCGCTGACAGAACGCATCCACCAACGTATTGGCCGCCTGGTTGAATAAAGGCCCCAACGTCGCACGCACGACAGGACCGGCGTAATCAAAGGAAAGATCGAGGCTTATTTTGCAGGCCTTATCGGTCAGCGCCTTAAATACCCAGACGCCATGCAACTGGGTAAACGGCCCTTCCTGCAAATTCATTTCGATGGATTGCCCGGGCACCAGCACATTACGCGTTACAAAGTGCTGACTGAGGCCGCCCTTCGCGACCCCAACGCTGGCGACCATGTACTCATCGCTGCCCTCCAGCACTTCGGCTGTCGAGCACCACGGCAAGAATTCCGGGTAACGCGCCACGTCGTTGACCAGGTCATAAAGCGCTTGTGCCGGATAAGGCAGCAGCGCCGAACGTTGAATATGCGTCGTCATGTGTGCGTTATTTCCACAGCTGAGCGGCAAACATCGCGAAAGAACAGCCCGATCCGCGAAAGAAAAAAACAAGAGAACTGCCCGCATTGTCCGGGATTCGTCCAACACGCTCAAGCACGCAGGTTGACCGTAGCCGATACGCTCGCAACTCCCTATAATGCCGCCCCTATGGCTAAACAAAAGAAACACCCCACAGGGACCATCGCGCAAAATAAAAAGGCGCGACACGATTACTTCATCGAGCATCGGTTCGAGGCTGGTCTGGTCCTGGCCGGCTGGGAAGTAAAGAGTCTGCGTGCCAGCAAGCTGCAACTGGTCGACAGTTATGTGCTGCTCAAGGATGGCGAGGCGTGGCTGCTAGGCAGTCATATCACCCCGCTGACCACCGCGAGCACCCACGTGATTGCCGACCCGGTACGCACGCGCAAACTGCTGCTCAACGCTCGCGAACTGGAAAAGCTCGCCTCCGCCGTACAGCAGAAGGGCTACGCCTGCATCTGCTTGTCCTGGTACTGGAGCAAGCACCTGGTCAAGTGCGAGATCGCCTTGGGCAAAGGCAAGAAGGAATACGACAAGCGTGATACCGAGCGCGAGCGCGATTCCAATCGCGAGCTGCATCGCGCTGTGCGTAACAAGGGCAAGGAAGACTGACCCTTGCTGCGAAGTAGCCTTGGGAGCTCCCCTCGGCTACATCCCCTTGCGCCGCTCCGCACGCGCCACACGCTGAACCTCCTGACGCACCTCTTCCAACACCTCCTGCACATACAGCAGGTGACGTGTGGAAACTTCTCGCGCCTGCTCGGCCCGCCCCTCGATGATTGCCAGGTACAGATCCCGGTGCTGACTGATCAGCATGTCGCGGGTTTCCGTACGCTGCTGGTACATGCCACCGATGTTGGTCACCACGTTGCGCTTGAGCAGGTCGAACAGCCCGCGAATGGTGTGCAGCAAAACCGCGTTGTGGCTGGCCTCGGCGATAGCCAAGTGAAACCGCGCATCCGCCGCCCCCTCTTCCGCACGACTTACTTCATCGGAACGGGTGTAGCAATCCTGTAGCGCTTCGAAAGCCGCCGTAAGACGCTCACGATCGACTTCGGTGGCGCGCAGCGCTGCGTAATAGGCACAAGATGCCTCAAGGGTCTGGCGAAACTCCAACAGATCACGCTGAGCTTCGGGATTGTTTTCCAGCAGGTGCAGCAGCGGATCACTGAAAGTAGAACCCAATGACTCAGCCACGTAGTTCCCCCCGCCCTGGCGGCTGACGAGCAAGCCTTTGGCAGACAATTTCTGGATTGCCTCCCGCAAGGAAGGGCGCGACACACCAAATTGCTCAGCCAAGGCGCGCTCGGCCGGCAAGCGCTCGCCGGACTTTAGCGTGCCCTCAAGGATCATGCCCTCAAGCTGCTCGACGATATCGTCAGACAAACGGCGCTGACGCACCTGATCAAACCCCATAACTCACTCTCCACCATCCCGACCACTCGCCGGGGCCTCTATTCTGGCCTATCGCAGCGCTTGCAGCACCTATCAGAACGCCCTCGTTTCAACCGATCAGAACAACCTGCCCGCGGACCTACGACCAAAGTTTCGCGAGCGGCAAATTGACACACGCCTGCCAAGGCTTTTACTCTAGCCAACAGCGATTGTAAATTGGTATTACCAATTATCCAAGCTGACCAAACAACAACAATCAGGGGCCACCCCATATGCAAACCTGGCAACAGCTCTACAGCCCACTCGGCAGCCTCGGCCTGTCCGCACTGGCGGCGGTTATTCCGATCGTATTCTTCTTCCTGGCCCTGGCCGTGTTCCGCCTCAAAGGTCACGTAGCCGGCAGCATCACCTTGGCGCTGTCGATCCTGGTAGCGATCTTTGCCTTCCAGATGCCGGTGGACATGGCACTGGCCGCCGCCGGGTACGGCTTTGCCTATGGCCTGTGGCCTATCGCCTGGATCATTGTCGCGGCCGTGTTCCTGTACAAACTGACCGTCAAAAGCGGCCAGTTCGAAGTCATTCGCAGCTCGGTCCTATCGATCACCGACGACCAACGCCTGCAAGTGCTGCTGATCGGCTTTTGCTTCGGCGCCTTCCTGGAGGGTGCTGCCGGTTTCGGCGCGCCCGTGGCAATCACCGCGGCACTGCTCGTCGGCCTGGGCTTCAATCCACTGTACGCCGCTGGCCTGTGCCTGATTGCCAACACCGCCCCCGTGGCCTTCGGTGCACTCGGTATCCCGATCATCGTTGCAGGCCAAGTGACCGGCATCGATGCGTTCAAAATCGGCGCCATGACTGGCCGTCAGTTGCCCCTACTGTCGATGTTCGTGCCGTTCTGGCTGGTGTTCATGATGGACGGCTTGCGCGGCGTGCGTGAAACCTGGCCGGCCGCACTGGTAGCAGGCTTGAGCTTTGCCATCACCCAGTACTTCACTTCCAACTTCATCGGCCCGGAACTGCCGGACATCACCTCGGCGCTCGCCAGCTTGATCTCCCTGACCCTGTTCCTGAAAGTCTGGCAACCCAAGCGCACAGCAGGTGCACAGATTGCCGGTGCGACTTCAAGCGCAGCGGTCGTCGCCAGCGCCGGCGGTTTTGGTCTGCCACGCAACACGGTTGTCTCGCCGTACAGCCTGGGGCAAATTTTCAAGGCCTGGTCACCGTTCCTTATTCTGACCGTGCTGGTCACTATCTGGACCCTCAAGCCGTTCAAGGCCATGTTCGCCGCCGGCGGCTCGATGTATAGCTGGGTATTCAACTTCGCGATCCCGCACCTGGACCAATTAGTGATCAAAGTTGCGCCGATTGTGACCAACCCCACTGCAATTGCGGCAGTGTTCAAGCTGGACCCCATCTCGGCGACCGGCACAGCAATTTTCTTCTCTGCGCTGATCTCAATGCTGGTGCTGAAGATCAACCTAAAAACTGGTCTTACCACTTTAAAAGAGACCTTCTACGAACTGCGCTGGCCAATTCTGTCCATTGGCATGGTGCTAGCCTTCGCTTTTGTCACCAACTACTCCGGCATGTCTTCGACCATGGCACTGGTATTGGCCGGCACAGGTGCAGCCTTCCCATTCTTCTCGCCATTCCTCGGGTGGCTGGGCGTTTTCCTGACAGGCTCCGACACCTCGTCCAACGCGCTGTTCAGCTCACTGCAAGCCACCACCGCGCATCAGATCGGTGTCAACGACACGCTGCTGGTCGCCGCGAACACCAGTGGCGGTGTGACCGGCAAAATGATCTCGCCACAATCGATTGCCGTGGCCTGCGCCGCCACGGGGTTGGTGGGCAAGGAATCCGACCTGTTCCGCTTTACCCTCAAGCACAGCCTGTTCTTTGCGACGATCGTCGGGTTGATCACCCTGGCTCAGGCCTACTGGTTAACCGGAATGCTGGTGCATTAAGGCCGGTACGTAATAGGGTAAGAATCGACGCCGGACACCCATTCCGGCGTCTGCTATTTCTGGAGGACCGATGAGCCTGCCTGCTGCTTTTCTGAGCGACGTCGCACAACTGATCCCGAAAGATCGGCGTTTCGACGATCCACTTTCCACCCTCGCTTTCGGCACCGACGCTAGTTTTTACCGACTGATCCCACAGTTGGTGATCCGCGTGGAGTCGGAAGACGAGGTGGTGGCGCTGTTGCAACTCGCCCAACGCGACCGTGTGGCCGTCACCTTCCGCGCAGCCGGCACCAGCCTTTCTGGCCAAGCCATCAGCGACTCAGTGCTGATCGTGCTGGGGGACAATTGGAACGGCCGCGAAATTCGTGGGCAGGGCACCCAAATTCGCCTGCAACCTGGCGTGATCGGCGCCCAGGCCAATGCATGGCTGGCGCCTTTTGGGCGCAAGATCGGGCCGGATCCGGCGTCGATCAATGCCTGCAAGATCGGCGGCATCGTCGCCAACAACGCCAGCGGCATGTGCTGCGGCACGGCGCAGAACACCTATCACACCCTGGCAGGCATCCGCTTGGTACTGGCTGACGGCAGCCGACTGGACACCGAAGACGCGGCCAGCGTGGCGGCGTTTCGCGAACGACACGGCTCGCTGCTGGAACGCCTGGCGACACTGGGCCGCGAGACGCGGGCAAACGCTGAATTGGCGGCAAAAATCCGCCACAAATACCGCCTGAAAAATACCACCGGGCTGTCACTTAATGCCCTGGTGGATTTCGATGAGCCGCTGGATATCCTCAGCCATCTGCTAGTGGGCTCCGAGGGTACGCTTGGATTTATCAGTGCGGTCACCTATGACACGGTGGTCGATCATCCGAACAAAGCCTCGGCCTTGATTGTGTTTCCGGATGTCGAGACCTGCTGCAACGCGGTGACCGTCCTCAAGACCCAACCGGTCTCGGCCGTCGAGCTGTTGGATCGACGCAGCATGCGCTCGGTTCAAGACAAGCCGGGAATGCCCGCCTTCGTACAACATCTATCGGAAAATGCCTGCGCACTATTGATCGAATCTCGCGCAGCGTCGCCGTCTTTGTTGCACGAGCAATTGGCTCTGATCATGGCCTCCCTGGCCGACTTCCCTGTGGAGAAACAGGTCGATTTCACCGAAGACCCGGTAGAAAATGCGCGCCTGTGGGCCATTCGCAAAGACACCTTTCCCGCCGTCGGCGCCGTACGCAAAACCGGCACCACGGTGATCATCGAAGACGTCACCTTTGCGGTCGAGCAACTGGCAATCGGTGTAAATCGCTTGATCGAACTGTTCGACAAACATCACTACGACGAAGCAATCCTTTTCGGACACGCGCTGGAAGGCAACCTGCACTTCGTGTTCACCCAAGGCTTCAACAGCGCGGAAGAAGTCGCACGCTACCAAGCGTTCATGGACGACGTGGCGCACCTGGTGGCGGTGGAGTTTGGTGGTTCGTTGAAAGCTGAACACGGTACCGGCCGCAACATGGCGCCGTTCGTTGAGTTGGAGTGGGGCAGCGACGCCTATCAATTGATGTGGCAACTCAAACGCCTGCTCGACCCCAATGGCATTCTCAACCCGGACGTGGTGCTCAGCGAAGACCCGCAAATCCACCTCAAACACCTCAAGCCGCTACCCGCCGCCGACGAGCTTGTGGATAAGTGCATCGAATGCGGCTTCTGCGAGCCGGTGTGCCCGTCGAAAGGCCTGACCTTGAGTCCACGCCAACGCATCGTGATCTGGCGCGATATCCAGGCGAAGAAACGAGCGGGCGTCGACACCACCGAGCTAGAAGCCGCCTACCACTATCAAGGCATCGACACCTGCGCCGCCACCGGCCTTTGCGCTCAACGCTGCCCGGTGGGAATCAATACCGGCGACCTGGTAAAAAAACTACGCAGCCGTGACGCCGACCGTACGAAAACGGCCGAATGGCTCGCCAATCATTTCGCCACTGCGCTGCAGGGCGCGCGCTTTACCCTGCATGTCGCCAACGGCGCACGCATGCTGCTGGGCGCACCGCGCCTGGCGACGCTATCGGCCACCGTCACCAAGCTGTCCAAGGGGCAGATTCCGCAGTGGACAAACGCCATGCCGCAGCCGGAGAAAGCCATCCGCTTCAGCCCGGCGGTCACGGACGAGCGGCCACGGGTGGTCTACTTGGCCGCCTGCGTCTCACGCGCCATGGGCCCGGCGGCGGGAGATAAAGAACAGATGTCGTTGTACGACAAAACCCGCGGTCTCTTGGAAAAGGCCGGTTACCAAGTCGTCTTCCCCGACAATCAGGACAACCTGTGCTGCGGCCAGCCCTTTGCCTCCAAAGGCTACGCTGAACAGGCCGAACACAAGCGCCAGGAACTGATCGGCGCCCTGCTCCACGCCAGCCGCGGCGGGCTCGACCCGATTTACTGCGACACCAGCCCGTGCACCTTGCGTCTGGTGCAGGATCTGGCTGAAACACGGCTGGATCTTTACGATCCGGTGCGTTTTATCCGCACTCACCTGATGGATCGCCTCGATTTCACACCACAGGCAGCCCCCATCGCCGTGCACGTCACCTGCAGCACCCAGCATCTAGGCGAGAGCCAGGCGCTGATCGACCTGGCCCGGCGCTGCTCTAACACCGTGGTCATCCCGGAAGGCATTCATTGCTGCGGGTTTGCTGGCGATAAGGGTTTCACCACGCCGGAACTCAACGCCCACTCACTGCGCACCCTCAAGGACGCGGTGCAGCATTGCAGCGAGGGTATCTCCACCAGCCGCACCTGCGAGATCGGCCTGAGCCAGCATGGCGGCATTGATTATCACGGGCTGGTCTACCTGGTGGACCGTGTCACGCAGGCTCGCGCCCACTGAGCCTGCAAAAATGAGCCTGCAAATAAACAGAACCCCTGCGCGCCGGTGTAGTCATCTGCATAGGCCTCGACAAACGAGGCTCATCACTGATGTCGCTGGCAGCCGTTCAATGCCAGCAGCGTCGAGCCCTTTTGCGCAAGGAGATACCCTATGAAGCGTTCCGCTCTTGCTGGCTTGTTCATTACCGCTGCGATGCTGGCGTCCCCTGCTTTCGCGGCAGGTGATAAAGACCTGTGCCAGATCAACCTGGACAAAATCAACAACGGTAAAGCGCTGCTCGCCACCGACACCAGTGGTAAAAGTGGCGAGATAGACACCGCTGTGTCTTCGGCTAAAGCAGCCCACGCCGCCGGCGATGACAAAAAGTGCATTGAGATCACCTCGAAGGCGCTGCAAGACCTGCAGAACAGCGAAAAAGGCGGCCAATAGGCAGCACGGTCAGGGACGGCTAACCTTCGGGTTGGCCTTCCGTGACGGTTTGGCGTACACTGCACAGGCTTGTCACTCACTAAGAAACAACGAGTTACAAGCACGGGGCCGTTTAGGATTCGACGCCGGTCGCGAAACTTTAGGTGCATGCCGAGTTGGTAACAGAACTCGTAAATCCACTGTTGCAACTTCTTATAGTTGCCAATGACGAAAACTACGGCCAGGAATTCGCTCTCGCTGCGTAAGCAGCCTTAGCCCTGAGCTTCTGGTACCTTCGGGTCCAGCAATCACCAGGGGATGTCTGTAAACCCAAAGTGATTGTCATATAGAACAGAATCGCCGTGCAGTACGTTGTGGACGAAGCGGCTAAAACTTACACAACTCGCCCAAAGCACCCTGCCCTTCGGGTCGCTGAGGGTTAACTTAATAGAAACGGCTACGCATGTAGTACCGACAGCGGAGTACTGGCGGACGGGGGTTCAAATCCCCCCGGCTCCACCACTTCAACATCTAAAGACGTCCAAGGACGTCTTTTTTGTGCCTGAAATTCAATGAAATCAAGGGCTTCAGGGCCATTGGCTTCCGTAGAAGAATTTAGAGTTCCAGGCGTTTTGGTATCCCATTTGGTATCCCGGACCCGCCGGTGCTATTTTTGGGATACCAAAACGGTGTCGGAGGTAGCTCTCATGCCTACTAATGCAACCCGCCTCTCAGACCGCCAACTCAAGGCAGTCAAGGCAACAGGGAAAGACTTCGTTCTCACTGACGGCGACGGCCTTCAACTCAGGGTCAGAGCTAGTGGCTCGATGATATGGAATTTCAACTATCGCGAGCCGGTAACCAAAAACCGCCTCAATATGGCTCTGGGCCCTTACCCGGCTCTCTCGTTGGCGAACGCCAGAAAGAAAGCTCAAGAAGCACGTGAACTACTGGCGCAAGGCATTGATCCCAAGGCTCACCGCGATGAGCTCAGGCAAGCCAAGCTGGCGAAGACCGAACACACATTCGAGAAGGTGGCCACCGCCTGGTTCGAACTGAAAAAACACTCCGTCACAACGGCCTACGCCGAAGACATCTGGCGCTCACTCACGCTGCATGTTTTCCCCAGCCTCAAAGCCACACCCCTCGCAGACATTACCGCCCCCATGATCATCAAGCTCCTACGCCCGATCGAGGCCAAAGGCAGCCTGGAGACGGTCAAGCGACTTTCCCAACGGCTCAACGAAATCATGGCCTACGGCGTCAATTGCGGGCTGATCTTTGCGAACCCGCTCAGTGGCATTCGCGCAGCCTTCAAGAAACCGCAGAAACAAAACATGGCGGCACTTCCCCCCGAAGAACTACCCGACCTCATGGTGGCGATTGCCAACGCCAGCATTAAACGCATCACCCGCTGCCTCATCGAATGGCAACTGCACACCATGACCCGCCCTGCCGAGGCTGCCGGGACGACCTGGGCAGAAATAGATTTCGAGAAACGCATCTGGACCATCCCAAAGGAGCGCACGAAAAAACGCCGTGCGCACCCCATCCCTCTGAGCGACCAGACGCTCGCGCTGCTGGAGACACTCAAACCCTATAGTGGCCACCGGGAACATGTGTTTCCGGCAGACCGAAATCCGCGTACTCACGCCAACAGCCAAACCGCGAACATGGCGTTAAAACGTATGGGTTTTCAGGATCGGCTGGTCAGCCACGGCCTGCGATCAATGGCGAGTACCATCCTCAACGAACATGGATGGGACCCGGAGTTGATTGAAGTCGCACTCGCCCATGTCGACAAAGACGAAGTCCGAAGCGCGTACAACCGAGCGGACTACATCGAGCGAAGACGCCCGATGATGACTTGGTGGAGCGAGTACATTCAAAAAGCCGCCACCGGCAATTTGTCGGTGACGGCCATTCATGAAAACACAAACGGGAACGTCATCCCGTTTCGTTAATCAGTTCCTGCTGGCGACAGCGGCGACACTGGCGACAACCCACGTATTTAGCGGTCCTTCGTAGGGCGACAACGTGGCGACAGTCGCCACCATCTGCATCGCCCATAAGCTTTTAAGGCACAGCCCCTGAGGGCAGGAAGGCTTCGCCTTCCCGTCCTCAGGGGCTCACTTTAAAAACCGACGAACGGCCTATCGTCCATTCAAGGCCACGTTCTTCCACGCACGTCCAACGACTAAAAACCCCACCGCACACCCAGTTGACCACCCTCCGAGCACGCGTTACACCTGAGCTGTACAGCGCTGTCATCGACAGCATTGCCCAGGTAGCCAGGGATCTTTAAGGCTACGCCCTACAGTGGTGGTCCCAGCCATGCGCGCTCGCTTCCAATTAGGCGCGCAGTCACGCCCAACGTGATCGAAGCCAACTTATCCACAGTGCAAATGCGGCAGCCCACGCCCGTCTCTTTCTCCAGGAAAGAGACGGGCGCCGAAACTACTGCCGCAGCCCTTGCCGGGCAACACATTGCAGCGTTTGTCACTGTGACAATCGGCGTGACAAACCCCGATGTCACCCGCAGCAGCAATGCAGATGATGGTGCCGCAGCCCACGGAATGGACTGCACCTGACTGACAGTCAGGCACGCCCTGGTCATCGCATTACTTCCTGCAACAGACTCAGGATCTCGCGGCGCTGGTCTCGTCAGCCAACGCAGCCTCCACCCGCCCACCGTTATCGGTGCTCAGGAGGCCAGATCATGAGATGCCCAAGCTCCCGGTCGTAAAGAGCCGCCCGTCCCGCGTAAGTGGACAACCCTCACAGGCTGCAGGGGCCTTGATCCCTGATAACACTCAACAACCGTGGCGGGGAGAGTGAGGGGAAATTCGAAGCACCAGGAGAATGACGATGCAATTGTGCGAAGCGTTTGACCTGCCACAGCCGCTGCTGGAATACCGGCCCGAGCCGCTGGCGTATCCGGTCGAAGCGTTGGGACAGATATTAGGACCAGCCGTCGAACGCATGGCCGAGGTGATCGGCGTGCCCTGCGCTATTGCTGCGCAATCGGTGTTGGCCACTGCCGCCCTGGTGACCCAGTCGCACGCCAATGTGCAGCTCGATGGCCGTGTTTATCCGTTGTCCCTGTACATGCTGACGGTGGCATCGTCGGGTGATCGGAAAAGCGCAGTGGATCATCTTGCGCTGGCGGCTGCGCGTGAGTGGGAGCGACGGCAGTGGACGCTGTACTTGGAGCAACTGAAAGCCAATCGCGCCGCCATTCGAGGAAAGCACGACGCTCGTGAGTTATCCGACCCCGTCCCGCCCAGGTTGATCATCGCCGAGCCCACCATTGAAGCCCTGATCAAAAACCTATGCCAGGGCTTGCCCAGCATGGGGTTATTCAACGATGAGGGCGGCCAGTTTTTGGGCAGCAGCACGATGAGCAAAGAGAACCAACTCAAGGCCATCACCACCCTGTCAGCGCTCTGGGATGGCAGCCCCATCGACCGGGCGCGCTCCATGCCTGGCGAAAGCCTACGAGCTTATGATCGCCGTCTCAGTCTGCATCTGATGCTGCAACCTTACCTGGCCAACCAGTTACTCACAGATCGAATGATCAACGGCCAAGGCATCCTTGGCCGTTGCCTGATCAGTTGGCCCGAACGCCTGGTGGGGCGGCGCTTGTACAAGGCAGTCGACCTCACGCGAGATGCCAGGATCCAGCGCTACCAAGCGCGCATTACCGCTCTGCTGGATAAGCCGCTGTCGCTACACAACGACGGCTCACTTAACCCTGACAGGCTGGAACTGACACCCAGCGCTCGCACTGCCTGGATCGATATTCACGACACCATCGAATGCCAATCTGGTGAGTTTGGCGAGCTGGCCGGTATTCAATCTGTCGCGGGGAAAGCGGCCGCCAACGTACTGCGTATCGCCGGGGTATTGACGGTGATTGAAGACGCGCATGCAGTGGACGAACCCCATATTCAGCGCGCCTCGACGCTGATGGATTACTACCTGGCCGAAATCCAGCGGCTGACGGAGCAAGAGCCCATCAACACGTTACGCGAGGAGGCGGATCGACTGCTGCGCTGGCTGACGCAAAAAGGCTGGACCCAATTTACCGTCCGCGACCTCAATCGCAATGGCCCCCGCTTTGCCCGCAAAAGCAGTCATCACACCATTACGCTGCTGGTCGAATTGATCTCACATAGCTGGCTGGACTCTCCTGACGGAAAGACCTTCGAGGTGCGCCATGTTCCGCCTCAATGACGCGGTGCGCCGTTACCAGGCACAGCATCAGACACGACCTGCATTGCGGAGTGTCGCCACTTCCGTCGCCGCCTTGTCGCCAAGCTTCAGAGCATCAACTACAAGGGTTGTCGCCACTGTCGCCGTTGTCGCCAAACCCGCCTTAGCGCCCGTCGACATCGGCCAACTGATCCACCAACTGCGCGAAGAGGGAGCAATGCTGCGGCATCAGCAAAACGCCCTGATTATTCGTCCCACACATTGGCAACAAGTGAACAAGATCAGCGCCCACTGGAAAGCGGTGCTGCGCTTTCTGCAAGACACGGAAAACGGTGAAGCCGATGGCATTGGTCGGCCGGCGTGATGGCCGCAACTTTGGCTACGGCCGTCAGCTCAGCTATGCCGGCCCACAAGCGCTGAAAGATATGTTTGCCGGCGGCCACTTCGCTACGGTCAAAGCACACAGTGATCGCTGGCAGGCGTTTGTGAAGTGGTGTCGGTCAGCGGACGGCCCCGGTTACAACGACGCCCGCCAGATAGATCGCAGTACCTTGCACAGCTACGCCGCGCACCTGCGCAAGCAGATCCAACAAGGTGAAATCTGCATCGCCACCGCGCAGAACCGCCTGAGTAGCGTCAACCGCACCCTCGCAGCGCTACGCGGTGATCAGTACGTGAAAATCGCCAGCCCGAGCAAGGCACTTGGCATGCAGCGATCAAGCGTACGCACCCGCGCACCGAATGGCCAAGACAGCCAACAACTGAGTCGAGTGATTGAAACGCTTCGCGAACAGCAACACCACCGCGTCGCTGCGATTGTCTGCTTGGCCCGCGCAACCGGCATGCGCTTGCGCGAAGCAATCCTGGCTGACTTGCCACGCTTGCAGCGCGAGGCTAAACACTTAGGCCGCATCAATATTCAAGATGGGACCAAAGGCGGCCGGGCTGGTGCTTCGGCACCGCGCTGGATCATCGCAAATAAAGAGGTGAAGGCAGCGTTGCAGATAGCTCGTCACGCTTCGCCGCCCCACAGCCGCAACTTGCTGGCCCAAGGCGAAAGCTACGCCAAGTTCCAGCAGCAGACGGTGAGGCCAGCGCGTGAATTGCTTCAGAAGCTAGGACTGAAGGGGGTTCATGAATTGCGAGCAGCTTATGCGTGCGAGCGCTACGCACAACTCACTGGCCACGCGGCCCCCGTCAACGGTGGCCGTTGCTATCGCATCGACCACGCTCTGGAACAAAAGGCGCGATGGCAAATCAGCCTTGAGCTTGGGCATAACCGAATCGATGTGGTTTCGGCCTACATTGGGGGGAGAGCGTGAGCGAGCCTTTTGATATGACGCTTTTCCTGAGCGGCGTATTGACCGGCTCGACAGCTACACAGCAAAGACACATCCGACAAGCTCGTATCATGCAGGCAGCTATCCAACAGAGGTGGCAGCGCGATAACCCTTGGGGCTGGCACTTCAAGCATGTGCGTTGGTTTTTGGTACACCATCTGAAGGACCATTCAGAAACCACCCGTTATTACTACCGACTCACTGCACAGCTAATATTGAAAAGACTAGGCCGGAGCTGGTTTTTTTTGAAATCGTAGCTGACCGTTCAGCTAATCAATCCCAACCCTATCGTTGAACTGACGGCGATGCATTTCGTCGGCTAAAGCCTCGCGATCAAAGACTTTCAACTGCTTACACCCCGAATCAGCGTGTTAATCTCAAATCGAAGTTCAACGCCCCCTACTATGGCTAGTTTCATTATGATCAACGACCTCCTGCATTCAGAAGAACTCAACTTTGCAGAGATGATGAGCGTTAAAAGCAGCTCGCGTGACCGTCAGGTCGACGCGGTCTATGCGGCAGACTCTCAGATGCTTGAATTAGCCTGTGCCCGTGCAAAAATTGTCCTCCGCGGAAAGTCTGGTCCAATCGCCCGCCCACAAAGATATTCTGCAATGAGCGACAGATAGATCGTCAGGGTGGAACATCAAGAATGGGCGCTATCGCTTAGCGGGGTCGGGCTCAATTTGGTACGCAGTGCGCTCCAAATTGGAAGGGAGTAGCACAAAGCCCCCACGTGTCACAAATTTCGCGCAACGATGTCATTGCCAAACTCAGCTCGAGCTTCCAGCCAAAGTCGAAAACAACTTTTTGCCACAGACCGCCCATGCGTCACCGATCTGAAAATCACTAACCCTGCTAGCTACGTTGCAACTCACTCGCCCGCGAAATAATCGCTGTCGAGTTGCTTCACCTCGTACACCTGCTTAACGCTCACGCCCGAGTTGTTCTCTACTATCAATCGCGCCAGCTCAACACCGTCGATCAATACCACTTTGATCCAACCCCAGTGCCGCAGTGCGGGCAGCCTGGGCTTAAGCAGCTAAAAAATTGGCCATGATCAGGCTGAAAAAAGTTCAAGAGCTAAGCTTCATTTTTTAAACGCTCCCGCCCACCCCTTTAAACTTCTCAACAAATGCTGCGATTTTCTGGAAAACATTCTGCTTTTTGGTCAAGTACTGCGGATTCAACGGGCTCATCTTGGGCAAAACGGCATTCAGCTCAGTACCACTGTCACTGGCAAACTCACGCTTGAGCGAGGTGGTGATATAGCGTCTAGCCGCCTCGGTATTCAGATTCTCGGTGCAGATCAGCTCTTGTGCCTCACGCAGCTGTTCCTCTTGAGCAAAGCTGAAGAAGGCGTCGATCACGCTTGCCTTGTCGCCAATCTGATCCAGATCGGTCTGGTTGATGAAATCGACCAACAAGCTTTCCTTCGCGCGATTACCCAAACTGGCACGAATCACCCGGCGCACTTCATCCACCAGGTCCGATTTGCTCTTGATCTTCTTGTTGTGCTCAAAAATCAGCTCCAGGATGTAATCTAGATTGATTTCCTGCGATTTGAGCAGGTCCACTTCAAAGACCACATCATCCCAATCGATGGTGGATTTTTCCTTTTCTGCGCCCGCTTTTTCCCGGCGTAGCCAATCACGCACATCGTTATAGGTCGAGCGGTAATCTTGGATTTTCCGCTCCGCCGGCATCTTGATCGCTTGCAATGCGGCAAGATCTTCATCGCTCAAATAATGCTGTGCCTTGAACGCCTCAATTGCCGCCGAATCGCTCATGTCCAAGCTTTGCAAGGCCTTCAGACTGGCGAACTCATCGTAGTTCTGGAGCACGTTCTCCACGCGCAAGTACTCGCCAAACAGCTTGGTAAAGGCCTTTTTATCAGACTCTTTTTCAATCGCTGCAGGATTGGGGAAGCGCTGCTCCAGCTCTGTAACGACCTCAACGAAACCACGCCGCGCCTCGCCCGTTAGCACATCGGTAAAGCCCTCCATGTACTCCTTGTAGCTCTTCTCCAGCACCACGTTTCGGGTATTGCTGTTGCCGAACAAGGTGATGGCATCGATGGTCGCCTGTTCCAGATCGCGGAAAGTCACGATATTGCCAAAGGTCTTGGTCGCATCAAAAATCCGGTTGGTGCGCGAATAGGCCTGTATCAGGCCGTGGTAGCGCAGGTTCTTGTCGACGAACAGCGTGTTGAGCGTGGGCGCATCGAAGCCGGTGAGGAACATGCCCACCACGATCAACAGGTCAATTTCCCTGGCTTTGACCTGCTTAGCCAGGTCGCGGTAGTAGTTCTGAAAGCCGTTGCTGTCGACGCTGAAGTTGGTTTTGAACAGCCCGTTGTAGTCCGCAATAGCCGCATTCAAAAACTCCTTGGCGCTGCTGTTCATGGCAGAAACATCGAAGCTTTCGTCCTCGATCTCACCGACCGCATCCTGCTCCTCATTGGCCGCGAACGAGAATATAGTGGCCACCCTCAAAGGCTTGTCACTGCCCTTCTGTAACGCCCTGAAAGACTCGTAGTACAGCTTGGCAGCGTCCACGCTGCTGACCGCGAACATGGCGTTGAAGCCCTTATTTCCCGCGTGCAGGCGATGGGTTTTCTGCCGGTAGCTGTTCAGAATGTACTGCGTGATCTCTCGGATACGCTCGGGGTGCAGCAACGCCTGCTTGTTTTCAGCCGCGCTGAGTTTTTTCTCATCCTGCTCGGTTTCAATGGCCTTGAACTGCGGCCGCACATCGTTGTAATCGACCTTAAACTTGAGCACCTTTTGGTCGCGAATCGCATCGGTGATCACGTACGAGTGCAATTCACGGCCAAACACGCCTGCCGTATCTTCCGCACCTAAGGCGTTATAGCCTGCAAAGATCGGCGTGCCGGTAAAGCCGAACTGATAAAACTTCTTGAACTTCTTCTTCAGGTTCTTCTGCGCTTCACCAAACTGGCTACGGTGGCACTCGTCGAAAATGAACACCACCTGTTTCCCGTAAATGGGCAGGTCGGGCTCGCTCTTCATGAGGTTGTTGAGCTTCTGGATGGTGGTGACGATGATCTTGTTGTCGTCCTTGTCCAGGTTACGCTTCAGGCCCGCCGTGCTGTCCGAACCATTCACGCTTTCCGGGGAAAAGCGCTGGTATTCCTTCATGGTCTGGTAATCCAGATCCTTGCGGTCCACCACGAAGAACACCTTGTCGACAAACGCCAGCTCAGTGGCCAGACGAGCCGCCTTGAAGCTGGTCAGCGTCTTGCCGGAGCCTGTGGTGTGCCAGATAAAGCCGCCACCTTCGCGCTTGCTCCAGTTCTTGGCCTGATACGCGCAGTTGATCGTCCACAAAATGCGTTCTGTGGCGGCAATCTGGTACGGGCGCATCACCAGCAGTGTGTTGCTGGTATCGAAAACCGAATAGCGCAGCAGCACCTTCAGCAAGGTGTCTTTCTGGAAGAAGGTGGCGGTAAAGTCTTTCAGATCTTTGATCAGGCTGTTATCGGCCCTCGCCCAGTTCATGGTGAAGTCGAAGCTGTTCTTGTTGCGCTGAGTGGTGTTGGCAAAGTAACGGCTGTCGGTGCCGTTGGAGATCACGACTAGCTGCAGGTATTTGAACAAGGAATGCTCACTATTCAAGCTCTCCTTGCTGTAGCGGTGCACCTGATTGAAGGCCTCACGAATCGCCACACCACGCTTCTTCAATTCCACCTGCACCAGGGGCAAGCCATTGATCAGAATCGTCACGTCGTAGCGATTGGCGTGGCTGCCCTTTTGCTCAAACTGCTTGATCACCTGCATCTTGTTGCGCAGAACGTTTTTCTTGTCCAGCAGGTAGATGTTCTGGATACGGCCATCGTCAAAGACGAAGTCATGAATGTAGTCGTCATGGATCTTGCGGGTTTTCTCATTGAGGCCATCACTGGACTTGTCCAGCCAGCTCTCAACAAAGCGCTGCCACTCACTGTCGGAAAACTGCGCGTTATTAAGCGTTTGCAGCTGCATGCGCACATTGACCAGCAGGGCTTGGGGCGTGTTCAGGCCGGGCAGGTATTCATAACCCTGATTGACCAGATCCTCAATAAACTCACGCTCCAAATCGACTTCGCTCTGATAGCTTTCGGCTACCTGCGATTCCTTTGTGTACTGGTCCAGAACGATGAAGCTTTTCGATTCGGCGATGGTCGTGTAATCACTCATTCTTGCGCGTCCCTTTTCTGCAACAGCTTTTTCACGTCGCGGTCGAAATCAGATTCGATGCGCTGCTGTGTATTGAACTTTTCATACTCGGCAACGGTTTTCTGTTCCGCCTGCTGGCGCGACACCGTGCCGTAGCCGCTTCTGCGTCAGCCAAATATTCTCATTGCTGAGCAATACCTCTACCTTTATAGCGCCATTAGACGCGGTGTAGAGCAGAACTCAGTGGTTTGATCGCGCAATGTAAGGTTGTACTTGGACATGGTCGTTCTCTCGTGTTATGGCACGCAGGGTTCGTACATTCACCTAAGCGCATGGGCGCTGCTTGATGGCTACCGGCGTCGGTGGTAATCACTGGGAATGATGGCGGTCATGCCTTCATACGCCCTCTTGCTTCCAAAAGCCGTATTTGTCCTTCAAATTATCGAGCAACAACTTGACCATGGCTTTTTCTGCTGGAGTGGGTTCTGCAACGGCCTCATTAGACAACGTGCTATGGCTTGTAAAATTCATGACCCTGCCCAGATAGAGCTGCTTGTCATCAGGCAAGAGCTCCGACCAATTGGGATACCCCAAAAAGCTGGAAGTTTTTTCGTAGAGATTGCGCAGCAAAGTGAAGTGATACCTTTCAACTTTGTTTTCAGCAATCGCCTGCTCTATCGTTTGCTTCAAATGTAGATGATAGGAAAAGCTTTTGTTAGAGTCGCCGGGCTTTTCAGTGAGAGCATAAGTTCCATCATCAAGATGCTCTAGCAAATAGCAGACCTTATTTTTCAACTCATTGAATAATACGTTGTAGAACAAAGGACTGTGCGTCGTAACGATAAACTTCAGGTCGGATCGACTGGATTTGATCAACCCTCCTAAGTTGACCGCCAATTCGATCAAATGGTTGTCGTCAAGAGAGCTGACCGGATCATCAATAAAGACGTATTCCAGGCGGTCAAACTGGTTGGTCTCCCGGCCTTCAGGCTCGGCGAAATTTAAAATCGTGATTACTTGATCCAACAGGGCATAAAAGATACTCCATACGAAATTACTTTCTTCCCCCTTGGATATCTTGATATAGCCAGATCGTTCGTTGTCGCCACGTTCCAGAGAAAAGCTTACCTCTGTGAGATCTTCACTAAAATGTGGCGTTAGTTTGTCATTCGCATAGCGCTGGAAATACTTGACGATGTTTCCGTCTTGACCCAAATCTTTAAGTAGCGCGAGCAACCAATCCGTGTATGAATTCGGTTGAATCTTCAGCTTGGGCTCTGCGTCTCCCGCCAAATCGTTATCCCAAAAGAACAAGTCTTCGGTAAACGCGTTGTAATAAAGAATCTTGTTACGAGACAACTCAAGCTGATCTGCCTCACCAGCTCCGTCTCCACCATCGCCCTTCGGTGCAATTAGCTGCTTTAACTCACGCGACAGGCGTGTTTTGCCCGTACCGTTAAAGGCATAGATAAGCTGCACCTTGGGCACAGGTTTAGCCTCTTCTATCACCTTCGTCTTTTCAGGAACGGTTTTTTGAACCGTTTTAGGAGTGCTCAACTGTTGAGCTATTTCCGATAGCGTCTTGCCCATATTACGCCGCTACCTCTTCTGGCCTGGGGAAATTCAAAAGTATGTCGCGATAATACGCGTATTGTTTTTGGCGCAACGCAATTTCGCACGGCAAGCCTTTACTGACAGAGTTTGTCAACACGTATAATTTATCGAGGATAGCGACGATGCGGGCTTGTTCTGCAAGGGATTTATCAAAATCACCTGGATACGGAACAGGGATTTTAATCTTTGAAAATCCATTAATCAGCAATGTATTCACTTTGGTTCTGGCTATATATTTCGCCTTCTCGGCAACGAACGATGTCGCTTGCATGCAATAGGAAACAAACTTCGGATTCATTGAATGCCGAAAAGCATAGCAGTGGTCGTGAATAGCGACCTTTTCATCTCCGAGCCATGCTACTGCCTTACCAACATCTTCAACAGTCTCACCCACGTCAGTTATCACTACATCGCCCGGCTCTGCATAGCGCAGTGACCCAGCCATATTGTTTCTGACCTGAGAAAAAGCTCGTGTCGTAAAAACGCCGTAACGCGTGTATATTTCGCCGTAATGGATAACGCTGATTCCGTCTTCCACATAGTCAGCCTTGGTAAAACGCTTGCCACGAATAAACTCACCAACTTCGCACAGCGCCTTCCATTCTACATTCCTATTTTTAAAGCTCAACAGTTGGTCACGGTAATAGTTGTATTGCTTTTTTCGCGCGGTCAGCTCGGCGGTCAGCTCGGCGGTCAGTTCAGTAAAAGTATCCAGTATGCGAACGATTTCGGCCTGGATTTCAAGCGATTTCTTGGGGTTTTCTGGGCAAGGGATCGGGATTTTTTTGCATGCATAATTACTGATCCACTGGCGCTTGTGGTCGCCATCAACCAGTTCGCTTGGCAATGTGTTAAGCCAGAAATAAATATATTTAGTTAACGTCTTACCTTCGTCACTTGAGGTAATCATCTTCATGGCCGATGATTTGGCTTTGAAGTCAAAGTCCACCCATTTATTAGCGGTCGTAAAGTCATCAAAGATTATTACAGGGCTTTCAGAAGCCTTATAGATACCGTGAGCCTCGTCCGTGTAGCCGAGTACAAAGGTTTTTCCAGCAGTCAGAACGGGGGTTTCAAATTCGTCGCTGTAGTTCTTTGTTGCTACTAAATACTTAGTTGGTTGTTCATATTTCGTAACGTCACCAAGTGATAGCCACTCCACCACTACGCCATCCAGCAGCTTCTCCAAAAAGCTCACGCCGCTCATCCCCCCAACTCCTCGCCTTCAATCTCCGCAACGATGGCATCAATCTCGGCCCGCAGTTGATCGATCCTAGCAACCGTGGTTTTCAGGTCGGCATTGAGCTGAGCGATATTCACCACGTCGCGGGTGTCCTTGGCATCGATATAGCTGCTAACGGACAGGTTGTAGTCGTTGGCTGCTACCTTCTCCAAAGGAACGGATTGGGCAAAGTGATCCACATTCGCCTTGCTGTCGAACACCTGCATGATCTGCTCGATATGCATGTCCAGCAGCACGTTGTTGTTGGTTTCTTTCTTGAGCAGACTGCTGGCGTCGATAAATTGAGTGGTGGTGTCCGTCTTGTGTTTGGACAGCACCAGAATATTCACAGCAATGGAGGTGCCATAAAACAGGTTGGAGGCGAGCGAAATCACGCTTTCCACATAGTTGTTGTCCACTAAGTATTGGCGGATCTTCTGCTCGGCTCCGCCCCGGTAGAAAATGCCGGGGAAGCAGACGATGGCAGCGCGACCTTTGGCCGAGAGGTAGCTGAGGGCGTGTAGCACAAAAGCAAAGTCGGCCTTGGACTTCGGCGCAAGCACGCCGGCCGGGGCAAAGCGGTCGTCGTTGATCAGGGTGGGGTCGTCCATGCCCTTCCACTTCACCGAGTAGGGCGGGTTGGAGACGATGGCATCGAAAGGTTTATCATCGCCGAAGTGTGGCTCGGCTAGGGTGTCGCCTAGCTGGATGTTGAATTTGTCGTAGTTGACGTTGTGAAGGAACATGTTCATCCGCGCCAGGTTATACGTGGTGTGGTTGAGTTCCTGACCGAAAAAACCGTCTTCGATGATGTGTTCATCAAAGTGCCTCTTGGCTTGCAGCAGCAGCGAGCCCGAGCCGCAAGCGGGATCGTAGATCTTGTTGATACTGGTTTGCTTGTGCATAGCGAGCTGGGCGATCAGCTTGGAGACCTGCTGCGGAGTGAAGAACTCACCGCCCGATTTGCCGGCATTGGCGGCGTAGTTGGAGATGAGGAATTCGTAAGCGTCGCCAAACAGGTCGATGTGGCTTTCGTCAAAGGTGCCAAAATCCAACCCGGCTACGCCTTTGAGCACGTCAGCGAGGCGCGCATTCTTGTCCTTGACGGTATTGCCCAAGCGGTTGCTGGTGGTGTCGAAGTCGGCAAACAGGCCTTTGATATCGCGTTCGGAGGGGTAGCCATTGGCGGACGCTTCAATGTCTTTAAAAATGTTAGCCAGGTCGGTGTTCAGGCTTTCGTTGGTATTGGCGCTGGCGACGACATTGGCAAACATCTGGCTGGGGTAGATGAAGTAACCCTTCGTCCTTATGGCATCGTCTTTGACTGCCGCGATATTTTTGTCGCCATTATCCATGGCTGCGTAATCGACTGACTCATCGCCGCCCGTCATGTAATCAGCGAAGTTTTCGCTGATGAAGCGGTAGAACAGGGTGCCGAGCACGTACTGCTTGAAGTCCCAGCCATCGACGGCGCCACGGACATCGTTGGCAATGGCCCATATCTGGCGCTGCAGAGCGGCGCGTTGTTGGGTGCTGGTCATGCGGTTTCCCTGTTAATTTTTCTAGGATTTAGTCGTTTATTGGATGTCGTTAAGGCGCTTGCTGTGTGATCCGGAGCTGTGGAAGCAGCGCTGTCTATGCTGGTTTTAGCTCAAGCAGGTCGCCTACTTGACATTCAAACATTAGGCACAGTTTCTCAATGGCTTCCAGATCCACTTTCTGCGCTGTTTCTTTGTAGAGCAGGGTCACCGTGGCGCGGCTGAGCCCCGTTTCTCTGGCTACGTCAGCAATACGCATTTTGTGCTCGCCCATCATGCGGGCGAGATGGCAGCGGATCATGGCTGTGCCCCTGGAAATTGGTCATCTCGTGAACCCCGAGGGTAACACGGTGGCTTTCTTAGCGTGACATTTTGCTAGTCAAACTAAAATTTTGCAGCCAAAACTAACTTCTTATCGGCTTTGGGTTTCCCTGGAGACCAGCGCAAGATCGAGTCCAAGCAGGAGATCCGCTCCAGCCACTATTCGGCAAGCACCTTCGTGGGTTATCCCCTAAGCCAGCACGCTGAGGTAGGAAAACAACCCAAGCAGCGATAAATGCTTAAGCTGTTTTTCAGAGCGGGCAATCAGCTCATCAAAAGGCTTGAGTTGATCCAATAAACGGTCGCAAACACCGAAGAAAACTTGCCACTCATCCCCTGCGAGCAACGCACGCATGGCAAGCCAGAGCGGCGACTCCGTACGCTCAAACAGCTTCGCGTAGCGAATCGCCCTTTTGACGGTTTCTGGGTTATGACTAGCGAGGTGTAACGGCAGCTCGACACTGGCTGCTTTTTCGAAATGTAGCAACCGGCTCGCCCAGCTGGATGAATTGGCCACAAAGCACAAACTGAAGCGACCGCAAGTCATAGTGCGGCTGATAACCGGTGAATTCGAAGCAGGGATACACCTTGATTATTAGCCAGCCCCCCATGAGCCTCCTTTCGCTGATAGGTGACGCACTCACATCACCCGACACTGCCCTGACGCAACAGCATCAAAACTCTGTATTCCAAACAGTATCCCATGCAGTTCTCCTAACCTAAATATATTATTTATATCAGTAACTTACATGATTGGTTCAGACTACCCCGGCACTTCAAAGCATCGACAAAACCCGCCTACTGCGGGTTTTGTTGTTCCTGGGGTTCGAAGATCACCGCAAAACCTCGCCTCGGAATTTTCCTTCAAGATGTCGCGCCCATGGTGAACTGGTTCCACTCCCCACACCCGGCTAACCTCTCCACGTCGCTGCAAAATCAGCGACCGGGTTTAGCAGCTCGGTTAATATCAAGGCCTGCAAAGCCACCATCCGTTCAAGCGATGCTTTCAGCATCCGCTGGTTCGCATTATGGCGGCTGTGCGTGGGGCACTTTCGGGTGCGCTGGGTTCCTTGATTCCTGGTCTGCTAACCCGCGTACGGTCGCCACCCTTTTCGTTTAGCAGCGATGTCTGGCGACTCCATTAATCAAGGAGATTCAGCCATGAAAAAAATCACGCCCAATCCTCCAGCGACTCTCTTCACCATCGCGCCAAACATCGATCCCGAAACACTGCTGATCCAAGCCAGCGAAACCCTTGCATCGCTGGACGCAATCATCACAGACCTGGCCTTCGAACTCGACGGATTAGCCCGTCAAAAACTCTTGGGTAGCCAGCAACTAGTGGTGCTGGGCGGATTACTCATTGAGCGTGTGCTCGTCACGCTGGCCTCCACCGCTGACGCGCAACCGTTCCCGACGCAACCTCAGTAGCAAATCAAAAAAGCCGAGTCGCGTGCAGGCTGACGCCGCGGATAACGGTCCAACAACTCACCCTGGCAATCACCACTTCATACTGAGCTCAGGCTTTCACCCCCCTTTCACACTTGAGCGTCTATGGTAATCCCAGCTCCTTGTGAATATCCCTTTCAAGCCCGCTTTTCCCCATCGCGGGCTTTTCTTTGTCTGCGATTTGCCATCGTCTCATTTCCCCGGCTCCCGCTCTCAGCGCACCACCCAAGGGGTACATCCATTACAATTCAATGATGCATTACTGCCCTGTCTCCGAGAGACACCAGCGGCAGGCTCTGACTACAAGGACGAACGTCGCATTGAACAAAAACTCCTATGCCTACCTGATACCAACCACCATTGGCCTGCTACTCTTCACCGCGCTGATTCTGGTCTGGATATTCATTATCTGGCCGTCTGCACATTTCAACCCGGTAGCTGAAAAGATCGCCCTGATCTCATCGCCAGCGCTGGCAATCATCTTGATGGTGTGGGGGTGGCATACCAGTAACTCCAGGTTCCTGCGCAAAAAACCGCTGGATCGATTAAAAGTCTTTTTCGGCTTGCTCATCGCCAGTGGCCTGGTGATGGATGCGCTGCTATCGGTGGTTATTCTGCTTACGAGCACGGTATTCAGCAGCTATGTGACTTCGTACGAATATGCAGCGGGAGGCAGGCATAATTGCGCAGGCATCCGAGTATTCGATACGGAAGTGAACAAACAGATTAAAATTTGCCGTACCCGCTACTACGGTGAACAGGGTTGGGTAAGGGTGGAAAAACGTAGTGGGCCGTTGGGAATTGTTGTAATAGACACCACGCGCCTGTGACTTCCTATACCGCCCAATAGGCGCCCCTCACTATTCTCCCATCTGTTCACGAAACGTTCAGAAACACTGACAGATACTAACCGATAGCAATGACCGCTCCCCCGAGCGGTCCCCCGCCTCGGTAGCCACAACCCATGACACGTCCCGCTCCCCTGCTGCTCCTGCTCGCAGGCCTGTTGTTCTTCTTTGCCCTGGGCAACCACGAGCTGCAAGGCTCCACCGAAGCCCGCGTCGCCGGGATCGCCATGGCCATGCACCTGGACAATAACTGGGTGGTGCCCCAGTTGTTTCGTGAGCCCTTCCTGGAAAAACCGCCCCTGAGCCTGTGGATCGATGCCGGGGCCATTCGCCTGTTTGGCGGCACCACCTGGGCCGTGCGCCTGGCCTCGGCATTTGCCGGGTTGTTCAGCGTGATGCTGCTCTACGCCATGCTGCGCAGGTTCGGCCGGCCGCAGACGCTGGCGTTCAGCGCGGCATTGATCCTGGCGACCATGGCCAGTTACTGGAGCAATGTGCGCGGCGTGGGGGAAGACTCGCTGCTCAGCCTGGGCGTGACCACTGCGCTGCTGGCGTTTTACCAAGCCGTGCGGCCCGAGCGCCAAGGTTCAAGCACAGCCGCTTGGGCACTGTTTACCGCTGGCATGGTGATCGCCACGCTAAGTAAAGGCGTGCTGGGCCTGGCGATGCCGGGCATTGTGATTTTTGTGTACCTGGCCAGCACCAGCCTGATGGACAAGCGCCTGCGCATCGGCGACTGGCTCAAGCCGGCGCTGTTTACCTTGTTGGCGCTTGTGCCGCTGGTGATCTGGTTGGGGTTCCTGTTCCAACGCGGTGGTATGCAAGCGGTGGCCGAAGTGCTGTTGACCAACAGCGTCGGGCGCTTCAGCGGCTCGTTTGTCGAGGCTGGGCATTACGAGCCGTTCTACTACTACATCGCCAAGCTGCCCGAGGCGTTCCTGCCCTGGAATATCCTGGTGTACCTGGGCCTGTGGCATTTGCGTAAAAGCCTGGTGCGCAACCGCTACCGGCTGTTTTTCAGTGTCTGGCTGGTGGCGCAGTTCATCCTGCTGACACTGGCGTCCAGCAAGCGCACGGTGTACCTGATGGCACTGACGCCGGCCGCCGCCGTGTTGGCGGCGGAATATGCGCGGGTGCTGCTGGGCTGGCTGAAAGACCACAAGCCCGCGCTGTATAAACACCATAGAACACTCGTCAGCAGCGCTTTCACCCTGGTCGTGGCCTGCTACCTGGCAGCCGCCTTCTGGTTCGCGCCCAAGGCCGACGTGCGCCAATCGTTCGTGCCGGTGATCAGCCAGATCCAGGCGCTCAAAGACGAAGGCAAAGAAGTTGTGCTGTTTCAGCCCAATGAACGCATCGCCGGGGCCAGCGTGTTCTATCTGCGGGGCTACCTGCCCATCCTGCAAACCGAGGCCGAGTTGCACGATTACCTCGCCGCCAAGCCCGGCAACGTTGCGTTGCTGGACCATACCAACGGTTTGAGCACGCCAGTGAGGGTAGCCAAGGAGATGTCGATCAATCGCCAGCCTTACTATTTTGTGGAGCAGTAAGGCTGGCGCAAACATCAGTGCTTGGTGAGTTTGTCCAGGTAGCCCATGGCGAACGCCGACACCACAAAGGTCATGTGGATGATCACGTACCACATCAAATGCTCCGGATCGACGTTCTTGGCGTCCATGAAGATGCGCAGCAGGTGGATGGACGAGATCGCCACGATCGAGGCCGCGACCTTCATCTTCAGCGACGAAGAGTCCATGGTGCCGAGCCAGTTGAGCTTTTCTTTGTTTTCATCGATATCCAGTTGCGAAACGAAGTTCTCGTAGCCGGAAATCATCACCATCACCAGCAAGCCACCGACCAGCGCCATGTCGATCAACGACAACAGCAGCAGGATCACCTCGGATTCCAGCATGGTAAAAACAGTGGGAATGACGTGAATGATTTCCTGGAAGAACTTCAGCGCCAGGATCAGCAAGCCCAGGGACAACCCCAGGTAGATGGGCGCCAACAGCCAGCGTGAGGCGTACATAGTATTTTCGATAAAGCGTTCCATGGGATCTCACACAGCTTGGCTAAAAATGGTGGCGAGTATACCAGCGGTTCCAAAACACCTGTAACCACGAGAAAACTGAGCTGGGCGGCATCTGTAAGAGAATTTTTCTGCTAGTGTCGAGCCCAATAAAAATCGGCTCGATGACGTCGGACAGGAAAACTCAGATGATGGATGTGCGATCCCCTTTGGCCAATCTCGGCCTGTGCGCGGCATTGCTGCTGGCCGGCGGCTGCTCGCCCAGCGACGAGCAGAAGCAGGCCACCCTCGAAGAGAAAACCGCACAATTCGAACACTCCCTCGACAGCATCCAGGACCCCAAGCTGCACGAAGCCGTTGCCGAACTTGGCGGTTCGCTGCTGTTTCTGGAACGGGCACGGGTCAAGCTTGCCACCAAGCCCATCGAAGCCGAATACGGCGAAGACAGCCTGGCCCTGCTCAGGCACTACCCCACGCCCCAGGCGCTGGTGGACACCTACATCAATGGCCTGTTCGTGCTGCGTAAAACCTCACACTCCGACTATTTGACGGACTTGCAGCCGGTCTTCCCGTTTAATTTCAGTATCCCGAACCCATTCCCGTTTCCCCATAGCCTGGAATGGCGGTCCGTCACCTTGAGCAACAACAAGGTCATCTCCTTTCAGCCGGAATGGTCGGAAACCGATCCGGGCATCCAACTGAGCCCCAGCAGTTCCAACCTGACCAACCCCGACGATTTGACGGTGACCTACCCGTTTATCGACGGCATCGAAACCGACAACAAGCGCCAGCCGCAACCCGTCAACCTAAAGGGCACCGTTGAAGTGGTCGCGCCGGGCAAGGTGTTGACGTTTGATTTGTCGAAAAAGGACGTCGGCCACAAGCGTACGGAAGGCAATATCACCCTCAACCTGCTGCTCCTGGAGAAAAACTACGCCGAGATCGAGCTGACCAACAGCCAACCACTGGCACCGGAAGTGGGTGACGAGTCGCCCAACCCGCTGCTGGTACAGGCACGGGACAGCACTGGGCAATTCCTCACACGCTCGGGCTCGATCAACGAAAGCAGCGCACAGGTGGCGTTCTACGAGAAGCAACTGGCCGAGATGCAAAAGCAGAAAGTCTGGTCGGACGCGTTTGAAAAACAGCTCACCGATCAGCAAAAAGCCTTCGAACACAAGCAGGGCAGCCATTACGCCAAGGTGTATTTCAACGGTTTGATCGACAGCCTGCAGGTCAACGTGCTGGATTTCTCCACCGCTACGCTTACCCGCAAAGACCTCGACCTGCCCGTGCTGCGTTTTGACAAGAACAGCCTGCAGCAAACCGTAGAGGCCTTGCCGATGCCGGTTACCGTGTACGACGACAGCGCCGCCAGCTGGCTCAAAGACGCGAGCATGACCGAAGACCAGCTGAAAAAAAGCGTCACCATCAGCCAGTCGGTCGAGGACGCCAGCGCCGCACACATCGTGTTTGACCACCCGTTCACCTTTAATGACGACCTGGTGGGCAGTGAGCGCAACAGCAGCGAATCGCCGGTGACCTTCTTTACCGCCGACGAAAAGGGCGAACGGGGGGAGCCTATCGAATTGCCGACTGAGGCCTTCGAACTGAACCCGGCGCGCGGCACCCTCACCTATGACCTCAACCTGTTCCCGGAAAACCCGGCCTTTGTGGTGGGCTCGATTCCACTGCTCCTGGCGACCATTGAAAAAACCGACATTGAGGTAGCCAAGCTACCCAAAGGGCTGTCGCTCAAGGACAACGCGCTGGTCGTGGAGCAGAAGGAATTCCCTGCCGACAGCTGGCGCTTCTACGCCAAGGACACCAGCGGCAACTACCTCAAGGAAATTCTGGGTGTGAGCCACCGCGCCGAGGAATACGGCACGGCGCTGTTTGATGTGCATTATTTCTACGGCCAGCCGACGTCACTGGAAAGCTACCAACGCACCGACCTCAGCACCGTGCAGTACGGCTTTGAAGTCAAGCTGGACAAGCCCGAGAGCAAATAGCACTCAGTGCTGGGTATCACCCTTGAGCTGTCGCAGATGGGCCTGCATGTGCAGGCTCCAGATCTGCGGATCGCCCGCCTGCTCATAGCCATGCAGGGTCAGGCTATCAACGATGGATTCCAGAATGTTTTCCGCCACGACGGGGCCGTGAAACGGGCCCTGGGACTTGATAGTGGAGGGTTGTTCGCCGGTCATTCCGGCGGCAAACAACAACGTCCACATGCCGTTATCCCCCGCAAGAGGGCGAATGGAGCATTCGATACGGGTAACCAGGCCAAAGCACTGACGGGTGAGGCAAAGGTTGCGCGGCATGGCGGCGACCCTCGTTAGATCGGTGTTCAACCTGCGCCTGGGGCGAGGCTGTCTCTATCCAGCGACTCCTGTGGATATCCCTTGAACACAGAATAGAAGAAAACCGCGACAAACCAAGGCTGTAGGGACCAACGGCGCTAGCCCCTCAAACCCAGTCAAATTTATGGCGGCTTCAGGATTTATTCAAATACACCACCGTCAATCTGGGAGCTGGCCCGCCTGCGATGACTGACGTCCAGGCAACATTCTGTTGACGGGTAGACCGCTATCGCGGGTAAGCCAGCTCCCACACTTGACCGCTTCACGACAAAAAGTCAGGTGGGTTTGGTTTCGGCCAGCGCCTCCTGTGCCAACTCCTTCTCCGCCTCCTTCAAGTCGTCCTCACTGATCATCTCGGCAATCGCGCGCAAGCGCTCTACCACGCGCGCATTGACCGTGCCCTCCGGGAACTGCCCTTGCGCATCCGGCTCACCGGCGTCCTCGCCCACCAGCAGGCTCAAGGCTTCATCCGCCTGGCGCACGGCATAGATATGGAACTGCCCGGCGCGCACAGCCTGCAGCACCTTCTCATCAAGCATCAGCGTGGCGACGTTGGCTTGCGGAATGATCGCGCCTTGCTCGCCGGTCAACCCGCGTGCTTCACAGAGGCGGAAGAAACCTTCGATCTTCTCGTTGACCCCGCCCACCGCCTGCACTTCACCAAACTGGTTGATCGAACCGGTGATGGCAAAGCACTGTTTGAGCGGCGTCTTCGACAGGGCCGAGATCAAGGTGCACGCCTCGCCCAGGGACGCACTGTCGCCGTCCACGTAGCCGTAGGATTGCTCCAGCGCGATGCTGGCCGAGATCGCCAGCGGGAACTCCTGGGCATAACGGCTACCCAGGTAACCGGTGAGGATCATCACGCCCTTGGAGTGAATCGGCTGGCCGAGGTTAACCTCACGCTCGATGTCGACAATGCCGCTGCCGCCCGGGTACACCGTGGCGGAAATCCGCGCCGGCACGCCGAACGCCGAGTCACCCACCTCCAGCACCGTCAGCCCGTTGCACTTGCCTACGGCGGCGCCGGCGGTGTCGATCAGGATGACCCCGGCCAGCATGTCGTCGAGAATCCGTGCCGACACGCGCCCGGTGCGCGTGGCCTTGGCCTTGAGTGCGCGCTCGATATGGCCGGCATCGGTCATTTCGTCGCCCGCCAGGTGGCGAATGAAATCCGCTTCGCTGACCAGTTGGAACAAATCACCAATGCGCGCCGACAAGCGCCCTTGGTGCTCGGCCAATCGCGCGCTGTAGGTGGCTAACCGCGCCACGGCATCCGACGTCAGCGGCGCCATGCCTTCTTCCGACGTGCGGGTTTTGAGCAACTGGGCGAACTGCTCCAGGCTCTCATCGACCATCGGGATGTCTTCATCAAAATCCACCAGTACCCGGAACATCTCCTGGAAGTCCGGATCGGCGTCCTGCAACGCGTAGTACAACTGGCGGGAGCCGATGATGATCACCTTGACCTGCAGCGGGATCATCTGCGGGTTCAGGGTGACGGTCGCCAGGCGGCCCAACTCGCCCAACGGCGATTCCATCTTCAGCTTGCGCGACTGCAAGGACCGCTTGAGGGCGTCCCAGACAAACGGCTCGCTGAGCATTTTTTCGGCTTCAAGAATCAGGAAACCGCCATTGGCGCGGTGCAAGGCGCCTGGGCGCAACTGGCGATACGTGGTGTAGAGCGCGCCCTGATCGGTGCTGTATTCGATACGGCCGAACAGGTTGTCGTAGGTCGGGTGCGGTTCAAACACCACCGGTGCGCCGCCGTTGACCGCATGCCCCACCACCAGGCTTGGGCAGTACTGCTCTTCAAGCAGCTTGCGCGCCTGGGCGTCGGTCTTGGCGTCGTCCACCAATTGCTCGACTACGGTCTTAAGCAGGTACACCTGCATGGCTTGCAGATAACCGCAGACAGCGGCGTTTTCCGCGTACTTTTCCGACAGCGGTGCGAGCAAAGGCTGCAGGGCCAGCGTGATGGTTTCTTCGTTGAACTGGCGCAGTTGGTTATTGGACTCACGCTTCCACTGCGGCAGGCTGGCCAGCTCTTCGTTGAGGCGCTCTTCCAGCTCGGAAATATCCGTGTGGAAACGCTCGCGATCGGCTTCCGGCAACTGCGAGAACTCGGCCTCGTCCAGCGCCTTGCCGTCGAGCATCGGGGTAAAGGCGATGTTGGAGCTGTCGCGGTACAGCGCTACGCCTTTTTCCAGGGCCAGGCGTTCGATTACGTCCAGGGCCTTGTCGTAGCGCTGGTTGAAGGCGCGGTCGATGGCGCTTTTGCGCTGTTGATACGTCGGGTGCTCGAAGACCGCCGGGAAGGTGGCAACCAGGTTGTCGACCAAGCCATTGATGTCGGCAATGAACGCCGCCGCAGCGCCGCCTGGCAATTCAAGGGCGCGGGGTTCGCGAGGCTCATCGAAATTATTGACGTAAACCCAATCTGCCGGAGTCTGCAGGCGTTTACCTTCGGCCCTCAGGTAACGTTTGACGAACGAAAAGCGGCCGGTGCCGGGCTCGCCCATGACAAATACGTTGTAACCGGGGCGTGGCATGGCCACACCGAACTGCAGTGCTTCAACCGCACGTTCCTGGCCAAGCACACCGCGAAAGGGCTCCAGATCATTGGTGGTCGAGAAGCTGAACTGTTCAGCGGAGAAAGGGCGAGTCAGCGCATCGGGCGCTAGACGCAAGCTGGCAGCAACAGGATCAGGCATCGGGCTTCCTTACATCAGGCGGGGCAGATAACGGCATTCTGGCTCCCGGTTACGCGCTCTGGCAAGGCGCGCTTGAGGGAAAGCACAGACGCGGGATGCGCCCCGCAAAATTAGTGCGACATCGCGAATTGTTTTATAAAAATACACGGAACCCTTAGAACGTGCCTAAACTCCAAACTGCGCGGGTTGGACTAATAACCGATCCCTAGGGCGCGTTGACGTGCCTGAACCCTTGTCCATTGGTTTGCACACAAAGAGAACAAAGCTATGAAACGGATCCTTCTCGGTACTCTCTTCACCGTCGTCTCCCTCAATGCAATGGCAGAAGCACCAGGTGGCCCGAACTGCGGTTGGGGCAACATGTTGTTTGAAGGCCAGCGCGGTACTCCAGCTCACTTCCTGGCCTCTACCACCAACGGTACTTCGGGTAACGCCACCTTCGGCATGACCTCGGGCACCAACGGTTGCAGCACCAACAGCGCCCTGAGCTATGGCGGCAAGTCCTGGATTGCCATGAATGGCATGATGAACGAGCTGTCCGAAGACATGGCCAAGGGTAACGGCGAAGCGCTGACTACCTACGCTGTGGTACTGGGTGTTGCGCCGGAAGATCGCGAGCACTTTGCTGCCGTGACTCACGAGCACTTCCAGCAAATCTTCAGCAAGGCTGACGTGACGGCTGATGACGTGCACAACAACACCATTGCTGTACTGAAAAGTGATGCCCGTCTGGCGAAATACGCTACCCAGGCTTAAGCTCGACCTGCCCGCGCCTTTCGAGGCGCGGGTTTTATTTTTTCGACCTATCCCCCCCCTTGGGTCTTTTTTTTATTTCGACTTAAGTAGCCCCCATGCTCAAACGCCTCGCTTGCCTGGCTCTCTTCGCCTGCGCCCCGCTGCACGCGGCACCGCACCTCGATGATCAACGTTTGCAGCAATTGGCCAATGACCCCTTCTGGTTGTCCCTGGGCCACTACGAAGCCGGCAAGATCAGCGGCTGGCGCAGTTATGTCAGCGATAAAAAGTTTTTCCTCGCGCCTGACGGCGCCCATCACCCGGATGCGGAACTCAAGGCCACCGTCGACGCCCTTTACGCGCCGGCCAGCCTGGGTGAAAAACATGCCCAGTGCGTGTACCCCGCACGAACCCGCTGGCTCAAGGATCAGTTGCAGCTCACTGACCTGCCTGCCGTGGACTGCAAAGAATTCAAGCAGTGGTTCAAGGACGTCGCCCCCCATAGCGCGGTGATGATCTTCCCGGCGGCCTACCTCAACAGCCCCTCCTCGATGTTCGGCCACACCCTGCTGCGCATCGACCAGGCCGACGTGCAAAGCAACAACACCGCCCTGCTCAGCTACGCGATTAACTTCGGCGCCTATATCGAGGGCTCCGACAACAGCATTCTCTACGCCTGGAAGGGCCTGATGGGGGGTTATCCCGGCCTGTTCGCCTTGGTGCCCTACCAGGAAAAACTCTCCGAGTACCGTAGCCTGGAGAACCGCGACCTGTGGGAATACCGCCTCAACCTCACCCAGGTCGAGACCGAACGCATGGTCGAGCACGTGTGGGAGCTCAAGCAGATCCAGTTCGACTACTTCTTCTTTGACGAAAACTGCTCCTATCGTCTGCTGGAATTGCTGCAAGTGGCGCGCCCTGGCCTACGCCTGACCGAACAATTTCCGCTGACCGCCATCCCGACCGACACGGTCAAGGCCGTGAAAGAGGCCGGCCTGGTAGAAAAGATCGACTACCGCCCTTCCCGCGAACGTGAACTGCTGGAGCGCGCCAAGCCACTCGACAGCGACGAGCAGCAATGGGTATTGAAGGTCAGCGAAGACCAGAAACAATTGCAGGAGCCCGCTTTCAAAGCCCTGCCCCGCGAGCGCCAGGCCCTGATCATCGACGCCGCTTACCGCCTGGGCCGCTACCGCGCCAATGGCTTGGAGCGCGACACGGTACGTTCCCAGCGCAGCTTCGAACTGCTGCGCGCGATCAATCAGAACCCTGCGCCCGACCTTAAAATCGTGCCGCCCGGCCTGCCGGAAAACGGCCATGAATCGCGCACATGGCAAGCCGGCATTGGCACCCGTGGCGACAAAGCCTTTGGTGAATACGGCCTGCGCATGGCCTACCACGACCTCAACGACAACGCCGAAGGCTTCCCCCTCGGCGCGCAAATCGAAATCCTGCAAATGAAACTGCGCCAGTACGAAGGCAACCACTGGCAACTGCAGCAACTGGACCTGGCCACCATCCGCTCCCTGACCCCGCGCAACGCGCTGTTGCAACCCTGGTCATGGCAAGTCACCGGCGGTCTGGAGCGCGTGCCTGGCAAACACGACGACGAAACCCTGGTCGCCCACGTCAACGGCGGTGCCGGCGGCACCTGGCAACTGCGCGACGACATGCTCGGCTTCGCCCTTGGCACCGTACGCGTGGAACATAACAACGACTTCAACGAAGCCATCTCCCCGGCAGCCGGGTTCAATACCGGGGTGTTGTGGAGGAATCCGCTGGGTAATTTGAGTTTGGAAGCCAAGGGTGATTTCTTCACCAATGGCGAAGTGCGGCGCAGCATCAGCTTGAACCAGCAGTGGGAGCTGTCACGCAACCTGGGGCTGCGGTTGAGTGCGCAGCGCGAGTACAGCCACCTTTCCACGCCAGTCAACGAAGTGATGCTTGAGGTGAAGTGGTATCACTACTGAACCGGCCCCTAAAGCTCAACACAGATCAAATGTGGGAGGGGCTTGCCCCTCCCACATTTGGCCCGAGTTTATTCAGAGACCTCTCAAGGAGTTCAAACGACATGGCCGTTACCTGCACAACGCTGGAAGAAGTCCGAACCCACATCGACCGACTCGACCAGCAAATTGTCACCCTGCTCGCCGAGCGAGGTCGTTATGTCTTCCAGGCAGCGCGCTTCAAAAAAGATGCCGATGACGTAAAGGCTCCCCAGCGAGTTGAACAGGTAATCGCCAAAGTCCGGGATTTGTCGCAGACAGTAGGCGCCAATCCAGAGGTCACTGAGCAGGTGTATCGGTCAATGATTGCGGCGTTTATTCAGCAGGAGTTGGCTGAGCATGCTGCGCTCGTACAAACCAGTTAAGAATTGCCAACTATATTCATCTCTACAGAAATCCTTCACACACATTTAACCTATTGATTTTCAAACGAGAATAATCAGAGGATTTTTTAGCTTTTTTTAACATTCACAAACTTGCTTCGACGAAGCCTCGCTTTATGAGGATTTGTGTCTAGTCTCGGGTAGCAATCAAATCGCCACCACGTCTATCCACGGATCTGAATAGGTAGAGGCTTATATGGATTTTTTTGAAAAACTCACCAGCCTGGCAGCGAAGGTTCGTCTGCAAGGCCCTGCCATTCAAACAGAAGAAGCGACAAAAAATGCTTTCGTAATGCCCTTTATCAATACGGTGTTGGGCTACGACGTATTTGATCCACAAGAAGTGATGCCTGAATTTGTCTGTGATGTAGGGACGAAGAAAGGCGAAAAGATCGACTATGCGATCATGAAAGAGGGTGAGGTCCAAATACTGATCGAATGCAAAAAAATCGGTGAGTCATTGAGCATCAATCATGCATCGCAGCTTTTTCGATACTTTCATGTCACGAGCGCAAGAATCTCAATCCTCACAAACGGCCAGGTCTACAGATTTTTTACCGACTTGGACGCTCCAAATAAAATGGATGAAAAGCCATTTCTAGAATTGGATTTATTAGACATTGATGAGTACTCCGTACCAGAGTTGATCAAACTCACCAAGTCGGCATTCGACGTTGACTCAATAATCAATGCCGCTGGAGAGTTGAAATACGTCAGTCAACTCAAAAAGCTCATTGGCTTACAGGTCAGCAAACCGGAAGACGACTTCGTTAAATTTTTCGCTTCCCGAGTTTACGAAGGTGTCATCACACAGAAAGTGCGCGAGCAGTTTTTCGAACTGACACGAAAAGCGTTAGCTCAGTTTTTGAACGATCAGATCAATGATCGACTCAAGTCAGCGATGAGCGGAGCCATCCAACCAACAATGGCATCAATGCCCGTCGCGCACAGTGCCAATTCAGATGCGCAGGATAGAGACGAGTCAGAAGATAAAATTCTGACGACGCTTGAAGAGCTGGAGGGCTATCACATCGTCCGAGCCGTTGTTCGATCGGTGGTCGATGCCAAGCGGATTGTTCAAAGAGATACGCAAAGCTATTTTGGGATATTACTGGACGACAATAATCGCAAGCCGATTTGCCGTCTTCACTTCAATCGCAGTCAGAAATACCTCGGAATATTCGACGAGGAAAAAAATGAAACACGGCACGCGATTTCATCCATTGATGAAATTTACGAGTACGCCGATCAGTTGAAAAAAACAGTGGGTTATTACGACTGAAGGCCGCAGAGCGTTAGTTAGAATACGCTCCCGAAATCGTCGATAACCGTGTGGTGAGCGGGGCTGCGCAGCGGCCCCAAAACTACTCAGAGGGGACCGCCAGTCATACCGCGGTTGTCTTAATTAGGGCCGCTTCGCAGCCCAGCGCGGGGCAAGCCCGCTCACTACAAGTGCCGCGCTCACCGCCCAACACCTTTCTCACTTCCCTTTCACACCGCCCTGACAACCCCCCTTCTAAACTCTCCCTATCAGCCGTGAAACGGCCAGGGAGTACGCCATGTGGCGGTTTGCGTTATTGCTGTGTGCGGTGGTGTGGCTGGCGGGTTGTCAAACGACCCATCAGGATTTGCTGGCCAAGGGGTACCCACCGGCTTTTGCCGACGGTTTTGACGATGGCTGCAGCAGCGGTCGCCAGGCTGCCGGGGTGATTACCGGGGAGTTTCGCAAAAATGTGCCGCGTTATCTGAAGGATCGGCAATATGCCGAAGGCTGGGAGGATGGCTTTCGCCAGTGCAAGGCCATGCGTGAAAACGAAGAGTTGCGAAACTACAAGGACAACCACTGGGATGACCGAGAGCGCGCCTGGCAGCACGAGAAAGACCGCGACGCCGCCAGGGCCTATCGCTCCAATAGGTCGCTTTCAGACATCCATCGAAACTAATGCGCGGCGAACATGGCCCAAACTCCATAGAGGGAGAACACCATGAGCCGAGCTTTTGTAAACGAGGACAACGCCGCCGACCAGGCCGACCCGCCGGTGGAGCGTCAAGTGAGCCAGCAGCCCAACCGCCTAACTGCGCAAGGGTTAGCGCAGTTGCAGGCCAAGGTTGCGCAGTTGCAGCAGGAACACAGCGCAGAATCCGCCAAGGGCGAGCACGCTGACAAACAACGCCAGGCCGACCTTGAACGGGATTTGCGTTACTTCAACCAACGGGTGCAGAGCGCCCAAGTGGTCGCATCGGCCACTTCCAGCGATAAGGTGCAGATCGGCAGTTGGGTGACCTTCGCCAATGATCAGGACGAGCAGCAGCGTATTCAGTTGGTCGGTGAAGACCAGGCCGACGCCGGTGCAGGCTTGATCAATTGGGGCTCGCCCCTGGGCCTTGCATTGCTGGGCGCTCAGGTCGGCGACGAGGTGCTGTGGAAGCGCCCCGTCGGCGATCAGTTGATCGAGGTGCTGCGCATCGAGCCCGAGGCTTAGACGATGCCTTGGGCCAGCATCGCGTCGGCCACTTTCACAAAGCCCGCGATATTCGCGCCTTTCACGTAGTTGATCCGACCGTTTTCTTCGCCGTAATGCACGCAGGCATGGTGGATCGACTGCATGATGGCGTGCAGCTTGCTGTCCACTTCGCCCGCCGTCCATAGCAGGCGCATGGCGTTCTGCGACATTTCCAGGCCACTCACCGCGACACCGCCGGCGTTGGAGGCTTTGCCCGGTGCGAAGAGAATGCCCGCCTCGATAAAGATATCCACAGCGTCTAACGTGGTTGGCATATTGGCGCCTTCGGCCACGCAGAGGCAGCCGTTGCGCAGCAGGGTGCGCGCAGCATCGGCATTGAGTTCGTTCTGAGTGGCGCAAGGCAGCGCGATGTCGCAAGCCAGTTCCCATGGGGTCTGGCCTTTGCGGAACTCCAGGCCAAAACGCTCGGCCAGTTCGCTGATGCGCCCGCGTTGCACGTTTTTCAGCTCAAGCAAGACCGACCATTGTTCTTCGGTCAAACCGCTTTCGGCGTACAGGGTGCCTTCGGAATCGGACAGGGAAATCACCTTGCCGCCCAGGTCCATGACCTTGCGCGCCGCGTATTGCGCCACGTTGCCGGAGCCGGACACTGCCACACGCTTGCCCTCGACACGCTGGTTATTGCGCTTGAGCATTTCCTCGGCGAAGTACACGCAACCGAAGCCGGTGGCTTCCGGGCGAATCAGGCTGCCGCCGTAGGTCAAGCCCTTGCCGGTCAACACCGAGGTGAATTGGTTGCTCAGGCGCTTGTACTGACCAAACAGGAAGCCGATTTCACGGGCGCCCACGCCGATATCGCCGGCCGGCACGTCCACGTCCGCGCCAATATGGCGATACAGCTCGCTCATGAAGGATTGGCAGAAGCGCATGACTTCAGCATCGCTCTTGCCCTTGGGATCAAAGTCCGAGCCGCCCTTGCCGCCGCCCATAGGCAGCGAGGTCAGCGAGTTCTTGAAGGTCTGCTCGAAGGCGAGGAACTTCAGCACGCCCAGGTTCACCGAAGGGTGGAAGCGCAGGCCACCTTTATAGGGACCAATGGCGCTGTTCATCTGGATACGAAAACCGCGATTGACCTGGACCTTGCCATGATCATCCACCCACGACACTCGGAAGGTAATGGCGCGTTCCGGCTCGCAGATGCGCTCCAGGATGCCCGATGCCAGGTAGTGAGGATTGGCTTCAAGAAACGGCCACAGGCTGCGTAGGACTTCTTCTACTGCCTGGTGGAATTCGGGCTGGTCAGGGTCGCGTTTCTTGAGGCGAGCGAGGAAGGATTCGACGGATTCGATCATGAAAAGTCTCGGCAGATTGATTGTTTTTAAATGAGATTGAGCCGGACCTTAGCAACTCGTCATGCACCTGAAAAGCGCAAGATGTCGCCTTTATGAATTTAAATGGTGCATTAGATATAAATAACCGCGTTTATCTGCACCAAATAAGGGAATCAGGCTTGGAGCATGCACCAACAGCCAAACCGCACTCGCGAGCAAGCCCGCACACATTTGATCGGTTTCAACGCTGGAATGCGGTCGAATGTGTGGGCTTGCTCGCGAATGAATCCACCCAGGTCTTTCAGAAAGCACGCAAAAAAAAACGGAGCCCGAAGGCTCCGCTCTTTCAAACCACTGACCCAATCAGGCCAGTTTCTTGTGACGCACACGGTGCGGCTGGGCAGCAGCATCGCCCAAACGCTTCTTGCGGTCCGCTTCGTACTCGGTGTAGTTACCTTCGAAGAACACCGCCTGGGAGTCATCCTCGTACGCCAGGATGTGAGTCGCGACGCGGTCAAGGAACCACCGATCGTGAGAGATCACAATGGCGGCGCCAGGGAAGTCCAACAGCGCTTCTTCCAGGGAACGCAAGGTTTCAACATCGAGGTCGTTGGACGGTTCGTCGAGCAGCAGGACGTTGCCGCCCTCTTTCAGGGTCAGGGCCAAGTGCAAGCGACCGCGCTCACCGCCGGACAAGTCCTTGACGAACTTCTGCTGATCGCCGCCCTTGAAGTTGAAACGACCCACGTAGGTACGCGACGGGATTTCATAGTTGCCGATGCGGATCTGGTCAGAGCCGTCGGAAATCTGCTGGAACACCGTCTTGCTGCCGTCGAGGTCTTCGCGGCTCTGGTCCACACAGGCCAGCTGCACGGTTTCACCGACTTCGATAGAGCCCGAATCCGGCGCTTCCTTGCCCATCAGCATACGGAACAGCGTGGATTTACCCGCACCGTTACCGCCAATAACGCCAACGATCGCACCTTTTGGCATCGAGAACGATAGGTTGTCGATCAGCACACGGTCGCCATAACCTTTGGATACGTTCTTGAACTCGATGACCTTGTCGCCCAAGCGTGGGCCGGCCGGGATGTAGATCTCGTTGGTTTCGCTGCGCTTCTGGAATTCCTGCGATTGCATTTCTTCGAAGCGTTGCAGACGTGCTTTGGATTTGGACTGACGAGCCTTGGCGCCTTTGCGCACCCACTCCAGTTCTTCCTTCATGGCTTTTTCATGGGCCGATTGTTGCTTGGATTCGGCAGCCAGACGGTCGGACTTGGCTTCCAGCCAGCCGGAGTAGTTGCCCTCGTAAGGGATACCGGCGCCACGGTCGAGCTCGAGGATCCAGCCGGCCACGTTGTCCAGGAAGTACCGGTCGTGCGTAATCGCAACCACGGTGCCCGGGAAATCGTGAAGGAAATGCTCCAGCCAGGCGACGGAATCGGCGTCCAAGTGGTTGGTCGGTTCGTCAAGCAGCAGCATGTCAGGGGCCGACAGCAGCAGGCGGCACAGGGCCACACGGCGCTTTTCACCACCGGACAGGAATTCGACCTTGGCGTCCCATGCCGGCAGACGCAACGCGTCGGCGGCAACTTCCAGCTGACGCTCCAGGTTGTGACCGTCGCTGGCCTGCAGGATGGCTTCGAGCTTGGCTTGTTCGGCCGCCAGTTTGTCGAAGTCGGCGTCTTCTTCAGCGTACGCGGCGTAAACCTCGTCGAGGCGCGCCTGGGCGTTTTTGATCACGCTGACGGCTTCTTCAACCACTTCGCGCACGGTCTTGGTCGGGTCCAGGATCGGTTCTTGCGGCAGGTAGCCAATGTTCAGATCGGGCATCGGGCGGGCTTCGCCTTCGAACTCGGTGTCGACGCCGGCCATGATTTTCAGCAGCGTGGACTTACCCGAACCGTTGAGGCCGAGCACGCCAATCTTGGCGCCAGGGAAAAAGGACAGCGAAATGTTTTTCAGGATTTCCCGCTTCGGAGGGACAACTTTGCCCAGCCGATGCATGGTGAAGACGTATTGAGCCAAAATGTGGACCTCATGAAAAAGTGAGAACAGGCCTACGTAGCGTCATGGCGCTGTACATAGCATTGCGAATCCTCAAGGTTAACCTAAGTGGCCGGGCGTATCGAAATCTATCTATTAGATTAGCCGCCCATACCTTCAGAGGTTCCAGCCCCCCCTCATGCTTGGCAGACAACCTGATCCACACAGGTGCCTGACTTGTGTCCCGCCAGGCGGGGCTGGCACTTTGCCACAAGTCAGGGCATGCTAGCCGCCCTCCGGGCGTCCGGCTTATAGTGCATGTCGCGCGCCAGTCCAGCCAAACCGCAGGATCACAGCTTGTCCAAAGTCACGCCGCCTACTCCCCTGCGCGCCGCTCATATAGCGCCGGGAGCGCCCCTGCACGGCACCCTCAAAGGCGCATTGGCGACGCTCGTCCTCATGCTGCTCGCCTTATTGTTCTGGCAACTGCTTGACCAGTTGCAGCAAAACCAGAAGAACCAGCAGCAATACACCATCGACTACAGTGCCGACCTGGCAGAACAGATCAGCCTGAACATGGCCCTGAGCGCAAAAATCGCTCTGAACCTACTACCGATGGTCGAGCCACCGCGCGACAGCGAACAGCAACAGGCCTTGATGCGCACCTTGCAGCGCTCGCTGCCGGAGCTACGCAGCATTGCCCTGCTCGCCCCCAGCGGCGCGATGATCAGTGACAGCGCCACTGACAGCCAGGACGGCGCCTGGCTTGAAGAGCTGGTGCAGCGCAGCCACTCCCAGTCCTATTACCTGAGCAACAACGACAACGGCACCCTCATCTATCTGTTGTTGCACCAGCCCAGCGGCGGTTCAAGGATGTACTGGGCGTTGCGCCTGGCACCCAACTATCTGGCCAACCTCACCCCCCAGGACAGCCAGGGCCAACGCCCGATGTGGGTCATCGAGAATCGCATCAACCACCGCGTCATCAGTCGTGACAGCGGCATGCCGGCCCAGTGGGCCAGCGCCCTCACACCGGACGAACTGAATAAAAGCGTACTGATCACGCCTCTGAGCAAGAGCGACTGGCAATTGCGTGGGCTATTCGACCGCACCGCCGTGCTGGAGCAACTGCTGCCGGCGTTTATCGGCAAATGCCTGTTGGGCCTGGCGTTCTCGCTGATCCCGGTGATCGTGCTGTTGAACATGCGGCGCCGCCAGCGCCAAGTGCATGAAGGCCGGCGGCGCTACCAAGATATTTTCGAAGGCACCGGCGTGGCCCTGTGCGTGCTTGACCTGTCGGGCCTGAACGGTTTCTTCGACAAGACCGGGTTGCAGACCCGCGAGCAATTGCACACCTGGATGCAGGCCAACCCCGACGAGCGCCAGCGACTGCTCAAGGAGTTGCGCATCACCGAGGTCAACCAGGTGGCGGTGCGCCTGTTGAACGTGGGCTCCTGCGAGGAGGCCTGGGGACGCCTGATCGATGACTGCCCGCGCAATGCCACGTCCATCGGTTACCAGATACTCGATGCTGTCCTGACCCAACAGAACCAGTTGGAGCTGGAAATCCAGCTCAAGGACGTGGCCGGCAACGACCAATACCTGTGGCTGGTGATGCGCATGCCAGAGCAACAAGACGACTTCAAGGCAGTGATCCTCAGTATCAGCGATATCACCAGCCGCAAGCTGATCGAGCTGTCGCTGGTCGAACGGGAAAGCTTCTGGTCAGACGTGGTCCGCACCGTGCCCGACCACCTGTATGTGCAGGATGTGATCAGCCAGCGCATGATCTTCAGCAACCACCATTTGGGCCACACCCTCGGCTACAACAAGGCCGAACTGCAGCAAATGGGCGAGTACTTCTGGGAAATCCTGCTGCACCCCGAGGACGGCGAGCATTACCACGATTTGCGCCAGCAGCAGCGCAATGTCGGCTACACCACTCAGTTGCACTGCCAACTGCGCTTCCGTCATCGCGATAACCAGTGGCGCCGTTTCGATATCCGTGAACAAGCCCTGGCCCGCGAAGAAACCGCGCAGATCAGCCGGATCATCGGCGTGGCCAAGGACATCACCGACCAGATCGAAGCCAGTGAATCCCTGCGCGACAGCGAACAGCGCTACCGCATGCTGGCCGAAAGCATCAGCGACGTGATCTGCTCCACCGACAGCCAATTGGCCCTCAACTATGTCAGCCCGTCGGTCAATGCCGTGCTGGGCTATGACGTGGATTGGGTGTTCAAGAACGGCTGGCAGTCGATCATTGCCAACCCGCAGCAACTGACCGGCATTTATAGCCTGATGGAGCAGGTCAGCCGCGCGCTGGGCGATACCGAGGCGCTGAACAAGCTGCGTGATGACATTCAAACCCAGTTGTTCCTGTTCGATTGCCTGCGCGCCGACGGTCGCAAAGTGCCGATTGAGTTGCGCCTGGTGCTGGTGTGGGACGAACACGGCGCCTTTGAGGGCATCCTCGGCGTGGGTCGCGACATCAGCCAGCAGCGCCGCGCCGAGAAAGACCTGCGCATGGCGGCCACGGTATTCGAGCACTCCACATCGGCGATCCTGATCACCGACCCGGCGGGTTATATCGTGCAGGCCAACGAGGCGTTCAGCCGGGTCAGCGGCTACGCGGTCAGCGATGTGCTCGATCAATTGCCAGCCATGCTCACCGTCGACGAACAGCAGGAAGCCCACCTGCGCTACGTGCTCAAGCAACTGCATCAGCACAGCACCTGGGAAGGCGAAGTGTGGCTCAAGCGCCGTAACGGCGAGCATTACCCGGCGTGGGTCGGCATCACTGCCGTGTTTGACGATGAGGGCGACCTGGCCAGCTACGTGTGCTTTTTCAGTGATATCAGCGAGCGCAAGGCCAGCGAACAGCGCATCCACCGCCTGGCCTACTATGACGCCCTGACCCACCTGCCCAACCGCACGCTGTTCCAGGATCGCCTGCACACCGCGTTGCAGTCGGCCGAACGGCAAAAGTCGTGGGTAGTGCTGATGTTCCTCGACCTCGACCGCTTCAAACCGATCAATGACTCCCTGGGCCACGCCGCCGGCGACCGTATGCTCAAGGAAATGGCCACGCGCCTGCTGGGTTGCGTGGCCGAAGACGACACCGTGGCGCGCATGGGTGGCGACGAGTTCACGTTGCTCCTGCAGCCACGGGTCAACCGTGAAATGGCGCTGAACCGCGCGATCCATGTGGCCGAGCAGATCCTCGCCAGCCTGGTAAAACCCTTTGTATTGGAAGGCCGAGAATTCTTTGTGACCGCCAGTATCGGCATCGCCCTCAGCCCGCAAGACGGTAACGAGCTGAGCCAACTGATGAAAAACGCCGACACCGCGATGTATCACGCCAAGGAGCGCGGCAAGAACAATTTCCAGTTCTACCAGTCGGACATGAACGCCAGCGCCCTGGAGCGCCTGGAGCTGGAAAGCGATTTGCGCCACGCCCTGGAACAGGACGAATTCGTGCTCTATTACCAGCCGCAGTTCAGCGGCGACGGCAAGCGCCTGACGGGCGCCGAAGCCCTGCTGCGCTGGCGTCACCCGCGTCGCGGGCTGGTGCCGCCGGGGGACTTCATCCCGGTGCTGGAAGAGTTGGGCCTGGTGGTGGACGTCGGCGACTGGGTGATCAGCGAAGCCTGTCGCCAGCTCAAGACCTGGCACCAGAACAAGGTGCGCGTGCCGAAAGTCTCGGTGAACATCTCCGCGCGGCAGTTCTCCGACGGCCAGTTGGGCACGCGCATTGCCACTATCCTCAAGGACACTGGCCTGCCGCCGGCGTGCCTGGAGCTGGAGCTGACCGAAAGTATCCTGATGCGCGAAGTCAACGAGGCCATGCATATTCTCGACAGCCTGAAAAACCTGGGCCTGAGCATTGCGGTGGACGACTTCGGCACGGGTTATTCGTCGCTCAATTACCTCAAGCAATTCCCTATCGACGTGTTGAAGATCGACCGCACCTTTGTCGATGGCCTGCCGTCAGGCGAGCAGGATGCACAGATCGCCCGGGCCATTATCGCCATGGCCCACAGCCTGAACCTGGCGGTGATCGCTGAAGGCGTGGAAACCCATGAGCAACTGGACTTCCTGCGTGAGCATGGCTGCGATGAAGTGCAGGGCTACCTGTTTGGGCGACCGATGCCGGCGAATCGGTTTGAGGCGCAGTTCAGTAACGACGCCCTCTTCATGTTCGATTGATTGGAGCTAACAGCTCTAATCAATCGACCATGAAGAGGGCAGCGGCAAGCTTCAAGCTTCAAGCTGTAAGCGGCAAGCAAGGGCAAATCTGCTTTTACTTGAGGCTTGCAGCTTGCAACTTGAAGCCGGCGCTTCATCGCATGATTACCTTTCATACCCCTTCTAAAAGCGCCTGGGTTAGAATGCCCTCCTTTTCTGCCCCCGATCCTTGAGGACCGCCATGTTCAGCCGTGATTTGACCATTGCCAAGTACGACGCCGATCTCTTCGCCGCCATGGAGCAAGAAGCCGTGCGCCAGGAAGAGCACATTGAGCTGATCGCTTCGGAAAACTACACCAGCCCTGCGGTGATGGAGGCTCAAGGTTCGGTGCTGACCAACAAGTACGCCGAAGGCTACCCTGGCAAGCGCTACTACGGTGGTTGCGAGTACGTCGACGTGGTTGAGCAGTTGGCCATCGACCGTGCAAAAGAACTGTTCGGCGCTGATTACGCCAACGTCCAGCCGCACGCCGGCTCCCAAGCCAACAGCGCCGTGTACCTGGCCCTGCTGCAAGGTGGCGACACCATTCTGGGCATGAGCCTGGCCCACGGCGGTCACTTGACCCACGGCGCCAGCGTTTCGTCCTCCGGCAAGCTGTACAACGCCGTTCAATACGGTATCGATGCCAACGGCCTGATCGACTACGACGAAGTCGAGCGCCTGGCGGTCGAGCACAAGCCAAAAATGATCGTGGCCGGTTTCTCTGCCTACTCGCAGATCCTCGACTTCCCACGTTTTCGCGAAATCGCTGACAAAGTCGGCGCCTACCTGTTCGTCGACATGGCTCACGTAGCCGGTCTGGTCGCCGCGGGCGTCTACCCGAACCCAGTGCCTTACGCTGACGTGGTCACCACCACCACCCACAAGACCCTGCGCGGTCCACGTGGCGGCCTGATCCTGGCGCGCGCCAACGCCGAGATCGAAAAGAAGCTGAACTCTGCCGTATTCCCAGGCGCCCAAGGTGGCCCGCTGGAGCACGTGATCGCCGCTAAAGCGATCTGCTTCAAGGAAGCGCTGCAGCCTGAGTTCAAGACTTATCAGCAACAAGTGGTGAAGAACGCCAAGGCCATGGCTGAAGTGTTTATCGCCCGTGGCTTTGACGTGGTGTCCGGCGGTACTGAAAACCACCTGTTCCTGCTGTCGCTGATCAAGCAGGACATTTCCGGTAAAGATGCTGACGCTGCCCTGGGCAAAGCCTTCATCACCGTGAACAAGAACTCCGTACCCAACGACCCACGTTCGCCGTTCGTCACCTCCGGCCTGCGCTTCGGTACCCCAGCTGTGACCACTCGCGGCTTCAAGGAAGCAGAGTGCAAGGAACTGGCCGGCTGGATCTGCGACATCCTGGCTGACCTGAACAACGAAACCGTGATCGACGCGGTGCGTGAAAAGGTCAAGGCCATCTGCAAAAAGCTGCCGGTATACGGCGCTTGATTGCAGTTGCTTGAATAAGGAGCCCGGCTTTTGAGCCGGGCTTTTTTATGCCAATTTCAGTTTGGAATGCGTTCAAAAATGTGGGAGCGGGCTTGCTCGCGAAAGCGGTGTATCAGTGACAAATATGCTGACTGATCCACCGCTTTCGCGAGCAAGCCCGCTCCCACATTTTGATCGTATTTCAATTCAGGATTGGTAGACCTTTGCAAAGCCGTCGCGAATCTTCTGCTCCGGCAATTCATCGGCAATAAACACAATCACACTCTCGCGTGCCTCGCCTTCGGCCCACTCGGTATCCCAGTCGAAACCGTAGAGCTTCAGCACGCCCTGGAACACCATGCGTCGATCTTCCCCGGCGATATTCAACACGCCCTTGTAGCGCAGCAGTTGCTTGCCGTGGTCTTCCAACAGTTCGTTCATGAACTCACTGAGACGGTCGATATCCAGCGGCTGGTCAGTGCGCAGCACCAGGCTGGAAATGCGGTCGATGGACGGCGCGGCGCTCACCGGGCGCAGGCTCATGCCAGCATTGAGGTTGAAGCCACGCACATCGAGCAGTTCCGCCAAGTCGATGTTGCCATGATCCACCACGCGGATCGGCGCACGGCGGTTGATGCGGGTAAGGCGTTCGCTGAGCGCGTCGAAGGTGGCGTCATCCACCAGGTCGCGCTTGCTGACCAGCAGGCGGTCGGCAAAACCGATCTGGGCCTGGGCGATGGTCTGGGTCAGGTGGTGCTCGGCGTGGGCGGCATCCACCAGGGTGATGATGCCGTCGAGGATGTAGCGCTCGCGCAGTTCCTCGTCGATGAAAAACGTCTGGGCCACCGGCGCCGGATCGGCCAGGCCGGTCGTCTCGATCACCAAGCGATCAAACGCGATCTCGCCGCTGTCCAGACGTTCGAGCAGCAAGTAGAGGGCTTTGGTCAGGTCGGTGTGGATGGTGCAGCAGACGCAGCCGTTGGACAGGGTCATGACTTGCACCGGTTCTGCGCCCAAGAGCTGGGTGTCGATACCGGCGTCGCTGAATTCGTTTTCAATCACCGCGATTTTCAGGCCGTGCTCGGCTTTGAGCAGGTGGCGCAGCAGGGTGGTCTTGCCGGCGCCGAGGAAGCCGCTGAGGATGGTGACGGGGATGGGAGAGGACAAAGAAATTCTCCTGAAGGAACACAAAAACAAATGTGGGAGCGGGCTTGCTCGCGAAGGCGGTGGATCAGTCAGCACATACCTAAACTGACAGACCGCCTTCGCGAGCAAGCCCGCTCCCACAGTGGATCACCGCAAGCCCGAGTGCCGGGTCAGCAGCACTTAGGCCCACCCTTGCCACCGTAACGGGCTTCCTGGCGTTCCCGAAAGAACGCCTTGTAGTCCATCATCGGTTTGTCCGGGTGCTTGGTTTGCATATGCTCGACGTACGTGTCGTAGTCGGGCATGCCGACCATCAAGCGCGCGGCCTGACCGAGGTATTTACCGAGGCGACTGATGTCATTGAACATGGCTGCAATCCTCTATTACGCGTCCGGTACAGCCTGGAACGGGGCTTCTTTATCCGTACGCTCTTTGTTGCCCCAAGCGGCGACGCCGACTTTGAGCGCATAGAACAGGATGCTGAACACCACGAACAGGAACAGCGCCGTCAGCGTTGCGTTGGTGTAGGCGTTGTAGATCACGTGCTGCATCTGGTCGATGCTCTTGGCCGGGGCCAGGATCTGGCCGTTGGCCAGGGCATCGCTGTACTTCTTGGCCAGCGACAGGAAGCCGATCGCAGGATTCGCGTCGAACAGCTTGATGAAGCCCGCCGTGGTGGTGCAGATCAGCAGCCAGACGGCTGGCAGCATGGTCACCCAGATGTAGCGTTGGCGTTTCATTTTGATCAGCACAACGGTTGCCAGCATCAGCGCGATACCCGCGAGCATCTGGTTGGAGATACCGAACAGCGGCCACAAGGTGTTGATGCCGCCCAAGGGATCGATCACACCTTGGTACAGCAGGTAACCCCACATGGCCACGCAACCAGCGGTCGCGATGAGGTTGGCCGTCCAGGAATCGGTGCGTTTGAGCGCCGGCACGAAGGAACCCAGCAGGTCTTGCAGCATGAAGCGGCCGGCACGGGTACCGGCGTCCACCGCCGTCAGGATGAACAGCGCTTCGAACAGGATCGCAAAGTGGTACCAGAACGCCATGGTGTTTTCACCCGGCAGCACGCTATGCAGGATCTGCGCGATACCCACCGCTAGCGTCGGAGCACCACCGGCACGCGCCAGGATGGTGGTTTCACCGATGTCATGGGCGACGGCAGACAGCGCCTCAGGCGTAATCGCAAAGCCCCAGCTGCTGACGGTCTGCGCCACGGTGACCACGTCCGTGCCGACAATCGCGGCCGGGCTGTTCATGGCGAAGTACACGCCAGGTTCGATCACCGACGCGGCAACCATGGCCATGATGGCCACGAACGACTCCATCAGCATGCCGCCGTAACCGATGTAGCGGGCATGGCTTTCACTGGCCAAGAGTTTGGGCGTAGTGCCCGACGAGATCAGTGCGTGGAAACCCGATACCGCGCCGCAGGCAATGGTAATGAACAGGAACGGGAACAGACCGCCCTTCCAGACCGGACCGGTGCCATCGATGAACTGGGTCAACGCCGGCATTTTCAGGTCGGGCATGGTCACCAGGATGCCGATCGCCAGGGCGATGATGGTGCCGATTTTGAGGAAGGTCGACAGATAATCGCGTGGCGCGAGGATCAGCCACACCGGCAGTACCGCCGCGACGAAACCGTAGCCGATCAGCATCCAGGTGATCTGGATACCGGTGAAAGAGAAGGCCTTGGCCCACTCCGGATCAGCAGCAATCTGCCCGCCCAGCCAGATCGAGCCCAGCAGCAACAGCACGCCGATGATCGAGATTTCACCGATGCGGCCCGGGCGGATGTAGCGCATGTAGATGCCCATGAACATCGCGATCGGGATGGTCGCCATCACTGTGAAGATGCCCCATGGGCTCTCGGCCAGGGCCTTGACCACGATGAGCGCCAGCACCGCCAGGATGATGATCATGATCAGGAAGCAACCGAACAGCGCGATGGTCCCAGGGATGCGGCCCATTTCTTCGCGGACCATGTCCCCCAGGGAGCGGCCGTTGCGACGAGTGGACAGGAACAGGACCATGAAGTCCTGCACGGCACCGGCCAGCACCACGCCGGCAATCAGCCAGAGCGTGCCAGGCAGGTAGCCCATTTGCGCCGCCAGCACCGGGCCGACCAACGGGCCTGCACCGGCAATCGCCGCAAAGTGGTGACCGAAAAGGATGTGTTTGTTGGTCGGCACATAGTCCAGACCATCATTATTGACCACTGCGGGGGTGGCCCGCCGTGGGTCGAGTTGCATCACGTTATTAGCGATGAACAGGCTGTAGTAACGGTACGCAACCAGATAGATGGCCACCGCAGCGACCACAATCCACAAGGCGTTGATCGCCTCGCCGCGGCGCAAGGCCACTACGCCCAGGGCGCACGCTCCTACAATTGCCAGCACCAGCCAGGGTAGATGGCGTAGCAGGCTATTATTATTTTTCATTTTTATATTCCAGCCAGGGTGGACAGAAAGGACAGCCATCCGGAGTTTAGCGCTACTGGCCTTAAAGGCCACCCCCCTACGTTGGTCTAGAGCCTTGCCAGCGCAAAAAAAGCAGAAAAAATGGCCTGATAATGGCGCAGAGCTACACTCTTTCTATCTACCAGAGGGTGTGACCATGACCGAGCAAGCGTCTGACCGCCGCCGTTTTCGCCGGATCGCCTTTGATGCCAAGACCGAACTTCGGCAAAACGGCCGCGAGTGGCCGGCGCAGTTGGTGGATTTGTCGCTGAAGGGCTTGTTGGTAAAGCGCCCCGAGGATTGGAAGGGCAATAAGGCGCTGGCGTTTGACGTCGATATTCGCTTGGACCCAAAGGCCCATATCAAGATGCAGGTTCGGCTGACTCATGAGGATCATGACCAATTGGGCTTTGTGTGCCAGCACATCGACCTGGACTCGATCAGCCATTTGCGGCGGCTGGTCGAATTGAACCTGGGTGACGAGGAAGAGTTGGAGCGCGAGCTGGGTGCTTTGCTGGAGATTTAACAGCCAATACAATCCAAACGTGGGAGCGGGCTTGCTCGCGAAGGCGCAGTGTCAGTCGACGAATTCATCGCTGATACACCCCTTTCGCGAGCAAGCCCGCTCCCACATTGGTTTGCGGTGTTGCTGATTACTCGAACAACGCATCCAACGCCTGTTCCAACCGCGTCACGCCAATAATCGTGATCCCCGGCGGCGATTCCTTCGGTGCGTTGCCCTTGGGCACGATGGCGCGCTTGAAGCCGTGCTTGGCCGCTTCCTTCAAACGCTCCTGCCCGCTGGGCACCGGGCGTACTTCGCCTGACAGGCCGACTTCACCGAACACCAGCAAGTCATGCGGCAACGGCCGATTACGCAGGCTGGACATCACCGCCGCCATCAACGCCAGGTCAGACGCGGTCTCCAGCACCTTGACCCCACCCACGACGTTCAGGAATACATCCTGGTCATGGGTAGGAATGCCGCCGTGTCGGTGCAACACCGCGAGCAGCATCGCCAGGCGGTTTTGATCCAGACCCAAGGTCACACGCCGAGGGTTGGCCAGATGGCTGTCATCCACCAGCGCCTGCACTTCCACCAGCATCGGGCGAGTGCCTTCCCACGTTGCCATTACCACACTGCCCGGGACTTCTTCCTGAGCGCGAGTCAGAAAAATCGCCGACGGGTTGGAGACTTCTTTCAGCCCCCGGTCGGTCATGGCAAACACACCCAACTCGTTTACCGCACCAAAACGGTTCTTCACCGCCCGCAGCAAACGCAAGCGGCCGTCGGATTCGCCTTCGAAATACAGCACAGTGTCGACCATATGCTCCAACACCCGTGGCCCGGCCAGCGCGCCTTCTTTGGTCACATGCCCCACCAGGAAGATCGCCGTGCCGCTCTGCTTGGCATAACGCACCAGCAGCGCCGCGCTCTCGCGCACCTGGGACACACCGCCCGGCGCTGATTGCAATTGCTCGGTAAAAATGGTCTGGATCGAGTCGATCACCATGACCTTGGGCTTTTCGATACGCGCCGTGGCAATGATGCTTTCGATGCAGGTTTCGGTCATCACCCGCAGTTGGTCCTGGGGCAAACCCAAGCGACGGGCGCGCATGGCGACTTGCTGCTGGGATTCTTCGCCAGTGACATACAGCGCCGGCATGCGACTGGCGATGCTGCACAGGGTTTGCAGCAGGATCGTCGATTTGCCGATGCCCGGATCACCGCCGATCAACACCACCGAACCGTCCACAAGACCGCCACCCAACACCCGGTCCAGCTCGCCGGAAGCGGTGGAAAAACGCGGGATTTCTTCAACGCTGACTTCGGCCAACGTCTTGATCTGCGCCTGTTGCCCGGTCCAGCCGGCACGGCCAGTGGGGGCCGCCGCGCCGCCGCTTTCGATCATGGTTTCAGTCAGGGTGTTCCACGCACCGCATTCGCCGCACTGGCCGGCCCACTTGGGAAAGGTCGCGCCGCACTCCGTGCAGCCGTACATGCGCTTGGCCTTTGCCATTTGAGAACCTCCAACCGAAAAACCGCGATGATAGCTCAGCGCGGCGCCGGGGTCCGGATTTCACCGCTGGCCAATCGTGAAGCACTGTTGCCGATCGGGTCTTCGGCGTTGAGGTCGGCGCCTTTGGCCTTCAACTCATCCAACAGCTCGACGCGTTTGAACAGCCCGGCGTACATGGCCGCCGTCTGCCCGGCGCCATTGCGCTGATCGGGGTTACAGTCGGTGGCCAGCAGGCGTTGGGCAATTTTCAGTTCGCCCTTGAAGATCGCGCCCATCAGCGCAGTGTTGCCGCGTTTGTCCTGCACGCAGGCGTCGGCACCGGCGTTGAGCAAGCGCTCCACGAACGGGCCCTGGCCGTGGTACGCGGCGAGGATCAACGCGGTGTAGCCCTTGTCATCCTGGGTGTTGAGGCTGTAGCCGGAATCGATAAAGGTGTTGAGCATGTCGAGGTCGCCACGACGGGCGGCGTCGAAGTAGTAATCCTGCAACTGGACCTTGAGCGCAACCGGGTCGGGCGACTCGGCGTGTGCGACAAAGGCCAGCATGGCCATCAGCAGACCGATAGAAATTCGCATGGGTGTTCTCCTGCCAAGGGTCGACGCCCGTCTCTGGGCGCCGACCAGAACCAACGGATCAGTCAGTCAGTTTTTCCGCCAGCGCCTTCACGCGCGCCAGGTCCCCCTTGGCAACCTTGGCTACGCCAGTGCCGTACTCCGGATCGGCTTTGTAAAGGAACGACAGGATAATGTGCTTGCTTTCATCATCGGTGGTTGCCAGCGAGCCGCCGAAGTTCTCGATCAGGTCCTGACGCTCTTTTTTATTGAAGGAGCGGTACAGATCACCGGCTTGCTTGAAGTTCTGCTCACGCTGGATCTTCGCCTGCTGGGTGCTGCCCGACAGGGCCGATTGGCTATAGCGTGCGGCTTGCGGCTCTTCCCGAGGCTCCAGGCGGCTTGGCTGGTAGTTCACGCCACTGGTGGTTTTGCCGGAATTCAGTGCGCCGTCCTGATTGCCATTGTTGACGGTTGCGCGTGGTGCGTTGATCGGCAGTTGCAGGGCATTGGCGCCCAGGCGGTACATTTGGGTGTCGGCGTAGGAAAACACTCGGCCTTGCAGCAGGCGGTCTTCCGACGGTTCGATGCCCGGCACCAGGTTGGCCGGGGCCATGGCCACTTGCTCGGTTTCCTGGAAGACGTTGGCCGGGTTGCGGTTCAGCACCATCTGCCCGACTTTGCGCTCGGGCACATTCGGCCAGATCTTGGTGGCGTCCAGTGGGTCGAAGTCGAACTTGGCCAGGTCTTCAGGCTTGAGCACCTGTACGTACAGGTCCCACTTGGGGTAGTCGCCCTTGTTGATATGCGTGACCAGATCGTTGGTCATGTGGCTGTAGTCACGGCCCTGCACTTCGGTAACTTGCTTAGGATCCAGATTCTTGATGCCTTGCAGGCTTTTCCAGTGGAATTTGACGTAGTGCACATCGCCTTTGGCATTGATCAGCTTGTAGGCGTGCACACCGTTGCCATCCATTTCCCGATAGCTGGCCGGGGTGCCGGAGTCGGCGTACAGCTCGGTCAGCGTGCGCGTGGACTCGGGCACATGGGAGAAGAAGTCGAAGCGACGGGAGTCGTCATCGAGGTTGGTGCGCGGGTCGGGTTTGAACGCGTGGACCATGTCCGGGAACTTGATCGCATCGCGGATAAAGAACGTCGGGAAGTTGTTGCCCACCAGGTCCCAGTTGCCGTCGGCGGTGTAGAACTTGGTGGCGAAACCGCGCGGGTCGCGCAGGGTTTCCGGGGAGTGGTTGCCGTGTACCACGGCGGAGAAGCGCACGAACACCGGTGTGGTTTCGCCAGCGGCGAATACCTTGGCCTTGGTCAAATCGCTGAGGTTGTCGGTGACCGTGAAGGTGCCGTGGGCGCCCGTGCCACGGGCGTGTACCACGCGCTCCGGGATGCGTTCGCGGTCGAAGCGTTGCAGCTTCTGGATCAGTTGCACGTCCTGCAGCAGTACAGGGCCATTGGCGCCGGCGGTTTGCGAGTTCTGGTTGTCGCCCACCGCTGCACCGTTATCGCGGGTCAAGTTGGCGGCTTGCACAGAGAGGGACAGCAGGCTGGCGGTCACCAGTACCAGCGCAGTTCGCGCTGTAACAGGCCCGCGGCTCATTGGGGTGTTCATCAAGGTTTCCTCTGGTTTTTTTAGTGCACATTCAGTTGTGCTTGCCAGAGGCTAGTGACCCGAGAGTCAGAAGATAAATAGAAAAGACGTACCAACCCGATTGATAAAATAATCTAGTAAGCACCTGATTTAGCGAGTATTTCGCGCGCGATTGATGGCACTTTGCAAACTATTTTCGATTTAATGTGTCGATTAAAACTAACAGTGTTAACGGTTGTGTCAGGCAAGCCCGCTACGACTGAATTACACTGAGCCCCACCCTTCTCATCTGTAACAAGGAATAACCATGGGCGTGATCAGTGAGTTCAAGGCCTTCGCGGTCAAAGGTAATGTGGTCGACATGGCCGTCGGTATTATCATCGGCGCGGCCTTCGGCAAAATTGTTTCCTCCTTTGTTGGCGACGTAATAATGCCGCCCATTGGTCTGCTGATCGGTGGCGTGGACTTCGCTGACCTGGCGATAACGCTCAAGGCAGCGCAAGGCGATGTGCCTGCGGTGGTGCTGGCCTACGGTAAGTTCATCCAGAGCGTCATCGACTTTGTCATCGTCGCGTTTGCGATCTTCATGGGTGTGAAGGCGATCAATCGCCTGAAGCGTGAAGAGGCCGTGGCACCAAGCCTGCCACCGACGCCGACCAAGGAAGAACTGTTGTTGGGTGAGATCCGTGATCTGCTCAAGGCACAGAACGACAAGCCGCTTCAGTAAACACCGGCTTGAAAAAAAGGCGCCTGCTTGAGGCGCCTTTTTTATTACCAGTAATTTTCTACCGCCACCTGACCAGGACGACGGCTCAGGCTCAGATTCATATCGCGCTGCTTGAGCAACTGCCGCGTGTCATCAACCATCTGCGGGTTGCCGCAGATCAGCACGCGGGAATGCTCCGGAGCCAGCTCAACGCCGGCCGCGCGTTCCAGTTCGCCATTTTCGATCAGCGTCGTGATGCGCCCATTCAGCGCGCCCGGGTGTTGTTCACGGGTGACGATAGGAATGTAGGTGAGCTTGTGCGCGTATTCGGCCAGGTACTCGCGCTCGCCCAGTTCGTTGATCAGCGCCTGATAGGCCAGCTCCTTGGCTTCGCGGGCGCTGTACACCAGGATGATGCGCTCGAATTTCTCCCAGACCTCGAAGTCCTGCAGGATCGACAAAAACGGCGCCACCCCGGTGCCAGTGCCCAGCATCCACAAATCGCGACCATCGACGAAACGGTTCAACGTCAGGAATCCGGTGGCCTGGCGTTCCACCATCAAGGTATCGCCCACCCGCAGGCGACTCAGCTCACTGGTGAACTCACCGCCCGGGACGACGATCGAGAAAAAATCCAAGTGCTCATCAAACGGCGAGGACACTAAGGAATAGGCGCGCCAGACGGTGCTGCCATCCGCCTTGGTCACCCCCAGGCGCACAAACTGGCCCGCAGTGAAGCGGAAACCGGGATCGCGGGTGGTGCGCAGGGTAAACAGGCTGGGGGTCAGCGATTGCACATCGAGCAAGGTCTGGCGGGTGAATTTCTCAGCGCTGGCCGTCATGGGGGCCTCCGTTCAACAGGTGCCCTAGTGTCTCTCAAAGTGGCGCGTGGAAACACCTGTGGTTGGTAGTGGTATCGCGCAACACATGCAGTAATGGCTATCCAATTGCACCGCCAATCAATTGGCTATTAGCCTCTCAACCCCCCTTACAAACAGGTTGTTAGTTGATCGTTACAGGGCCTTCAAACGCCTAATAACCCGCGACTTTCAGACTGCCCGCGGCCAACGCCAGCAGGTCACTTTGCAGAAAAATTCTTAAAAACCTGCGCGCAAGTACGAAATTTTCCTCTCGACATGTAGCCGTTGTCCTACACTCATTTCCGTGCAGCGTTGGGGGTCCAGGACGTACCTCAAGGCACGGAGAATTCCATGGAGCGTTACCAATGATTAACTGGCGCAACACACGGCATCCCAAACTAGAAGGCGAAGATGAGGCCACCAGCGTGTTTGAAATGGTAGCCATCAGAACCTTAGAGCTCGGCTTCCAACACTGTTCCTTCAAAATGAGCGCTAACCTGCCTAAAAACCAAGTCAAGCCGATTGAATTCACCAACTACCCAAATGAATGGAAAACAGTGTATGACCAGGCGAGCTTCTTTGGCGTAGACCCGGTGGTTAAGCACTGTAGGGAGAGCCCGCTGCCCATTGTCTGGAAGGAAGAAACCTTTAAAGACGTACCCAGCCTTTGGTCATTGGCGCAGACTTCAGGCGTGCACATCGCGCTGACCATAACCGTCCATGATTTCCGGGGCATGTTCAGCATGTTGACCCTGAGCCGCGGTAAAGGCGCAATCACGCCGGAAGAACTTTACGAAAAAGCGGGGCTGATGCTGTGGTTGTGTCACGCGATGCATGCAGTACTGGCGCATAAGTATGCCGACATACCACCCAGTACTAAACCCGCCAGCCTGTTGACCCCGCGTGAAACGGAAGTGCTCATGTGGTCCGGCAAGGGCAAGACCGCAGCGGACATCGCCGCCATCCTTTGTTTATCCGAACGCACGGTGGGCTTTCATGTCTGCAGTTGCCTGAAAAAACTGGGGGTCAACAACAAGATCGCCGCCGTGCTCCGCGCCGCGCAAGACGGGATTATTTGACCCGCCAGCAAACACCGCATGTAATCCCCCTGAAAAAAAAGTAACATTTGCGGCCAATTCTGAGTGTTGAGCAGCCACCCCCCGGGTGCCGCCAGTCGTTCACTCAGACGTCTCGGCTGGCCACTGCCGAACACTTATCGTTTACCCAGAGCCTCCCCCTCCATGCCCCTGCTCGAAAGCCCCTTCGCCCAGCTCGATCTGATCCGCCAGCCAGAGCAACATAATGATCCGCTGCAAGCCTTCGATGCAGCTGACGAGTACCTGCTCAATCATCTGGCCGAACAGCAGCCGACTACTGAGACCCGCGTGTTGGTGCTCAATGACAGCTTCGGCGCTCTGGCCGTCAGCCTCCAGGGCCAAGTACAGGTAACCTCCAGCGGCGACTCATTCCTGGCAGCCCAGGGCCTGGAGAAAAACCTGGTGCGCAACAGCAAGGCGTTTGACGCTGTGCCGTTCATCCCGGCCAGCCAAATCCCGGCAGGGCCTTTTGACCGCGTACTGATCCGCGTGCCGAAAACCTTGGCCCTGCTCGAAGAGCAATTGATCCGCCTGCAAGGCCAGCTTGCGCCAGGCGCCGAAGTGATTGCCGGGGCGATGATCAAGCACTTGCCACGGGCGGCGGGCGAGTTGCTGGAACGCTACATCGGGCCGATGCACGCATCGCTGGCGGTCAAGAAAGCGCGATTGCTGATCGCCACTGTTGAAGATCGTCCCGCGGCTGTCTCGCCGTATCCGACCCGCTACACCCTCGACGCGCCAGCCATCGAGTTGCTGAACCACGCCAACGTGTTCTGCCGCGAAAGCCTGGACATCGGCACCCGTGCGTTCCTGCCGCACCTACCCAAAAGCCTGGGCAGCGCGCGGGTGGCGGACCTGGGGTGTGGCAACGGTGTACTGGCGATTGCCAGCGCCCTGCAAAACCCCGAGGCGCAATACACCCTGGTGGACGAGTCCTATATGGCCATGCAGTCGGCGGCCCAAAACTGGCAAGCAGCGCTCGGTGAGCGCGATGTCATCGTACGCGCCGCCGATGGCTTGGCCGGCCAGGCACCCGATTCGCTGGACGTGGTGCTGTGCAACCCGCCGTTCCACCAGCAGCAGGTGGTCGGTGACTTCCTCGCCTGGCGTATGTTCCAGCAGGCGCGGGAAGCGCTGGTAGTCGGCGGCGCCCTCTATATAGTCGGCAACCGCCACTTGGGTTATCACACCAAGCTGGCGCGCTTGTTCCGGGGTGTCGAGCAAATCGCCACCACGCCGAAATTCGTGATCCTCAAAGCGCGCAAATAAAAAAGCCCCGCCACTGCGAGGAGAGGCGGGGCCAAAAAACCGTGCCGCAAGGCAACGGGATGGGATGTCAGTGGGTGGTCAAGCCAGCCGCGTTCATGAACATGCGCATCAGGCTGGCCACGACGAACAGGGCCAGCACGCTGCCAGTCCAGATCATCGCCAGCCACCCCAGGCGCCGCCACAACGGTTGTTTCTCGGCCTGTTCAATCTCGTGCAACGTAGGTTTGCCGGACATGAGACGACCCTCCTAGTGATAACCGTCTTCGTGGGTGACCTTGCCGCGGAATACGTAGTAGCTCCAGAAGGTGTAGCCCAGGATGAACGGGATGATGAATAACGTGCCCACCAGCATGAAGCCTTGGCTTTGCGGCGGCGCGGCAGCGTCCCAAATCGACACCGATGGCGGAATGATGTTCGGCCACAGGCTGATACCCAGGCCGCTGTAGCCCAGGAAGATCAGCACCAGCGTCAGCAGGAACGGCGTGTAGTGCGCGTTGCGTGCCACGGCGCGGAACAGGCCGTACATGGTCACCAGCACCAGGATCGGCACTGGCAGGAACCAGAACAGGTTGGGCAGGGTGAACCAGCGCGAGGCAATTTCCGGGTGCGTCAGCGGCGTCCAGATACTCACGATGCCGATCACCGCCAGCACCACGAACGCCAGGGGCCGCGCCAGGTTGTGCATCTTCTCCTGCAACGGGCCTTCGGTCTTCATGATCAGCCAGGTGCAACCGAGCAACGCATAGGCCACGATCAACGCCACACCGCAGAACATCGTGAACGGTGTGGCCCAGTCCAGCGAACCGCCGGCGAACTGGCGATTCACTACCGGGATGCCATCGATAAACGCCCCCAGCGCCACGCCCTGGAAGAACGTCGCAGCCAACGAGCCACCGATAAACGCCTTGTCCCACAGGTGACGCTTGTGGTCTTTGGCCTTGAAGCGGAACTCGAACGCGACGCCGCGAAAGATCAGCCCGATCAACATCAGCATCAGCGGCAGATACAGCGCCGACAACACCACCGAATAGGCCAGCGGGAACGCGCCGAACAGCGCCGCGCCGCCCAATACCAACCAAGTTTCGTTACCGTCCCAGACCGGCGCCACGGTGTTCATCATCACGTCACGGTCGGTCTTGCCCGGGATAAACGGAAACAGGATGCCGATACCCAGGTCGAAGCCGTCCATGACCACGTACATCATGATGCCGAAGATGATGATCACGGCCCAGATCAGCGGAAGATCAATACCCATCTCAATTCCCCTTATGCTGGATGTGGTCGTGGTCGTTGTCAGTGCCGTCATCGGCAGCAGACAAAGGACGCGCCGGCGTGCGCTTCTGGCCAGGACCACCGTGGGTCGGCTCGGTCACGTCATGGGCTACAGGGCCTTTGCGCACCAAACGCATCATGTAGCCAAGACCCGCACCAAACAGCGCGAAGTACACCACCACGAACAACACCAGGGTAATGGTCATCTGCGCCAGGCTATGCCCGGAAGAAGCATCCGCTGTGCGCATCAAGCCGTAGACCACCCACGGCTGGCGGCCGATCTCGGTGGTGAACCAACCCGCAAGGATCGCAATCAGGCCGGACGGGCCCATCCACAGCGCCAGGTACAGGAACGGTTTGGACGTGTACATCTTGTCGCCCCGGCGCAGCCAGAGGCTGAACAGGCCGGTGAAGATCATCAGGAAGCCCAGGCCGACCATGACCCGGAACGACCAGAACACGATGGTCGAATTCGGACGATCTTCCGGTGGGAAGTCCTTGAGCGCAGGCACCTGTTTATCCAGGGAGTGGGTGAGGATCAGGCTGCCCAGGTACGGAATTTCCACCGCGTATTTGGTTTTTTCGGCCTTCATGTCGGGCCAGCCAAACAGGATCAGCGGTGTCGGTTCGTTGCCTTTGTTTTCCCAGTGGCCTTCAATCGCGGCGATTTTCGCCGGCTGGTGCTTCAAGGTATTGAGGCCATGGAAGTCGCCGATCACCGCCTGGATAGGCGCAACAATCAGCGCCATCCACATCGCCATCGAGAGCATTTTGCGGATCGCCGGGTTGTCCTTGCCGCGCAACAAGTGCCAGGCCGCTGAGGAGCCGACGAAGAACGCTGTCGCCACGAAGGCCGCCGTGGCCATGTGCGCCAGGCGATAAGGGAACGACGGGTTGAAGACCACGGCGAACCAATCGGTTGGGATCACGCGGCCGTCAATGATTTCAAAGCCCTGGGGCGTCTGCATCCAGCTGTTGGACGACAGGATCCAGAAGGTCGAAATCAACGTACCCACGGCCACCATCACGGTGGAGAAAAAGTGCAGGTTGCGCCCGACCTTGTTCCAACCGAACAGCATCACGCCGAGGAAACCGGCCTCAAGGAAGAAGGCCGTGAGCACTTCGTAGGTCAGAAGTGGCCCGGTGACGGCGCCAGCGAAGTCTGAGAAGCGGCTCCAGTTGGTGCCGAACTGGTAGGCCATGACCAAGCCGGACACCACGCCCATGCCGAAGTTGACGGCAAAAATCTTCGACCAGAAGTGGTAGAGATCACGGTAAGTGTCGTTGTGGGTCTTGAGCCACAAGCCTTCCAGCACCGCAAGGTAACTGGCCAGGCCGATGGTGATCGCCGGGAACAGGATATGGAATGAGATGGTGAACGCGAACTGGACGCGGGCGAGATCTAGCGCCTCCAAACCGAACATATGTTGTCCTCTTTCAGGTAATACCGAATGCCGGCCGGCGGCCTGCAATCACTGCCCCATCGCTATGGAGTACGGCGAATTTCAATTCGTTTCTTTTTTTGTCCAATCACGCTGGGATGCTTGCCTGGTCTGCCGACTTGAACTGCCCCTGCGACGGCATTGATCTGAATCAAGCATTGCTGAAAGAGTAGTCCCATTTTTGAGGTTGACCTGTGTGGTCTTTTGCCGCGTGACAGACTGCCTCAGCTCAGTTCTTGCAACTATCTGTTACAACTTAATGATAATCTCGGCGCTTCCCCCGGCCTTGACCCGAATTCCCGATGCCTAGCGAACCTGCGTTGCTGTTACGTCACCATCGCCCTTTCATCGCCTTCTGGCTGGCGCGCATCTTCACCGCCAGCGGCTTCCAGATGCTCACCGTGGCGATCGGCTGGAACCTCTACCAACTGACGGGCAACGTGCTGGACCTGGGTTTGGTCGGATTAGTGGAATTCGTGCCGCGCGTGCTGTTCATGCTGCACACCGGGCATGTGGCCGACCGCTATGAGCGGCGCAAAGTTGCCGCCATCTGCCAGACCGTGCAGGCGCTTATCGCCTTGTCCCTGGCCATTGGAGGCCTGACCGGCAACGTGACCCGCGAGATGATCTTTATCCTCGCCTTCCTGCTGGGTGCTGCGCGCTCGTTTGAAATGCCCACCACCCAGGCCATGCTCCCGAGCCTTGTGCCCGCCGCACTGTTCCCACGGGCCGTGGCCTCGTCGCAGTCGGCCCAGCAGCTGGCGACCATTGTCGCGCCGGCCCTTGGCGGCTTGCTTTACGCCTTTGGCAGCGTGTGGGTGTATGGCCCCACGGTGGTGCTGTACCTCATTGCCTGCGTGCTGACCCTGAATTTGCCCGCGCGCCAAACGCCGCTGAACAAAGCCAAGGCGACCATGGACTCTCTGCTCGCCGGTATCCGCTTTATCCGCAGCCGCCCGGATATTCTCGGTGCCATCTCCCTCGACTTGTTCGCCGTGCTGCTGGGTGGCGCCACCGCGTTGCTGCCGGTGTTCGCCAAGGACATCCTGCTGACGGGCGCCTGGGGCCTGGGCCTGCTGCGTTCGGCACCGGCAGTGGGCGCGCTATTGATGTCGTTGTGGTTGGCGCGGTTCGCGGTGGACCGGCATGTGGGCCGCGTGATGTTCACCGCCGTCGGCGTATTCGGCGTGGCGACCATCGCCTTCGGCCTGTCCACCTCGTTCTGGTTTTCCCTGGCGGTGCTGGTGGTGCTGGGTGCGGCAGACATGATCAGCATGGTGATCCGCGCCTCATTCGTGCAGTTGGAGACACCGGACGAAATGCGCGGGCGGGTCAGTGCAGTCAACGGTTTGTTTATCGGCGCGTCGAATCAGTTGGGCGAGTTTGAATCGGGCATCACCGCCCACTGGTTCGGCACCGTGCCTGCCGTGGTCATGGGTGGGATCGGCACGCTGGTGGTGACGGGGGTGTGGATCAAGCTGTTCCCGACCCTGGCGAATCGGGATCGGATGCATGTGCCGGTGGAAGAGCCCAAGGTTTAAGCCACACTGCAAAATACTGTGGGAGCCGGGCTTGCCCGCGATAGCGGTGTGTCAGTCACCTCATCAGGAGCTGACCCACCGCCATCGCAGGCAAGCCAGCTCCCACACTTGATCTTCAGTGGGCAGGAGATTGCGTCAGAGCACTTTGTCCAAAGTAATCGGAAACGCCCGCACCCGCTTCCCAGTGGCGTGATAAATCGCATTCGCCACCGCCGCCGCTACGCCCACAATACCAATCTCACCAACCCCCTTCGACCCAAGGGCGTTGACGATATCGTCGCGTTCTTCGACAAACACCACGTCAATCTCGCCGATATCGGCGTTTACCGGGATGTGGTACTCCGCCAGGCTATGGTTCATGTAACGCCCCAATTGATGGTCGATCTGGGTTTCTTCGTGCAGGGCCATGCCGATACCCCATACCACCCCGCCGAGGATCTGGCTGCGCGCCATCTTCGGGTTGACCACGCGCCCGGCGGCAATCGCGCTGACCACCCGGCTGACCTTGATCGTGCCCAGGTCTTCATCCACACGCACCTCGACAAATACCGCCGAATGGGTAGCGGTAGCAAACCCCTCGCGCTTCTTGTCGGGCTCGCTGTCGACCTGCACCGCCAACGCGTCTTCGCCACTGTCCTTGACCAGCTGTGCCAATGACACACTGACGTCACCGGTATGCAACTGGCCGTCTTCAAAGCGTACGGACTCGGCCTCCTTGAATACCGGGTACGTTTGCCGAGCAACGGCCAACAGCTTGGCATTCAACGCTTCGCAGGCCTGCTGCACAGCCGTGCCGACGGAGGACACGGTAAACGATCCGCCCTGCAGCGGCGCAGTGGGCAACGATGAATCCCCCAACACAAAGGCCACGTCCTCAACCGCCACGCCACTGGCCTGAGCCGCGATCTGGGTCATCACCGTGTAGGTGCCAGTGCCGATATCGGTGGTGGCGCTGCTGACGGTCAGTTTGCCCTCGGCATCAATACGCGCCTTGGCGCTGGCCTTCATCTGCATGGCCTCCCACACGCCGCCGGCCATGCCCCAGCCGATCAACTGGCGGCCGTCGCGCATGCTGCGCGGTTCCGGGTTGCGTGTGTGCCAGCCGAAACGCTCGGCGCCTTCGCGGTAACACTCGCGCAGGGCTTTGCTCGACCAGGGCTTGTCTTCGTTCTGATTGCGTTCGGCATAGTTGATCAGCCGCAGTTGCACCGGGTCCATCCCCAGCGCGCAGGCCAGTTCGTCCATGGCGCACTCCAGGCCGATCACCCCGAGGGCCGCCCCAGGTGCACGCATGTCTAGCGGCGTGAACACATCCAGTGGCACCAACTTATAAGTAAGCTGCACGTTATCGCAGTGGTAGAGCATGCCGCTCCACTCCACCACATGCTCACTGAAATCCTCGAAGCGCGACGTCTGGCCAATCGCGGTGTGCCCCAGTGCCAGCAGGCGGCCGTTGGCGGCGGCGCCCAGCTGCAAACGCTGCAAGGTGCGTGGGCGGTAACCGAAGGTGAACATCTGCTGACGCGTCAGCGTGACCCGCACCGAGCGCTTGAGCGCCAAGGACGCCATCACCGCCAGCGGCAATTGATACTGCGGGCGCAGGCCCGAGCCAAAGGCGCCGCCGACAAATGCCGCGAAGACACGCACCTGGCTTTTATCCAGGCCGAAGACTTTTTGCACATAGGCCTGGCAGTTCTGCGGGCCTTGGGTCTTGTCGTGGATGTGCAGCGTGCCGTCCGGCTGAAACAGCACGGTGCTGGCGTGGGGCTCCATCGGGTTGTGGTGTTCGATGGGGGTGCTGTAGTGCCGATCCAGGCTGACGGCAGCGCCGGTCCATTCGGCCTGGAAGTTGCCGCGCGGCTTGGGCGGAGTCTGCGGCGAGGCGTAGGCTTGTTCCTGCAAGGCCAGCAAGTCGGTTTCAAAGGCTTCGGTTTCGTACTCGATCTCCACCAGGGAGCCGGCATGTCGCGCCAGCTCGAGGTTATCGGCGATCACCAGCGCCAGTGGCTGGCCGCTGTACAGTACGCGATCGTTGTACAGCGGGCGAAACGGCGAGCCGTCGGCCGCATCATCGTCCTGGAAAGCATCATCGTAGCTGGCGATTTTGGGTCGGTTGAGGTGATGGATAACGTCCACTACGCCCGGTAGGGCCAGCGCCTTGGTTGCGTCGATACGCAGCACGCGGCCCTTGGCCACGGTGCTCGACACTACGCTGCCATGCAGCAGGCCTTCTTCGGGAAACTCACCGGCATACCGCGCTTTGCCTGTGACCTTGAGCAGACCGTCAACGCGGTCCAAGGGTTTGCCGATAGCGCTCATGGGCGTTCTCCTGCAACAGCGGCGTCGCTCAGGGCGCGAATAACCCCCCGGCGTGCCAGCTTGATCTTGAAGCCGTTGTGTTGCAGCGGCTCGGCGTCTTGCAACAGGGCATCGGCGGCGTTACTGAAAGTTTCACGGCTAACAACCTGGCCGATCAGTGCGGCTTCCACCACGCGGTCACGCCAGGGTTTGTGGGCCACGCCGCCAAGGGCCAGGCGCGCGTCGATGATGGTGTCGCCGTCCAGCTCAAGCGCGGCAGCCACAGACACCAGGGCGAACGCATAGGAGGCACGGTCACGGATTTTCAGGTAATTGCTATGGTTTGCCAGGTGATCGGCAGGCAGTTCGATGGCGGTGATCAGCTCATCGTCGGCCAATTGGTTGTCACGTTGCGGCGCATCACCCGGTAGGCGATGAAAGTCGGCGAACTCAATGATTCGCGAACCGCCACGCCCCTCTACATGCACCCTCGCCTCCAGCGCTGCCAAAGCGACGCACATGTCGGAGGGATGGGTGGCGACACACTGTCCACTGGCGCCGAGGATCGCGTGAATACGGTTCAAACCGGTGCGTGCCGGGCAGCCACTGCCGGGCTCACGCTTATTGCACGGCACGGTAGCGTCATAGAAGTAGTAGCAACGGGTGCGCTGCAACAGGTTGCCGCCGGTACTGGCCATGTTGCGCAGTTGCGGCGAGGCGCCGGCCAGGATGGCCTGGGACAGCAGCGGGTAACGTTGTTCGATCAGCGGGTGCCAAGCCAGGTCGGCGTTGCTCACCAACGCGCCGATCAACAGACCGCCACCGGCAGTCTCCTGAATGTCATTGAGCGGCAATCCTGTGATATCGATGAGATGCTCGGGGCGGCTGATGTTTTCTTTCATCAGGTCCAGCAGGTTGGTGCCACCGGCAATAAAGCGCGACGCGGCGCTGCTCAGATGAACCGCTTCTTGCACATCCGCAGGCTTGCTGTAGTGGAAGGGATTCATTGCTCACCTCCCACTACGTCTTCAATGGCATCGCGAATATTGCTGTAAGCCCCGCAGCGGCACAGGTTACCGCTCATCAGCTCTTGGATTTGCGCCGTGTCGTGGGCCCGACCTTCATTGGCCAGGCCGACGGCCGAGCAGATCTGTCCAGGGGTGCAGTAACCGCATTGGAAGGCATCGTGTTTGATAAACGCCTGCTGCATCGGGTGCAGTTGGTCGCCGTTGGCCAGGCCCTCGATGGTGGTGAGTTCGGCACCGTCGCACATCACCGCCAGCGTCAGGCAGGCATTGATCCGCTTGCCATCGCGCAATACGGTGCAGGCGCCGCACTGGCCGTGGTCGCAGCCTTTTTTGCTGCCCACCAAGTCGAGCTGCTCACGCAAAAGGTCGAGTAGTGTGGTCCAGGGCAGCACATCCAACTGGCGATCCTGGCCGTTGAGCCTCAGGCATATGGAGTGGCTGGCGAACGGTTGGGTCGCCGCGCCATTGGGGGTCGCGCTCATAAACACCTCACGGGTTGGTCTACATCCGCGGCGTTCAGGAAAGTCGCCGTCTCAGGGGTACGACTTCCCAGGGTATTGAGCGTTCAAGGTGATTGATCAGCGGATATTGAGCTGTGTGGTCAAGGTATTTCGCGGGGGGTTGATCGAGGAGTTGCTGTACTGGAACCAGCCCTGGGCTTCGACGTTCAGGTCAAACACATAGATGTAGCCCATCAATGTGCCGGCCCCCGTGCAGGCTTCGCTGATGTTGCCCACCTGGCAAACCGCCGTGCGCTGGCCATTCAACTCAGCACCATTGAAGCGACCCATGGGGTTGTTGCCCAGGCCGACTTCCATCACAGAAACCCGGGTGGGCCCGCGGTGCTCACACATCTGGGTAGTGTTTACACGTTCCGCAATGGTCTCGCTGCACTTCGCCGACTCGACCTTGAACACACGCACTTCGCTCAAGGGCGGTGCAGTCGCGCCCCACGCCGGTGCTGCGCCGAGCAACAGGCTGATACAGGGGATCAGGACTAGACTCCACGGTTTGGCGTTTTTCATGCTGCGGGTGACCTTCGTTTAAACGTCGTCGCAGTATGCCTCAAGGCCTCGGCTGCTGGTATGATGCGCCGCTTTTTCCGATCCTCTCTGAAACCACAGGCGCTTGGCGCAGTTTGTGCTTTGACTTAGAGGTCAACAAATCACGACGCCACAGAGCGTCACAGGGAGCAGGCATGCTGGAAAAGCTGTTTCAACTCAAGGCACACAACACCAACGTGCGCACCGAGATCCTCGCGGGCATCACAACATTCCTGGCCATGGCCTACATCCTGTTCGTGAACCCGAGCATCCTCGGCGAGACCGGCATGGACAAGGGCGCGGTATTCGTCGCGACCTGCCTGGCGGCCGCCATCGGTTCGACCGTGATGGGCCTGATCGCCAACTACCCGATCGCCCTCGCGCCGGGCATGGGCCTCAACGCCTTCTTTACCTACACCGTGGTCCTGCACATGGGCCATACCTGGCAGGTTGCGCTGGGTGCGGTGTTTATCTCGGCGGTGCTGTTCTTCCTGCTGTCGATCTTTCGTATCCGTGAGTGGATCATCAACAGCATTCCCCTGCCCCTGCGCTCGGCGATTGCTGCGGGTATCGGCCTGTTCCTGGCGCTGATTGCGCTGCACAACGCCGGGATTGTGGTTGCCAACCCGGCCACGCTGGTTGGCCTGGGTGACTTGAAGCAACCTGCTCCGATCCTCGCCACCCTGGGTTTCGTGCTCATCGTTGCGCTGGAAGCCCTGGCGGTACGCGGAGCCGTGCTGATTGGCATCCTGGCAGTGACCATCGTGTCGATCCTGCTGGGCGTCACCCCGTTCGGCGGCGTGACCTCAATGCCGCCGTCCCTGGCCCCGACGTTCCTGCAGCTGGATATTAAAGGCGCGCTCGATATCGGCCTGGTGAGCGTGATCTTCGCGTTCCTGTTCGTCGACCTGTTCGATAACTCCGGCACCCTGATCGGCGTCGCCAAGCGCGCGGGCCTGATGGGCAAGGACGGCCACATGCCGAAAATGGGCCGTGCGCTGATCGCCGACAGCACCGCCGCCATGGCCGGTTCGCTGCTGGGTACGTCAACGACTACCAGCTACATCGAATCGGCTGCCGGCGTGAGCGCAGGTGGCCGCACCGGTTTGACCGCCGTCGTGGTAGCGATCCTGTTCCTGCTGGCGCTGTTTTTCTCGCCACTGGCCGCCAGCGTACCTGCCTTCGCAACTGCACCGGCACTGCTGTTCGTGGCCGTGCTGATGACGTCGGGCCTGGCCGAAATCGACTGGGACGACATTACCGTTGCAGCGCCGGTGGTGATCACCGCCCTGGCGATGCCCTTCACTTACTCCATTGCCAACGGCATCGCCTTCGGTTTCATCGCCTGGACCGCCATCAAGCTGCTTTCGGGCCGCTACCGTGAGCTGAACCCGGCGCTGGTGATTCTGTCGATTCTGTTCGTGATCAAGCTGGGCTGGTTCAACGCATGACTTTTGACGCCGCACGCTACACCGCTCAACTGCAAGACAAGGTCACGCGCTTGCGTGACCTGCTGGCACCGTTCGATGCACCGGAGCCACAGGTCTTCGACTCGCCCCCACAGAACTTCCGCCTGCGCGCGGAGTTCCGCCTGTGGCGCGAAGGCGGTGAGCGCCACTACGCAATGTTTTCCCAGGACGACAAGCGCACGCCGATCCTGATCGAAGCGTTCCCCATCGCAAGCGCCCGCATCAACCAGTTGATGCCGCAACTCAAGGCCGCCTGGCAAGCCAGCGCCGCCCTGAGCCACAAGCTGTTCCAGGTAGAGTTCCTCACCACCCTGGCCGGCGACGCGATGATTACTCTGTGCTATCACCGCCCGCTGGACGAGCACTGGCACACCGCCGCGAACCAGCTGGCTGCCGACTTGAACGTGAGCATCATCGGCCGCTCGAAGGGCAAGCGCGATGTGATCGGCCATGATTACGTGGTGGAAAAACTCGACGTTGGCGGGCGCACCTTCAGCTACCGCCAACCCGAAGGCGCCTTCACCCAGCCCAACGGCACGGTGAACCAGAAGATGCTCAACTGGGCATACGAAGCCTTGGGTGACCGCCCGGATGATTTGCTCGAGCTGTACTGCGGCAACGGCAACTTCACCCTGCCCTTGGCAACCCGCGTGCGCAAAGTGCTGGCCACCGAGATCAGCAAGACCTCAGTGAATGCGGCGCTGAGCAACCTCGATGAAAACGCCGTGGATAACGTCACCCTGGTGCGACTCTCCGCTGAAGAACTCACCGAAGCGCTCAACGAAGTGCGCCCGTTCCGCCGCCTGCACGGCATCGACCTGAAGCGCTATGAGTTCGGCAGCGTGTTCGTCGACCCGCCGCGCGCCGGCATGGACCCGGACACCTGCGAACTGACCCGACGCTTCGACAACATCCTGTACATCTCCTGCAACCCGGAGACGTTGGCGGCGAACATCGCGCAACTGCATGACACGCACCGCATCACCCAATGCGCGCTGTTTGACCAGTTCCCGTGGACGCACCATATGGAGTCCGGGGTTCTGCTGACCCGCAGATAAATCTGCCAGGCACCCACAATCTCCTGTGGTTTTTCATGCCTCCGTAGAATCGCTGGGCTCCAAAACCTTCTTGCGCGGCCGTCCGCCCTTCTTGCCATTGGCTCGGGCGGCATCTTAAGCGCTGTCGAGAATGACGCTCAATTGATACCCCATCCGATTCAACTGTACGACGTGTCTGATTAACGGTTCGATTATCGAACACATACGCCGCCATCAATTGACCAAATTAACTAACCAGTACATTTTATCCACACAACTAACAAGAACTGTGGAGAAACCTTCAATGCCGCCCATCGTGCTGGTGCTCAATGGCCCCAATCTCAACTTGCTCGGCACCCGCGAGCCCGCCACTTACGGCCATGAAACCCTCGCCGATGTCGCCGCGCTGTGTGGCCGCAGCGCCGAACAGCTCGGGCTGAAAATCGAATTTCGCCAGACCAACCACGAAGGCGAATTGCTCGAGTGGATCCACGGCGCCCGCGCCCGTTGCGCCGGTATCGTGATCAACCCTGCGGCCTGGACCCACACCTCCGTAGCCATTCGCGACGCGCTGGTAGCCAGTGAGGTGCCGGTGATTGAGGTGCACCTGTCCAACGTGCATGCCCGTGAAGCGTTCCGCCATCACTCCTTTGTGTCGCCCATCGCCAAGGCAGTGCTGGCGGGGTTCGGCAGCCATGGCTACCACCTGGCCCTGGAACATTTCAGCCATCTGCTAAAAGGATCGGCCCGATGAAACCGCGCATCCTCGCTGGCCTGATCGGTGCCGGCATCCAGGCTTCCCGCACGCCGGCCCTGCATGAACGCGAAGGCGACGCCCAAGGCCTGCGCTACCTGTATCGCTTGATCGACCTTGAGCCCCTGCACTTGGACATCAACGCCCTGCCCGACCTGCTGCATGCCGCCGAGCTGATGCACTTCACCGGGCTGAACATTACCTATCCGTGCAAACAGGCGATCCTGGCGCTGCTCGATGAACTGTCCGACGAGGCCCGCGGCATCGGTGCGGTCAATACAGTGGTGTTCAAGGACGGCAAACGTATCGGCCACAACACCGATTGCCTGGGGTTCGCCGAAGGGTTTCGGCGCAACTTGAATGACGTGGCGCGCCAACGTGTGGTGCAGATGGGCGCTGGCGGTGCGGGCGCAGCGGTGGCCCACGCGCTGTTGGCGGAAGGTGTCGAGCAGTTGAGCATTTTCGACGTGGACGCCAATCGCGCCCGCGACCTTGTGGATAACCTCACGCAACGTTTCGGTGCTGGCCGGGCCCAGGTCGGCAACCACTTGGAGAACGCGATGGCCGAGGCCGACGGCGTGGTCAATACCACGCCGATGGGTATGGCCAAGCTGCCCGGCACACCGGTGCCGGTCGCTCTGTTGCGCACTGAGTTATGGGTCGCGGAAATCGTGTATTTCCCACTCGAGACCGAGCTGCTGCGCGACGCCCGCGCCTTGGGCTGCCGCACGCTGGATGGCGGCAACATGGCGGTGTTTCAGGCGGTGAAGGCGTTTGAGTTGTTCAGTGGGGAAGTGCCGGATGCAGACCGGATGTTGGCGCACTTCCAGAGCATGAACGTTTCACTGTAGGAACCGAATCCAAATGTGGGGCTTGCATTTCAGCCTCGAGCCTCGCATGGACTCAAACCTGCAAATAGCGCATCACCGAGTCACAAATCATGTCCCGGTGCCGCTGTTTAATCGCTTCATCCGACAACTCAATTTGAAAGATCTCACTGAACGTATGGCGGTTGGACACACGGTAAAAGCTGAACGAGTTGATCAGCAAGTGCACGTCCAGCGGCTCCAGCCCCTCGCGAAACACCCCCATCTCGGCCCCGCGACGCAACGTCGTGCCCAGCGCTTCGAGAATGTTGCTGTTCATCGCCTTGATCGCATCCGAGCGCTTCACGTACTCGGCATTGTGGATATTTTCGATGCTGACAATGCGCACGAAATCCACGTTCTGGTCGTGGTGATCAAAGGTGAATTCCACCAGCCGACGGATCGCTTCGCGCGGTTCCAGCGCGGTGAGGTTCATCTGGGTTTCGGTAGTGCGGATGTCGCCGTAGAGCTTCTCCAGCACCTCGACGTACAACTGCTCCTTGCTGCCGAAGTAGTAATAGATCATGCGCTTGGAGGTGTGGATGCGCTCGGCGATCGCATCCACGCGAGCGCCGGAAAGGCCCTGCTGGACAAACTCCACAATGGCTTCCTGGAGTATGTTCTCGCGGGTCTTTTCCGGGTTGTTCTTACGACTCTTGCGGGGTGCCTCGGAGGTCATGGTGCGCTCACGGCCAGTGTTGTGCAGGCCGTGATTATGGGCCGCGATGCGGCCTGAAAGAAAGCACCGGACCCGTCGTTATAAACGCGCCTGGCGAACAGCACCGCTGCGCGATTTGGCCATTGCCGCCAAGCGCACCGCCACATTGGCCGCACCGTAGCCGGCATAGCCATTCTTGCGCTGGATGATCTCGAAGAAAAACCGCCCTTCGAACGGCTCGGTGTACACATGAAACAACTCACCGCCCTGGGCGTCGCGGTCGTACAGCACGTTGTAGTACGCCAGCTCGCTGAGGAACGCCTCGTCAAAATCGAAACGTGCCGCCAGGTCATCGTAATAGTTGAGCGGGATATCCAGCAGCGGCACCCCCGCCTCCTTGGCGCGGCTCACTTCGGCGAAAATATCTGCGCAATCGAAGGCAATGTGGTGCACGCCCGAGCCGCGATAGCTCGACAGGGCATGGGAAATGGCGGTATTGCGGTTCTCGGAGATGTTCAGCGGCAGGCGAATCGAGCTGCAACGGCTGCGCAGTGCACGGCTTTTCACCAGGCCGTAAGGATCGGGCAGCACCACTTCATCATCGGCCTCGAAATCCAGCAGGCTCTTGTAGAACAGCACCCAACTGTCGAGGCTGTCGGCCGGCAGGGCCATCGCCATATGGTCAATACGCAATAGGCCTGCGCTGGCCGTCGAAGCGGTTTGCAGGTTGAAGTCGGTGTCGTACAGCGTGCCTTCGCTGGGGTCCACCAAGTAAATCAGGCTGCCATCCGGTGCGCGCACGGCCGCCAATTCCAGCTCGTTGGGCCCGACCAGGCCGCGATACGGCTGGCCCTTGTAGGCCACCGCGCGCTCCAGCGCCTTGGCGCTGTCCTTGACCCGGATCGCGGTGGCGCACAACGACGGCCCGTGGGCCTCGAAAAAGTTGTGGGCGAAAGAATAGGGTTCGCAGTTGAGGATCAGATTGATATCACCCTGGCGCAGCAGGCTAACGCTCTTGGAGCGATGCTGCCCGGCCTTGACAAAGCCCAGGCGCTCGAGCCAATGGGTGAGCTTGGCGCCAAGGCTTTCATCGACAGCGAATTCGAGGAACTCGATACCGTCATATTCGCTGGCCGCCGGGGTATCAAACAGGATCTCGACCGGTTGCACCGGTGCTTCCTGCTTCAGGCGTTCGCGGGTTTTCTCCTCCAGGTACAGCAAGGAGCGCAGGCCATCCGCCGCATTCGCGCGGGTGGGCGCGGCGCGGAAGCCGTCGTTGAAGATTTCCAGGGACAGTGGCCCGGTGTAGCCACTCTTGATGATCGGCGCGAGGAACCCCGCCAGGTCGAATTCGCCCTGACCGGGGAAGCAGCGGAAATGTCGGCTCCACTCCAGGACGTCCATGGCCAGGATCGGCGCGTCGGCCATTTGTACAAAAAAGATCTTGTCGCCGGGGATCTCGGCAATGGCACTCGGGTCGCCTTTGAGGGACAGGGTGTGAAAGCTGTCGAGCAGTACGCCCAAGTTTGGGTGATCAACCTGACGCACCAGGTTCCACACCTGTTGCCATGTGTTCACATGCCTGCCCCAGGCCAGGGCTTCATAGCCGATGCGCAGGCCACGGCGACCGGCGTGTTCGGCCAACAGGCTCAGGTCATCGAGCAAAATGCGCTCGTCACCTACACAGTCGGCCGACGCATTGCTGCACACTAGCACCAGGTCGGTGCCCAGCTCTTGCATCAAGTCGAACTTACGTTCGGCGCGTTCCAGGTTGCGCGCCAGCCTGTCGCGGCGGCAGCCTTCAAAGTCACGAAACGGCTGGAACAAGGTGATGGCAATGCCGAGGTCGGCGCACATCTGCCTGACTTCACGGGGGCTGCCGTCGTAGTACAACAAGTCGTTCTCGAAGATTTCGACCCCATCAAACCCGGCGGCGGCAATGGCTTCGAGCTTTTCCGGCAGGGTGCCGCTCAAGGAAACAGTGGCGATGGAACGTTGCATGGGCGACTCCCGGAAATTGTTGTTTGCAGCAAATTATTCGCCCCCAGCCTACACGCAGCAATTAAAATGTACGAACCGGTTAGTTTTTAGTGCGATTATCGAACACTATGCCGGTTTGGCGAATTGACGATTTTTTAGCCACTGCGCACCATCAATGACGCAACAGACCCAGAACACACCATAAAAATTTCAAAAAACGGGTACGACCTCATGCCTCTGCAAAACTCCGCCCTGGCCGCGCGCCCGGGCACCCCGCACGCCGGCATCGGCGACAAGATCCGCGGCGCCCTGGCCGTGGGTAAAACGCGCTGGGGCATGCTGGCCCTGGTGTTTTTCGCCACCACCCTGAACTACATCGACCGCGCCGCGTTAGGCGTCATGCAGCCGATCCTCGCCAAAGAGATGAGTTGGACGGCGATGGACTACGCCAACATCAACTTCTGGTTCCAGGTCGGCTACGCCATCGGCTTTGTGCTGCAGGGCCGACTGATCGACCGAGTGGGCGTGAAACGCGTGTTCTTCTGCGCGGTATTGCTGTGGAGCCTGGCGACGGGCGCCCACGGCCTGGCCACTTCGGCGGTAGGCTTTATGGTGTGTCGCTTCATCCTCGGGCTCACCGAAGCCGCCAACTACCCGGCGTGCGTCAAAACCACGCGCCTCTGGTTCCCGGCCGGTGAGCGTGCGGTGGCGACCGGTATCTTCAACGCCGGCACCAACGTGGGCGCGATGATGACGCCGATGCTGTTGCCGTTGATCCTGCAGGTGTGGGGCTGGCAGGCGGCGTTCCTGTGCATGGCGTCACTTGGCGCGATCTGGCTGGTGTTCTGGGGTTTGAAGTACTACAACCCGGAAGACCATCCGACGGTTAAACAATCCGAGTTGGACTACGTGCAACGGGAAATCGAACCGGAACAACCCGGCGTACCCTTCAGCCGTATCCTGCGCATGCGCGGCACCTGGGCCTTCGCCATCGCCTACGCGCTGACCGCGCCAGTGTTCTGGTTCTACCTGTACTGGCTGCCGCCGTTCCTGAATCAGCAATACAACCTGGGCATCAACGTCACGCAGATGGGCATCCCGCTGATCATCATTTACCTGACCGCCGACTTCGGCAGCGTGGGAGGCGGGATTCTGTCGTCATTCCTGATCGGCCGTGGCATGAACTCGATCAAGGCCCGGCTGCTGTCGATGCTGCTGTTTGCCTGCTGCATCGTCAGCGTGATCATGGCTGCCGGCTCCAGCCAGCTGTGGGTCGCCGTGTTTGCCATCTCCCTGGCGATTGGTGCGCATCAGGCCTGGACCGCCAACATCTGGAGCCTGGTGATGGACTACACGCCCAAGCACATGATGAGCACGGTGTTTGGTTTCGGCGGCATGTGCGCGGCCATCGGCGGTATGTTCATGACTCAGATCGTCGGCCACATCCTTACCGTGACCAACAATAACTACACCGTGTTGTTCACGCTGATCCCGGCGATGTACTTCATTGCGCTGACCTGGATGTACTTCATGGCGCCGCGCAGAATTCCTACCGTAGACGTCTGAGCTACCCCCTGAGCTATCTGCGCCGCTGCTGCCAGGCAGCGGCCAGCCCGCTCATGCAGATCACCCCGATGCCGACCACCGTGGTCAAGTCGGGGGTATGGTTGAACACCAGCCAGCCCAACAACCCCGCGAATACGATCTGGCAATAGCCGAACGGCGCCAACAAGGCCGGCGCCGCGAAGCGGAACGCCTGGGTCAGCATCAAGTGCGCGGTCATCCCGCATGTGCCCAGGGCCAGCATCAACACGCCATGCCACAGCGTCGGAACCTGCCAGAAGAACGGCACCATCGCACTCATCACCAAGGTATTGCACAGGCCGGCAAAGAAGTTGCTGGTGGTGGGGGTGTCGACTTTACTCAGGATGCGCGTCAGCAGTTGGTAGAAGCAGAAGAACATCGCCGAACACAGCGGCAGCAATACGGCCGGGGTAAACAGCTCGCCGCCGGGGTGGATGATGATCAGCACGCCGACAAACCCGCAGATGACCGCCAGCCACTGGCCGCGCGTCACGTGCTCGCCGAGCAGCGGCACCGAGAGTGCCGTCACCAGGATCGGCGCGAGGAAGTTAACCGCCGTGGCTTCCGCCAGCGGGATGTAATGCAGCGCCGCAGTAAAAAACAGGCTCGTGCCCAACAGGCAAAGCGCCCGCACCACCTGCATCCCCGGTCGTTTGCTGCGCAATACGCGCAGGCCTGATTGCGGCAGGAAGATGCCGGCCATCAACAAGGTATGCACCAGGTAACGCACCCACACCACCATCACGACGGGGTAGAACCCCGCCAGGTATTTGGACAAGGCGTCATGGCTGGAAAACAGAAACGTCGCCAGCACAATCAGCAGGATGCCTTTGAAAGGGTGGTTGACGCCGGATAGAGGAGTACTGACGGTCATTGAGTTCTCTTGCGTGGCGGGCTGAACACTGTGCACTGAATGAAATAGCGCTCAACCCGGTAATCTAGCAGCCGGGCCGGAGTCTGCCCCTAGAGCATAACCAAACACCGTGCGAACAGCGCACTAAATCACGGGATTCGAGTCCAACGCTGCACGTTGACTGCCGTGTTGCACACTTTTTAACCAAGGCCCTGCCGCTATGAAAAAAACCCTCTTTGTTCTGTCTGCCCTTGCCCTGCTCACCGCTTGCAATCAAGAAGCCAAGGAAGCCCCCAAACCTGCCCCGGCTTCGGTGCAGGCCACCCTGGTGCCAGAGACCCCGCCCACCGACAAATGGGTCGGCAAGTGGATCGGCGTCGAAGGCCTCAACCTGACCATCGCCAAGGACGACAGCATTGGCCGTGGTCATTACATCCTCACCATGCAATACGGCCTCGACGCCGACGACTCAGGCACCTTCAAGGGTGAAGCCGCCGAAGACGGCATCGCCTTCACCCGCCCCGACGGTCCACAGCTATTGCGGGCTGGCGACGGTGCCGCCACCGGGCTGAAATGGCTGGCGGATAAAAAGGACTGCCTGATTGTCGATACCGGCGAAGGCTATTGCCGCTAATAACGACCATAATCAAACACTGTCATCACCCAGAGGATTGCCCACATGCTATGGAAAAAAGGCCGACGCAGCGACAACGTGGTGGATGCACGCAGTGACGGCGGCGGTGGCGGCGGCATGCGCTTTGGTGGCGGCAAAGGCCTGAGCCTGGCGGCGATTGTGCTGATCGTCGGCATCGGCTGGCTGACCGGCCAGGACCCGATGCAGATCCTCGGCCAGTTGACCGGCCAGATGGAACAGGCACCGTCGGTGAGTACACAGCCGCGCCAGGCGCCGCCGGCCAACGATGAGCAAGCCGATTTTGTGCGGGCCGTACTGGGCGATACCGAAGACACTTGGGGCCAGGTGTTCCAGGAAAACGGGTTGGCCTACAAGAATCCGAAACTGATCCTGTTCCGTGGCCGGGTGAATTCGGCCTGCGGTGGTGCCACCTCGGCCAGCGGCCCGTTTTATTGCCCGGCTGACCAGCAGGTGTACCTGGACCTGGGGTTTTTCCGGGAAATGTCGCAACGCTTCCAGGCCGCCGGCGACTTTGCCCAGGCGTATGTGATCGCCCACGAAGTCGGGCACCACGTGCAGACGTTGCTCGGCATCTCGTCGAAAATCCAGGCCGCGCGCCAACAGGGTCGGCAAATGGAGGGCGATGGAGGTCTGCTGGTCCGTCAGGAACTGCAAGCCGACTGCTTCGCCGGGGTGTGGGCCAACCGTGCGCAAAAGCGCTTGAACTGGCTGGAGCCCGGCGACATTGAAGAAGCGCTGAATGCGGCCAACGCAATTGGCGACGACCGCTTGCAGCAACAGGGTCAGGGCCGTGTCGTACCGGACTCGTTTACCCACGGCACCTCGGCACAGCGGGTACGCTGGTTCAAGACTGGCTTCGCCCAGGGCCAGATCAATCAATGCGATACGTTTACGGCCAAGAGTCTCTAGATGAATAAACGATTGGGATTGCTGCTGGGTTTGGTGCTGACCTGCTCTACCACCTTGGCCGCCGAACATGGCGTCAAAGTCGTGAGTCCCGATCGTTTTCACCTGGATGCCGGTGACCTCAGCCTCGGCGTGAGCCAGGACTGGCGCCAGCCGCTGCCCCAAGTCACCCGTGCATTGATCATCGTGCAGGGTCGCCTGCGTAACGCGCAGACTTACCTGCAAAGCGGTGAAAACGCCGCCGAGCACGCAGGCCAAGCTGCCAATACGCTGGTGATAGCGCCGCAGTTTCTGAATGAGTTCGACGTGAAGCGCAACCACCTGGACAACCAGGTACTGCGCTGGAAGGGCAATGACTGTCGCGGGCACAACTATTTTGTGCGACCTCCAGCAGCGGCATCCGCAGGTGGGCCACACGTGGGTGGAAGAGCCTGGAGTGGGGCATAACGGGGATGGGATGTTTACGTCACCGGAGGGGCAGAAGGTACTGTTCACAAATTAACAGACAAAACCGGATCAACATGTGGGGGCTTGCTCGCCCCCACATTTGATTTTCGGTGTCCGGTTTAAACCATCCGACGCAGCGCCACGCAATCCTCGGCATGCCAATCCGCCAACTCCGGCCACGGGTTCTCGGGCAGGTTAACCAACACCGTCCGCGCACCTGCCGCTCGGCCACAATCCAGGTCGAAGCGGTAATCACCGACCATCACCATCTCGCTCGGCGCGACATCCCAAGCGGCTGCCAGTTTCAGAAAACCACCCGGGTCCGGCTTCGGTGGCGCATCTTCACGCCCCAGCACATCCTCGATGGCAAAACAGTCCGCCAGGCCAATTGCCTCCAGCGTAACGTGGGCCAACTCCCGCGCATTGCGGGTCAGGATGCCCAGGCGATAACCACGCCCGGCCAGCTCGCGCACCAACTCAACCGCGCCTTCTGCGGCGACCGAACCCAGCGCCAACTCGCGCTCATGCTCCAGCAGCCAGGCATGCTTGGCCGCCGCCTCATCCGCGGGCAACGCCGCCAGATGGGTGAGAATATCGTCCTCGGGCGGGATCTCCAGGGCCACGCGAATGGCCGCAAAGTCATGCACGGCCACCGTCAGCGTGCCATCCATGTCGAACACCCAGTGCTTAACGTCGGTCAGGCTCATGCCCAGTCCTTGCGATGGCGAATCAAGCCTTCCTGGGTCACCGAGGCCACCAGTTGCCCGGCGCGGTTGTACACACTGCCCCGGGAGAACCCACGGGAATTGCCGGCCCACGGGCTGTCCATGGCGTACAGCAACCAGTCATCGGCACGCAGGTCAGCGTGAAACCACAGCGCATGGTCGAGGCTGGCGACCTGCATGTCTTTCTGCCACACGGTCTTGCCATGGGGCAGCAACGAGGTGGTCAACAGGCCGAAGTCAGAGGCGTAGGCCAGCAGGTACTTATGCAGCGCCGGCGCGTCGGCCAAAGCGCCGTCGGCACGAAACCACACGTACTTGACCGGGTCGGATGGCTGCGGGTTGAACGGGTCTTTTTCGGTGACCGGGCGCACTTCGATCGGCTTGGGGCACAGCAACTTGTCGCGCATAGGCTCGGGGATCAAGTGCGCACGCTGTTTGGTCAGCTCAAGCTCGGACGGCAAGTTTTCCGGTCCGACCACCACGGGCATGGTGGTCTGATGGTCGAAGCCTTGTTCGTCGTACTGGAACGAGGCACTGCAGGTAAAGATCGGGTGGCCCTTCTGGATCGCCGTCACACGACGTGTGCTGAAACTGCCGCCGTCGCGTACGCGGTCCACTGAATACACCACCGGCAACGCCGCATCACCAGGACGCAGGAAGTAACCATGCAGGGAATGCACGTGCCGCGCTTCTTCTACAGTCTGGCTGGCGGCCGACAGCGATTGGCCGAGCACCTGGCCGCCGAACAGTTGGCGAAAACCCAGGTCCTGGCTGCGGCCGCGAAAGAGGTTTTCCTCGATCGGCTCCAGGGTCAGCAAGTCCACCAGATCTTCCAATACTTGGCTCATAGAGCAACTCCTACAACAATCGAGAGGGCATTCCGGGCTGCTTATCCGTGCAGCGTGTCCAACCATTGGGCGCGGGTGATGCGATACAAAACATGATGGCGCAGCGGGTCATCGGCTGCGACCTTGGGGTGTTCAAAATCTGCCTGGGGATCGTAATGCATACCGATGGCCTGCATGACTTTTTGTGACGGCAGATTGGATTCCGTGGTGAAGGCAACGATTTCGTCCAGTTGCAAGCGGTCGAAACCGCAGCGCAGCGCGGTCCACGCCGCCTCGCTGGCGTAACCCAGGCCCCAGTGTTCGTGAGCCAGGCGCCAGCCGATTTCCACCGCTGGGGTAAAATCCGCTTCGAAGCTGACATTCAGCAACCCGGTAAGGCCGATGAAGTCACCGGTGTCCTTGCGCTGCAATGCCCACAGGCCAAAGCCGTATTCGGCGAAATGACCACGAACCCGGCCGATCAACGCAGCGCTTTCCAGATGGCTCAGCTTGGCCGGGAAATAGCGCATCACCTGCGGGTCGGCGCACATGCGCGCAAACGCCAGCAGGTCGCTGTCGCGCCATTGGCGCAGCACCAGCCGTGCGCTTTCCAATTCGAGTATCGGCTCCATGGGTCCCCTCCCTTGCCATGTGCGTGAGTGTACAGCGCTGGTAAGATCCGTCGCAGGTTCCCGTCAGAAAATCCCATGCCTTTGCCGTTGATCTACCACGATGACTACAGCCCCGAGTTCCCGGCGGAGCATCGCTTCCCCATGGACAAATTCCGCCTGTTGCGCGACCACCTGGTGTCAACGGGACTGACCGAGGACAGCCAACTGCTGCGCCCACAACTGTGCCCACCGCAGATTCTGGCCCTGGCCCACGACGCTGGGTATATCGAGCGCTATATGAGCGGCGAGTTGTCCCGCGAAGACCAACGGCGCCTCGGTCTGCCTTGGAGCGAAGCGCTGGCGCGACGCACTGTGCGTGCAGTCGGCGGCTCCATTCTCGCGGCGGAACAGGCGCTGGACCATGGCCTGGCCTGCCACCTGGCCGGCGGCACCCATCACGCCCATTACGATTATCCGGCCGGCTTTTGCATCTTCAATGACCTGGCGGTGATCAGCCACTACCTGCTGGCGAGCGGCCGCGTCAACCGCGTACTGATCTTCGACTGCGACGTGCATCAGGGTGATGGCACCGCGCGCATTCTCCACGACACGCCGGACGCCATCACTGTGTCGCTGCACTGCGAAAAGAACTTCCCGGCGCGCAAGGCCCAGAGCGACTGGGACATCCCACTGCCGATGGGCATGGGCGATGCCGATTACCTCAAGGTGGTGGACGACGCGCTCAACTACCTGCTGCCGCTCTACCAGCCCGACCTGGTGCTGTACGACGCCGGCGTCGATGTGCATAAAGACGACGCCCTCGGTTACCTCAAGCTGACAGACGAAGGCGTCGCCGCCCGCGACGAAAGCGTCATGCGCCACTGCCTGGGGCGCGACATCCCGGTGATGGGCGTAATCGGCGGCGGCTACAGCAAGGACCGCCCGGCCCTCGCCCGCCGCCACGGCATCCTGCACCACAGTGCGCAACGGGTCTGGACGTCATCAGGTTGTCATTGAACCGTGGGCGTTACCCACAATGCCTGTGGAACCACCTGTGGATAACTTGAGCGTAAGCACCTGAAAGCCAGAAGCAGTCTGGCCTGTAGGAAGTTGTACATTTTTTGATCAGGCAGTTGCGCCGTCCTCGGGTAGAATGCTCGTCCTATTCAGCGACCGTAGCCCAGCCCATGCCTCAGACCCCTGCTCTTCACGTTGCCATTATCGGCGGCGGCCCCACCGGGCTGATGGCTGCTGAAGTCTTGAGCCAGGCAGGCGTGCGCGTGGACCTGTACGACGGCATGCCCTCGGTGGGGCGCAAGTTCCTGCTGGCGGGGGTGGGCGGCATGAACATCACCCATTCCGAGGCGTACCCGGCGTTCCTGTCACGTTACGCCGAGCGCGCGCCGCATATGGCGCCCTTGTTGCGTGGGTTTGGTGCCGAAGCGTTGTGCGAATGGATTCATGGCTTGGGCATCGAAACCTTTGTCGGCACCTCTGGCCGCGTATTTCCTACCGACATGAAAGCTGCCCCCCTACTGCGTGCGTGGCTCAAGCGCCTGCGCGATCAAGGCGTGGTTATCCACACTCGCCATCGCTGGACCGGCTGGAATGCCCAGGGTGATTTACTTATCCACAGCCCGGATGGCGAAAAAACTGTCCACAGCGAGGCAGTGTTGCTGGCCCTCGGCGGCGGCAGTTGGTCGCGCCTGGGTTCTGACGGTGCCTGGCTCAAGCTGCTGGAAGACAAAGGCGTGCCTTACATCCCATTGCAACCCAGCAATTGTGGCTTCGAGGTGTCGGCCTGGAGCGAATTGATGGTCAGTAAATTCGCCGGTGCGCCGTTGAAAAACGTCGCCATCGGCTTGGGGGATGACAAGCCTCGGTTAGGGGAATGTGTGGTCACTGCCACAGGTATTGAGGGCAGTTTGATCTACGCACTGTCGGCGCCGATTCGCGAAGCGATCAACCGCGACGGTTCGGCCACGGTGCACATCGACCTGTTGCCGAGCAAGCCGCTGGATAAGGTCCTGGCTGCCTTGTCAAAGCCACGTGGCTCGCGCTCGATGAGCAAGCACTTGCACAGTCAGTTGGGGTTGGATGGGGTGAAAGCGGCGCTGTTGCGTGAGTTGGCACCGGCAGAGCACTTCAACGATCCGGCGCAATTGGCGGTGGATATCAAGGCGTTGCCGTTAACGCTGGTGAAGACGCGACCGATGGATGAGGCGATCAGCACTGCGGGCGGCGTGCCGTTTGAGGCGTTGGATGAGCGCTTGATGCTCAAGCAATTGCCGGGGGTGTTTTGTGCGGGGGAGATGCTGGATTGGGAAGCGCCGACGGGGGGCTACCTACTGACGGGATGCTTTGCCAGCGGATGGGCGGCTGGGCGTGGGATGTTGGAATGGCTTAAAGGCAGTTGCAAGCTGCAAGCCTAGAGCTGCAAGCAAGAGCAGCGTCGTGCCCACTTGCAGCTTTTGGCTCGCAGCTCATAGCGGCTCTATTTCTTCTTACGCGGCCCAGTATTAAACACAGGCACCTTGCGCACCGGCTTGATCGAAGGCTCCACCGGCGCTGCATCCCCGCTGTCCACCCACTTGCCCAGGTTGCGCTTACCGCCACCACCCGACGTTTTAGGCTTCTTCGGTTTTTTCGGCTTCTTCACCACTTGCCCGCTGGCATCGGTGTCCGGCACGCGGTGCTCCGGTTCGAAATCCTGCTCAATATGCCGGCTCAGCGTCTGACGCGTCAGCATCTCAATGGCCGACAGCATGTTCACTTCATCGGCGCACACCAGGGAAATCGCTTCACCGGTATTGCCCGCGCGACCGGTGCGGCCGATGCGGTGGATGTAGTCCTCAGCCACGATTGGCAGGTCAAAGTTGACCACCAGCGGCAGGTCTTCGATGTCCAGGCCACGGGCCGCCACATCGGTAGCCACCAGGATCTGCACATCACTCGATTTAAAACGGTCCAGCGCACGTTGGCGAGTGGCTTGCGGCTTGTCGCCATGGATACCATCGGCATTGATACCCAAGCCTTGCAACTTATCCACCAGCGCATCCACGCCGTTACGGGTCTTGGCGAACACCAGCACCTGCTTCCAACGGCCTTTGCGCATCAGGTGCACAAACAGCTCTGCCTTACGCTTCTTGTCCACCGGCACCACCCATTGCTTCACAGTGTTGGCGGCGACGTTGCGCGGGCTGACTTCGATGGTCAGCGGGTCGTTGAGCATCTGCCCGGCGAGCTGGCGGATCTCATCGGAAAAGGTGGCGGAGAACAGCAGGGTCTGGCGCTTTTTCGGCAGCATGCGATAAATGTTGGCAAGCTCTTCGGAGAAGCCCAGGTCGAGCATGCGGTCGGCTTCGTCCAGTACTAGGGTTTGCAGCTGGTTGAGTTTCAGCGCGTTCTGGCGGAACAGGTCGATCAAGCGGCCAGGCGTGGCGACCAGGATGTCGACGCCTTTGCGCAGCTTCATCATCTGCGGGTTGATGCTCACGCCGCCGTACACGGCGTAAGTGGTCAGCGGCAGGTTTTGCGCGTACTCGGCAACGCTGGCGTGAACCTGTTCGGCGAGCTCGCGGGTTGGGCACAGGATCAGCGCACGCGCCGAGTTGGCAGCGACTTTCGGCCCTTCCATGGTCAGCAACTGCAGCAGCGGCACGGCGAAACCGGCGGTCTTGCCGGTGCCGGTCTGGGCCGCGGCCATCAGGTCGCGACCGGCCAGCACCGCCGGAATGGCTTGCGCCTGCACCGGCGTCGGGGTCTGGTAGCCAAGCGTCTCAAGGGCGCGCAGCAAGGGTTCGATCAGGCCAAGTGTGGCGAAAGTCATGTGTTTACCGTAGGAAAAATTCAGCGCACTGCGCGTAATGCGCGGCAGTTTACCTTATTTCCGGCTTGGGCTTGCGCCACTGGGGCAGGCTGATCAATAGCACCGCGCTGATAATCACCAGCATCGCGAGGGCTTCTTCCATGCCAATGGTCTCGCCCACGAATACGATCCCCAACAACACCGCCACCGCCGGGTTGACGTAGGCATAGCTGGTAGCCGCCGCCGGGCGTACATGCTTGAGCAGGTACATATAAGCGTTAAAGGCGATGATCGAACCGAACACAGCCAGATAGGCCAGGGCCAGCCAACCTTCAAGCGGTGGCATAGCCTGCAGGCGCTCACCGGTCAACACGCTGCCGATCAACAACGTGACGCCGGCCACCAACATTTCTGCGGCACTGGCCATGGCCCCTTGAGGCAGCGGCAAGCGCCGGCTCCACACCGAACCAAATGCCCACGAAGCGGCAGCAAATAACAGCAAGGCAGCGCCCGTTGGGCTCGATTGCAAGGTGCTGCCCATGTTGAGCATGGCGATGCCGATAATCCCCAGGACCACCCCGGCCCATTCCAGACGGGTATTGCGCGCGCCCCAGAAATAGCCACAGAGCAAGGTGAACAACGGCACGGTCGCCACGGCCAGTGCGGCAACACCGGACGACACACCCGAGTGCTCGGCCAACGTCACCGAGCCGTTGCCGAAAGTCAGCAGCAAAATGCCGATTTTGGCGGCGGCCTTCCACTGCTCCCAGGTCGGCGCCGGCGCCCCGCGCCAGCGTAAATAGCCGTACATCGCCGCGCCCGCCAGCAAAAAGCGAATCCCACCGAGCATCAACGGCGGCCAGTACGCCACGCCAATCCGGATCACCAGGTAGGTAGACCCCCAGATCACATACAACGCAAAAAAGGCGGCGATCAACGGTAAGGGAAAGCGACGTGGGCCAGGCATTGGGCAGCTCTATGGCAGGTGTAGGGAGGCTTATTCTAAAAAAGCAGGTCGATAAACATAAGTTACAAAACCTGTTTAAACCGCCTATACACTTTTCAAAGCATGGTTATCAGCGCTATAAGCCATGTTTTCGAAAGCCACGCGTTACCGGAGCCTTATCATGGACAAATACGACCGCCTGCTCCTCAGCGCCCTGCTCGAAGACGGCCGCGCCTCCTACGCGCAACTCGCCCGCAAGGTAAACCTCTCCGCCCCCGCCGTCGCTGAGCGAGTGGCCAAGCTCGAAGCCAGTGGCGTGATCACCGGTTATCAGGCCAAGGTGGACCTGTCCAAAGTCGGCTTGCCGATTCAATGCGTGATTGAGCTGCGGCTGACTAACCATGGCAGCCAAAAGACCTACGACGCCCTGGCGCAAATCCCTGAGCTGACCGAGTGCCATCGGGTGACGGGTGATCCATGTGTGATCATGCAAGCGGCAGTGGGCAGCATGCCCGAGCTGGAAAACCTGATTAATCGGGTAGCGAAGTTCGGGTTCAGCAAGACCTCGATCATTTTGTCGAGCGCGATAGAGCGGCGGGTGCCGTTGGGGCAGTTGGAGCGGGTCGGGAAGAGTGGTGGCTGACCCACCGCCATCGCGGGCAAGCCCGGCTCCCACCGTTGAAATGCATTCCAACTGTGTGTGTGGCTTGCCTGCGATGACGTAAGTTGCATCAATGCACCTTTGAGCCCTCAACAATCAAATCGACAATCTGCTTGATCGTGGTGATGTGATCCCAATCTGCCTGTGTCGCTTGCAGCTTGAACTGCCACTTGATCTGCATGACAAAGCAGGTCAAATCGTCATCAATGATCTTGAAGTCATGAATGAAATCCGTTTGCTCTGTCACTTGGCTGCGGTCGATGAAGCCAATGATATCGACGAACAGTTGGATGACCTTTTCGCTGATCTCGGCCCTCATTTGGCTAACTCTCTTTTTTTCTCCCCCGATATACGAAGATGTACCAGAGGGCTGTTCTAAATGGCCAGCAAGACCACTCCCTTTCACTTGCGGGAAGTTTCCGAGCGAGCTTCAACCCCTTGCTCCGCAAAGACTGCACCACTAATCTGCCCCACGTCATCGGCCCCTCGATGACCGGAAGTGCAAGCCGAAATTGACGGAAGGAGCGAGTCAAATACTCTGGAGTTCTGAACATGATCAAAGCAACTTCCACATCGAACGCAAACTTCCTCAGCGAAGACGCCCTGCTCAATCGCCGAGCCATCGACTACTACCTCAAAGCGTCCGCCCCGGATGCGCCCAATTTTATTCTGAATGACAACCTGAGCGTCGAAGATGCCCTGGCCCATGCGGCTGACTTGCTGCATTGCGCGGTGGAGACGGTGCAGGATTCGGGTGAGGTACTGAGCGCGCAGCAGCGGGCGGTGATGCATTTGGTGGGGATGGCGAAGGGGGTGGTGGATCGGGCCCTGGAGTGTGTACAGCCTTGATGAGCGCCGCCTAACTAAATGTGGGAACGGCGGTGCGACGATTCGACTTGCTCGCGAAGGCGGTGTATCAGTCAATTTATTCGGCGACTGACACACTGCATTCGCGAGCCAGCCCGCTCCCACATTTTGACCTTCAGTGTTCTTGGGATTGCGGCGGGTTTAGAACCCGCGATGTTTCTTCAGGTGCTCATTGATCTTCGCCGCCGGCACTTTCTGCAAGGTGCACAGCAGTTCGTGGGACAGTTCGCGCAGGCCGTGGGTGCCGCGCAGTTGCTGGGCCAGGTGCGCGGTGAGGTTAGCGGCCATCTCGGCATCCGCCATCGCCCGGTGAGCCTTGCCGGTGTGGGGCAGTTGGGCAAAGGCGTTGAGCGTGCCAAGTTTGTGGTTGGGCGCGGTGGGCATCAAGCGGCGAGCCAGCAACAGGGAGCAGGCAAATTTCTGCAGGCGGGTGCGGCGGATCAGGCCCAGCTCGTAATCCCAGAATTTTTGGTCGAACGCGGCGTTGTGCGCCATCAACGGCGTGGTGCCGACGAATTCGTTGACCTCGTTCATCACCCGCTCCGCCGGCGGTGCGCTGCGCAGCATGGCGTTGCTGATGCCGGTGAGTTGTTCGATGAAACCGGGGACGCGCACGCCTGCGTTCATCAGGCTCTGGTAGCGGTCCACGATCTGGCCGCGTTCGAGGATAACCACGGCGATTTCCGTAGCGCGGCAGTGGCTGCTCGGGGTGATGCCAGTGGTTTCAAAGTCGATGACCGCTATACGTTCCAAACCTGTTCCAACTCCGTCTAACAATTTATTAAGCCGCAGCGCTTATTTGAGCAACAACGCGCCTTCGATGGGTACGTAGCGACTGGCAGCGCGTATCAGTGAGTTGGCCGTCAGCCCCGGCACGCCGTAAGCCACGGCTTCAACGCCGTGCTTGTGGATGATGCGGTCGAGCAGCATGTCGAAATCACCGTCGCCGGAGGCCAGCACGATTTCGTCGACGTGGTCGGCGGCGTCCATGATGTCGAGGGTGATGCCCACGTCCCAGTCGCCTTTGGCCGAGCCATCACTGCGCTGGATGTACGGTTTGAGTTTTACCGTAAAGCCGAGGTTGCGCAGGATCTGCTGGAATTGCTGCTGCTTGCTGTCGCCGCGGTCGATGGCGTACGCATAGGCCTCGACAATCTGCCCCCGCGAGCTGATGTCAGCCCACAGGGCGGCGTAGTTGAAGTGGCAACCATAGGCCTGGCGGACGGTGTAGTAGAGGTTTTGCACATCGGCGAACACTGCAATTTTCTTCACCGCACTTCCTCATGACAGCCAGGCGCCAGCGCCCGGAAAGGCTGCCAGTATGCCAGCCGCGAGAACGTTTCCGGGAAAAATCAGACCGGGGCGACGAAGCACCCCGGTCACGGTGTGTCAGACGAAGGAATCGTCGTCGCCGAAGGAAGAGGAATCGTCGGCGTAATCGCTGTCGGCAAAGCTGTCCGAGGCGTTGTCGTTGCCCCAGCTGTCATTGCCGGCAAACTTCTGGTCATCGTTGCCCCAGTTGCCGTTGTCACTGGCAGGCGCGGGCTCTTCGCGGATGATTTCCTCGACGACTTGCGGCTGTTGTGAGTTGTGGTTGAACAGGCTGCTGATGCCCTCTGCCAACATCACACCACCGGCCACACCGGCAGCAGTTTTCAACGCACCACCGAGGAAACCACTGCCAATTGGAGAGGCTGGCGCTTGCTGTGGCTGTTGATAATTCGGCTGCGGGGCGCCGTAGTTTTGCTGCGGCGCAGGCTGGCCAAAGGAAGGCCGCGCCGGTTCACGCCAACCGCCGCTGGAAGAGGCTGGCGCGCTCTGTGCCGGTTGCGAATCACGTGAACCGCCTCCGCCAAAGATGCTCGACAAGAAACCACCGCCACCCGAAGCGGCGGGTGGCGCGGATTTGGCCCGTTGCAGCTCATCCTGCAATTGCTGGATCTGCTGCGCCTGTTGTTTGTTCTGCGCGTCGAGAGTCTTGAGCGCGTGTTCCTGCACCAGGATCGACTGGGTCATGAAGTACCCGGCCGCCGGTTGGCGAGTCATGTGCTCCTTGATCCGCGCTTCGGCCTGGGCGTCGCGGGGGGCTGAGTCCGTTTCGGCTTGCTGCAACCGTGAAAACAGTCCATCGATCAGGGTTTGCTCTTCGCTGTTCATGGCGACCTCGTTAGATTGCCGGTAGAAATCGTGGTCTCGCCTTTAATCAGGCGCCGTCTTAGTTATGGGGGTGTTACGAGTTGTTTCAATGGTCTTTACTCAAGGTTTACGTTTGCGTACCGCCAGCCTTGATCGGTTAAAGTGTTGCCCTTGCTTTCAGGCCTGCGATGAACTTGATGAATCCGTTAGACGTATTGCGCGACTCCTTGCGTTTCACCCGACACAACCTGGGCGCCATCGTCCAGTTATGCTTGCCGCTGGTGATTCTCGAAGCCCTGCTGCAACAGGTGCTCAACCACATGGTCGGCCCGGACGCGTTCCCCGGTTACAGCGTGGTGGTGGGGTTGCTGGTGTACCCGCTGTACACCGGCGCGTTGATTCTGTTCCTGGATGCCCGCACCCGTGGCGAGTCGCCGCGCACCCAGGATGTTTGGGCCATGGCCCTGACCCTGTGGCCGCGTTTCGCCCTGCTGACGGCCATGAGCACGCTGCTGATTCTGCTGGGGCTGTCGCTGTATTTCCTGCCGGGCCTGTGGCTGATGGTGGTGCTGGCGTTCGCCGAGTACTTGCTGGTGCTGCGCGGCATGCCGGCGCTGGAGGCCATGAAGGAAAGCTTCCGCCTGACCCGTGGGCATTTCTGGCGAATCCTGGTGTGCCTGCTGTGCGTGATGACACCGTTGTGGCTGCTCAAGGGCGCCAGCGTGGCAGCCTATCCAGAACCGGCGCCATTGCTGGGCCTATTGATAGACAGCGCCCACAGCTTCCTGCAACTGTTTACCAGCGTGGTGCTGTTCCGTTTATTCATGTTGATCGGTGGCGATGCCGACGCGCGGTGATATGCTCCTTGCCACTCCTGAAACGCTATAAGCCGAGCCGATGACCCGTTTATTGCGCATAACCTTGCTGGGCCTGTTGATCATCGCAGGCCTGCTCACCGCACTGATCTACAGCCTGACCTGGCGCCCCGAGGCCAAGGAAACCCTGCCGGTGAGCTGCGTCGCGCCGCGTGCACCAACGCTGCTGCCAGGGCAGGCGCTCAAGGTCATGACCTGGAACGTACAATACCTGGCCGGCAAGAATTACGTGTTCTGGTACGACACCGCCGATGGCAGCGGCCCCGATGATCGCCCCACGGTTGAAGACATGGCCGCCAGCCTCGACGAAGTGGCGCGGGTGATTCGCGACGAAAAACCCGACATCCTGCTGCTGCAGGAACTCGACGAAAACGCCAAGCCTTCCCACTACCAGGACCAGCTCGCCCTTTTGCAGGAACGCCTGGTCGACCTCTACCCTTGCAGTGCCCAGACGTTCGACTGGAAAGCCGACTTTGTGCCAAACCTGCATATCTTCGGCAGCGTCGGCCGCAAATTGGCGACCCTTAGCCGCTACCAGATCGAACACGCCGAACGCCTGCAATTGCCGGCGCCCGAGGCCAATATCCTCAGCCGTCAGTTCCGACCCAAACCGGCCTTGCTGCTGACCTACCTGCCGCTCAGCGACGGCGGCCAACTGGCAGTGATCAACACGCGCCTGGACGGCGCTGCCCCCGGACGCAGCGCGGTGCAGGAGCAAGTCAAAACCACGGTCAAACTGCTGGACAGACTCGAAGGCCGTGGCACGCCCTGGCTGATCGGCGGGGATTTCAACCTGCTGCCCCTGGGTCAATTCCTGCGTTTGGACGCCGGTAAGCGCGGGCAATATTCGCCGGACAGCGAGCTGCATATGCTGTGGGACAAATACCCGATGATCCCCAGCAACAGCCAATCCAGTGGCATCGACCGTGAGAAATGGCTGACGCACTTCCCCAACGACCCAAGCCTTGATGGCCCGGATCGCACCCTGGATTACCTGTTCTACAGCTCGCGGATCAAACGCGTGGAAGCGAAGGTGCGCCAAGACGATACTTTGCGTATTTCCAACCACCTGCCGGTGATCGCCCGCTTCCTGCTGCCTGCCGCGCAATAACCCCTAGGGTTTCAACACCTGGGCCCGCAGCGGCTTAAGCCACTCAAGGCTTTCAACCGTGGTGCCGGATGGGCGGTACTCACAGCCGATCCATCCTCGGTAGCCACGCTGCTCCAGCGCCGCGAACAAGGCGGCAAAGTCCATGGTCCCGGTGCCCGGCTCATGACGACCCGGGTTGTCGGCGATTTGTACATGGACGGTCCTGTCGTAAAACTGCGCCAGCACCCCGGCTGCGTCGCCGGTCAAAAGCTGGGCATGGTAAAGATCCAGAATCAGCCCGACACTCGTAAAGGTTTCCAGCACCTGTTGCGCCTTGCTGAAGTCAGACATGTAATAGCCGGGCATCGCCTGCGGGCAGATCACTTCAATAAGCGCGCGCAAACCCTGATCTTCGAGGTACTTGACCGCGTATTCCAGGTTACTGACGTAGGCAGGCGCGCTCTCATCCTGGGGCGTGGTCACGCCAGACATGATGTGCACATCCGAGCAGTTCAGCGCCTTCGCATAGCGGGCCGCCTCGCGCAGCCCATCGCGAAATTCCTGCTCCTTGCCCTGCAAGGCAGCGATGCCTTTGGTAACACCTGCCGGCGCTGCGAACTGAATCAACGGCAGGTTGTATTGAGCCAGGTGATCGGCGAGCAGGCTGGCGTCAAATTCATAGGGCGATGGGAACTCCACCGCCCTGAAACCGGCAGCGGCGGCGGCTTCGATGCGTTGCAGAAAAGGCAATTCGTTGAACTGGAAACCGAGGTGAGCATTGAATTTGAGCATGGGTAACTATCCATCCTGGGAATAAACAAATCATCAGCCTGGAGCCTCATTCGCGGCTCCAGCGCCACGCTATTGAAAGTGGTCAGTGCAAATACTCATGCTCTTCGTATGGTATTTTCCCACTCCAGTGCGGTGGGGGCATCTGCCCCGACGGGAACGGACTGAAGCTAACCATTCGGAATAAAACCTGTGATCAAGAAAGACCTCGCCCTGCAGTTGGCCCCACGCGTCATCGACATGGTTCGCGCCCGTTCGATGAAAGCCGGTGAGCCCTTGCGCGAGCAGACATTTGCGCAAGCGCTCGGGGTGTCGCGCTCGCCGATCCGGCGGGTTTTTGCCTTGCTCGCCGAGTGGGACCTTGCCATTCAAGAGCCCAATCGTGGCTATTTCCTCAAACAAGGTGCCGGGCAGATTCAGGAAGCCGCAGTCCCTTGCGCCAGCGATCCGTTCGAGGACTTTTACCTTCGCGTGGTCGACGACATTCTGAGCGGAGAAATACCTGCGCACTTTTTCGAAGCGCAGTTGTTGCGACGCTATGAGGTGCCCCGGGGGCAGTTGCTCAAGGTGCTGAACCGGTTGGCCGGCGAAGCCATGGTGGAGCGTAAGCCAGGCCAAGGGTGGGGCCTCAAGGACTTCGTGCATAACACGCAGGCGCATATTCATAGCTACCGTTTCCGGATGGCCATCGAACCGGCGGCGCTCCTTGAGCCCGGTTATCAGGTCAATCACGCCGCGTTTGCCCAGGCCAGGCAACAGCAACAGGCCTTGATCGACGGCGAGATCCAGACCTTGTCCCGCGCGCAACTGTTCCAGCTGGGGGCCCAGTTTCACGAAATGATCGTGCAGTGCTCCGGCAATGTTTTTTTCATCGACGCCATACGCCACCAGAATCAGCTCAGGCGCTTTATGGGCTACAAGGCCAACATTGATCGCACGCGTCTTAAGGCGCAATGCCAGGAACACATCCATTTGCTCGACCTCATCGAGTCTGATCGGCGTGAAGAAGCCGCACAGTTTCTCTGGCGCCACCTGGATCAAGTCGGCCGACTCAAGACTGATCAACGCGCAGTGCCAGAAGAAAGCCAAATCTAGAACGCGTCACTGGCTCCCCGTCAGTGCCGGAACTTCGCCATCACCGCGCCCAATAACGGGCCAAGCAGCCTAGCACAATTGTTTCTGATCAAAACAGAATACAAAAAAATCACCAAACAGTTAATTTTTTCACTACATATTGTATTTCGTTACAACAATAGGCAATCATGCGCGCCGCTCGGACTCGGATCCGTATCGAATCGCACAGGGATGGTGGCCATGAACGAAAGGACGTTGGGTAGTGCAGCGGGAGTCTCAAACCTCCTGTTCGGGGTGTACAACACAGTGGTTGCCCTGCTTGGCGTGATGCTGGCCTATAAAGGCGGCGTGCTGATGGCCGCGGGCGGGTCACCCTATTACGCGATGATGGGCACCGCGCTGTTGTTATCGGCCATCCTCTTGGGCCTGAAAAAGTCCTTGGGCCTCTACCTTTATGGCGCAGCCTCTGTGGCCACCTATGCCTGGGCGGTGTGGGAGTCTGGTTACGATGGCTGGGCCTATATTCCACGCCTGGCCTGGCTGGCGGTTCTCAGCGTGCCGTTCCTGGCGTTCTGGCCCGTAGTACGGCGTGATTTTGCCAACGTCAGAAAAAGTCATTACTTCACCATTATGGGTGTGCTGCCGCTGGTGATGGGGGCTACCATCCTGGTGCCGCTGTTCTACCCGAAAAGCGTTCACCTTGCCGACTCGGCGCACGCCACCACACGCCCCGCCGCCGCCTTCAGCCGCAGTACCGTCGCCTCTCCAGACGGCAATATTGCCGCGTCACACACCGAGACCAACTGGACCGCCTATGCAGGCTCCAACCTGGGCAACCACTATTCAGCCGCGTCGCAGATCACGCCTTCAAATGTGTCGGGCCTGGTCAAAGCCTGGGAATACCACCACGGCGACGTGAAGCAACCCGGTGAGAAAACCAAGTACTTGAACGAAGCCACGCCGATCAAGGTGGGTAACTCGCTCTACACCTGCACCCCCAAGCAAATCATCATTTCCCTGGATGCCACCACTGGAAAGGAGAACTGGCGATTCGACTCCAAAGTCGACCCGGACTACTTCGCCAATGGCGGCGCCTATTGCCGTGGTGTCTCTTATTTCGAAGTCCCCAATGCCAGTGGCTTGTGCGCCTCGCGCATCATTTGGGGCACCAATGATATTCGCCTCGGCGCGGTAGACGCCCTGACCGGCCAGGCGTGTCCCGACTTCGGCAACGCAGGCTTTGCGGATTTGAAAGACGGGCTGGGCACTTTCAGAAAAGGTTCGACGGGTATCACGTCTGCTCCTCTGGTCATTCGCGGGGTGGTGATCACCGGTGGCCGAGTACTCGACTCGGATGTGCGCCCTGCCCCCTCGGGCGTGGTGCGCGCCTACGATGCAGTGACCGGCAAACAGAAGTGGGCCTGGGATTTGGGCCGGCCAGACACCAATGCCCCCGCGGGTAACAACGAGACCTACACCCTCAGCACCCCCAACTCGTGGGCACCGCTGTCGGCCGACGATGAACTGGGCCTGGTGTATGTCACCACCGGCAACGCAGCGGGCGACTTCTATGGCGGCACCCGCACAGCACAAGAAGACAAGTTCAGTTCGTCACTGGTCGCACTGGACGCCACCACCGGTAAGGTCCGCTGGCACTTCCAGACAGTCCACCATGATCTATGGGACTACGACCTGAGCCCGCAACCCAGCCTGATTGATTTTCCGACGGCTGCCGGGCCACGCCCGGCCGTGATCCAGGCGACCAAATCCGGCCAGTTGTTCGTGCTTGACCGCGCCACCGGCGAACCACTGGTGGATGTCGTGCAAGCTCCTGTCCCACAGGGCACCGCCCCGGGAGACTACACCGCAGCCACCCAGCCACTGTCCCCTGGTATGCCGAGCACCATGGGGCGCCCATCGAAAACACCGGAAGTACTGACCGAAGCCAATGCCTGGGGCCTGACGCCTTTCGATCAGATGCAATGTCGCCTCGAATTTCGCCAGGCACGCTACGAAGGGATCTTCACCCCGCCGGTCGTGGGCCAGCAAAGCCTGATCTTCCCCGGCCATCATGGCGGCTTGAACTGGGGCGGTGTGATGGTCGACCTTAAGCGAGGGCTGCTGATCATCAATAACCAGCGCCTTCCTTATATGCAGGGGCTGGTGCCGCGCGAACAACTCGACGCCATCAATGCCAAGTCGTTCCAGGAGTCGCCGGGCAACGCCCAGGGCTTCCGCGTCCAGGCCGGGCTACCTTACGGCGCGATTAAAGACCCGTGGATGTCATCCCTTGACCAGCCATGCATTGCGCCACCCTGGGGCTTTATCTCCGGTATCGACCTGCGCACTCGCGATGTCGTGTGGAGCCGCCCGTTCGGCACAGGCTATGACAGTGGACCTTGGGGGATCGCCTCCAAGATGCGCTTCGAAATCGGTACGCCAAGTGATGCAACGGGCGTGACAACCGCTGGCGGTGTGACGTTCATCGGCGCCGCTATTGACCGGTTCATGCGGGCTTACAACAGCGAAAGCGGTGAGCTGCTCTGGGAAGAACGCCTCCCGGCAGGCAATCAGGCTTCGCCCTTGACCTTCATGAGCCAGGGTCGACAGTACGTGGTGGCGGTGGTTGGCGGTCATGACCGAATCCCAACCAAGTTAGGTGACAGCATCATCGCCTGGGCCCTGCCTGAGCAGTAAATCGAGTGCTGTAAGAGAGGCTCGCCATGAGCGTATCGGTGGGTAAAACATATACATGTTCTACCCCCCTCAGTCATGGCGTAGTTTCTGGCACGTATCGCATCACTTCAGAGTGATGACAGGCTAATGACTTATCGCAGGAAGTTTATAAGTAGCGGCCATCATTGCTGCCCTTTATTCACGTAGCAATACCCACTTCTACGCCAGATTCAAAGCGCCTGACTCTCTCAGCGCGCTCGCAGGCGATTGCGCCCGATTTACTCACCCGGTGAGAAGCCTGCGCATCGATATATATGCTTTACGTTTTATAAAATTGGATAGGAATTAACAATGCTCGAACTTTCTGATGGTTTGTATCTATTGGTGGGCGTCAGTTTTATTACGTCATTCATGACGGCTGCCATTGGCGTGGGCGGCGGGATTGGACTGCTTGCGGTTATGCCTCAATTTATCCCCATCTCTGCGGTTGTACCGGTTCACGGCTTGATTCAAATGGTCAGCAACGCCAGTCGATTCGCGTTTGACTTTAAAAGTGCGAAAGTGGAAATCCTGCCTAAATACGTTATCGGCTGCCTGGTCGGCGCGTTCATCGGTTACTTCTTCATCGGCAAATTTCCCGAGCAATATTTATCACTGATTCTCGGCTTCTTCATCCTGGCCATCACCTGGACCAAGATCGTCGCACGCCTGGGTTTTATATTTAAAAACTTTGCCCTGGTGGGCTTTTTTCAAACCTTCCTTTCACTGTTCGTGGCCGTAACCGGTTTGATATCGCAGCCCATCCTGATGAAGATGAATATTAATAAAAACGAAGTAATTGTCACCCACGCCATGCAAATGAGCGTACTGCACGGGCTCAAGGTCGCCGCCTTTGTTATTGCAGGTTTTGCGTTCATGGATTACGCCAACCTGATCATCATCATGATTACCGCCTCTACATTGGGTTCGTACTTGGGCGGCTTTCTCAGAGACCGTATATCGCAGCGTGTCGGCGCAATGCTGTTAAAGGCAGGGGTGACGTTTTTTGGTTTGAAGATGATCTTCGATCATTTTTTCAACGGCCTGTAAAAAGTTCTTCCAATAAAACAAGGAGCGTGAAATGAGCACACGTAAGTTTGATTTTTTTGAAACCAAAGAAATCTCGACGTTTCTGAAAGAGCATGGATATTGCGTTATCAAGCCTCAAGACCACTCTCTGGAAGCCTTTAGAGAGACCGCCGGCAAGTTCGGGCTGATTCAGTTTCATACCAAGTCCGATGAACACGGTGTGGTGGGCGGTGGCGAGCCGATCAACAAGGACTGGCAACGCTTCAAGGATGATTATCATGGCGAACTGTCGAGCGATTTTTTCCCGCATACCGATGGGTCATTCTTGAATGGCATCGCCTACGTAGAGGGCACTGCGAAAAAAATCACGCCACCCAAATTCGTCATTCTCCAGTGCGTTTCAAAGCCTGAATTTGGCGGCGACAACTTCCTGGTGGATGGGCAGAAAATCTACAATGACCTGCTTGCCCATCACGCTGACACATTAAAAATATTGATGACCAGCGGCAGTGTCACTTACTGCCGCGACGATTTGCTGTCCATCGATTGCGCAGTCTTTGAAAAAATCGATGACGAAACGTTAAGAATTCGCTACCGGTATGACAGCACTGCGTTTATTCCCGAATGGGCCAGCGCGGCGTTTAAATACATCCAGACCCACTACTCCACCAACGAGCGTTACATTACCCCCATCAGCCTTGAGCCAGGGGACATTCTGGTGATGGATAACCTGCGTGTCCTGCATGCCCGGCATAAATTCATCGATGGCAACCAGCAGAGAAAAGTAAGAAGGCTGTGGATCGCTGATGACGCGAGCACCACATTCAAGAACATCCTGGATCAATCCCCGGTACGCAGGGCCATGCTGCCCTTTCAGAACTACAATGTTGCCCAGTCTGAAACCGCCGGGCATTCGTTCATCGAGTACACCTGTGGCATCCACACCCAAACGAGCAAATCGTTGCCAAACGCGCATAAGCAATTTGACAGTGCGCTTGAAGCGCTTTAAGCCCTTCAAGACAACCACCTTGCTCTGATTCAACGCTTTCAGGTAACCCCCCAGTCATCAAAACGACTGGGGAGTTACTTACATTCAAGGCTTTCTGGGTTTGATCCGGGCCGTAGCTTCGGCCACCAACGGGTCATCCGGCCAGTAATGCTTGGGGTAGCGCCCTTTCAAATCCTTCTTCACCTCGGCGTAGGTACTGCGCCAGAAGTTCGCCAGGTCTTGCGTCACCTGCACCGGCCGCCGCGCCGGGGACAGCAGGTGCAACTTCACGGCCAGGCGCCCGCCAGCGATACGCGGGGTGTCTGCCAGCCCGAACAATTCCTGCAAACGCACTGCCAGAATCGGCGGCTGTTTGCTGTAGTCCAACCGCACTGACGAACCCGACGGCACTTTCACGTGCTGCGGCGCCAGTTCGTCGAGGCGCTGCGGCAGCGGCCACGGCAACAGGTTGTGCAGGTAGCTGGAGATATCCAGGTTGGCGAAATGACTCAGGCGCGAGACTTTGCCCAAGTAAGGCATCAGCCAGTGTTCAAGGCTGGCGAGCAAGGCGCTGTCGCTGATGTCGGGCCACTCGCTGGTGTTGCCGGCGTCGAGTTGGCGCAACAGCATCACACGGGCTTGCCACTGACGCAGTTCCGGAGTCCAGGGCAGCAGTTCCAGGCCTTTGCGGCGCACCAGGTTGACCAGCGCCTGGCTGCGGGCGGATTCGTCGAGGCCGGTCAGGGGTTCGCGGCTGAGTACCAACTCACCGACTTTGCGTTGGCGCTCGGCACGCAAGACGCCTTCGCGTTCGTCCCAGTCGAGTTGGTCAACATTGCGCACTTGCTCGGCCAACACCGTGTCGAACAACGCCGGATCAAAATCCGCCGCCAGGTAGATGCGTTCTTCACGCTGGCCCTGGCGGCTGCCCAGGTCGGCGATCACCAGCCAGGGCTGTTTCATCAGGCTGTCGGCCTCGGCGAACAACGCGGCACGGCCATTGGCCAGACGGTATTCGGCGCCACCGGAACGGCGTTGCTGGGCGACGCGGTCCGGGTAGGCCAGGGCGAGCAAGGCGCCGAGCCAGCGTGGGTGATCGGGGTCAGCCACCGGTTGCGTGGCCTTGCCTCTCAGGTAGCCGCGATATTGACGGGCCAGTTGCTTGGCGCGCTGCACGCCGCCTTGCGTGCCACGCGCACGTTCTTCGCCGGACAACAGCGCCAGGCGGCTGTGCAAATCCGCGCCGCCCCCGCGCAAGATGTCGCGCTCACCCAGCAAGGCGGCGACATCACACGCCGTCGCCGCAAGCCCCAAGTCCTGCCCGCGCAAGAGTAAATGGGCGATACGCGGATGAGCAGGTAACTCGGCCATCTTCTGGCCGTGCGCGGTGAGTGTGTCTTCATTCATGGCGCCCAGGCGCATCAGCAAGTCCTGCGCCTGGGCATACACAGCGGTCGGCGGTACATCCAGCCACACCAGCTGTGTAGGCGTGACTCCCCAGCGTGCCAACTGCAAGGCCAAACCCGCCAGGTCGGCGGCGAGGATTTCCGCGCTGCCGTAAGCAGCCAGGCCTTCATGCTGGTCCTCGGACCACAAGCGATAACACACGCCCGGCTCCAACCGCCCTGCCCGGCCAGCTCGTTGCGTGGCGCTGGCGCGGGAGATGCGCTGGGTGTCGAGGCGGGTCATGCCGCTGCCCGGGTCGAAGCGCGGCACGCGGGCCAAGCCGGCGTCGATCACCACGCGCACGCCATTGATGGTCAGGCTGGTCTCGGCGATGTTGGTGGCCAGCACGACTTTGCGTTTGCCGGCGGGCGCGGGATCGATAGCAGCGCGCTGAGCGTTCAAATCGAGTTCGCCATGCAGTGGGCACAGCAGCACATCGGTACGATCACCCAGGGCGTCGGCCAGTTGTTGATTGACCCGCCGAATCTCCGCCTGCCCCGGCAAGAACACCAGCACGCTGCCGGTTTCGTCATGCAGGGCTTCAAGGATGGTCTGCACCAGGCGCGGCTCGATAAATTCACCCGTCTGATACGGCCGCCCCCAACGCATCTGCACCGGGAACATGCGCCCTTCACTGCGCAGGATCGGCGCGTTCTCCAGCAGGCTGGCGAGGCGCTCGCCTTCGAGGGTGGCGCACTCAGTGACATGGCTAATCGCCTCGGCACTGTTTGCGGGCGCCGGTCAGGGCCTCGGCCAACTTGGAGGTCTGACACTTATCGCTGACAACGTTCAGAGCGAACGTAGGGCTGAGGCAAATGCGGTGTTTAACATGGGGGGCTACATACCTGCTGGCTCAATCCCCGTTCTGACCGGCTACCTCATCGACTACTTCGGGCTGGATACCGGGATTACTTTCTTGGCCGGAATAATTGGTTGCTTGGGATGCCTCGCCCTCACCCAGCTACACAAGCATCATGCAGCTAAAGCCATGCCTTTGAGCTAACGTAAGTGAGGATTTGAGGGTTTAGAACCGGAGCTTGCCTATCGTAAGCCGTTATCAGCCCTGCCGTAGCCGGATTGGTATTGCTATTCGGTAGTTTCCAGTCAACGGGGGGGATGCAGACCTCATGCAGGTTGGCTCTTACCCTTCGCCGCTACAGCTGATACTTCTACTCTCACGCCGGAAACTCCCAAGCTTGTAACCCTAATCCCCGCGTGCACTGGGCAGGACTTTTTGAAAAACTGCCTGTAGGTCGCATCGAAGCCTGGGCGATCTTCTGGGTTAATCAAGTAAATGGTCAGGTGAAGCACTCGATCCAGAGAGCTGCCTGACTGCTCTAGGGCCACCTTGAGTGACCTCAGAGTGCACTCGCTCTGAGCGGTGATGCTGCCTAGCTCAACCGAACCGTCCTCGCGCAGGGGAATTTGGGTGGTGAAAAGTAGGTCTCCGTAAACCGCCACATTTGAAGTAACCGAATCCATGGCCTTGCCTTGCACTGAGATCACATCGTCTTCTTTCATGAAATCAACTACAGCTCGTTGCAAACAAAAAGAGATAAACACTGGTGTGAAGCAGTGCCTATCCAAAACGAAGGCTTTACCCAACCCAGCCTGCGTGGGCCTATGAACCTGAAATTCTCAATTACTCCGCTGCAGTCGCGGCGATCTCGACCAGCATGTCAGCAGTGCGAACGCGGGCTTCAACCGTCGCACGCGAAGGAGTATGTTCACGGTCTACCCATTCCGCCCAGACCTCGTTCATTGCATCGAAATCGCGAGCAATGTCTTTGAGCCAAACCGACACACTTACCAAGTGAGACTTGTCCAGCCCCATGGCTTCGAGCTGCTCGTCAATCTTCTTCAGAACCTGACGGGTTTGGCTGGACACATCTTCATCATGTTTCTCCGCAGTTTGACCACCGATAAACACGAAGCCGTTGGCACGAACAGACTTACTCATGAGTTCGTTATGTTCGATACGCTGAAAATTGGCCATGGTACAACTCCTATCAATCACAAAATGTGTGACCAAAACGTTTCAGATCAAAAGGCTTTAGATCCACGGGCGGTTCTCGTTCAGCAATCAGTGCCGAAACGCATCGGGCTGTGATTGCAGATGTCATCAGGCCGTTATGGCCATGCCCGAAGGCATAATAGAAACCAATGCCTTGCTCCACCTTACCGATAGCCGGCAAGCCATCTGGCAGCGCTGGACGAACGCCCATCCAAGGTTGGGCATCGTCAGAGTTGAGCCCTGGCAGGTATTTCTCAGCCAAGCCCCTTAACATCAACGAACGTTTCATATCGGGCGGGGAATCCGCAGCGCAGAACTCGGCGGTGCCAGCTAGGCGCAAGCCGTGCACCATCGGTGTGGCGGCAAAATAGGGCTCTCCGAACACCACGGGCCTGTTGAGCTGAACGCGTGGGGCGGGGATCATCAAATGGTAACCACGCTCGCTGACCAACGCCTTCCTGTAGCCGTATCCATTAAGCAGCTCATCCGAAGCATGGCCTGCACACAGCACGACCTTCGAAGACTTCAGTCGTGAACTAGAGAGGGTAATCTCCCACTGATCAATACCTATCTGACGCGCGTTTTTCACCCTATCCTGAACAAAGCGAGCGCCGGAACGCTTGAGCTGCTCCAGATAGAGAAGACCCAGACCCTGGGGGTTGCTGCAACGGCCCGAGTGAGTAAAGTGGATTGCCCCGGTAATGTCCCTGGCGAGCGCCGGCTCCATTTCCAGTGTTTTTTGCCGAGTGAGCGTCTCGACTTCTACACCATAATCTCGCCATACCGGGATCGACTTCTGCTTTGCCTTGAATGCCTCCTCGGTGCGATACACGATTAAGCCACCTTCCGTGCTTAAGAGATGGCTGGCATTTGCCTGCGCTGCCAACAAAGCCAGGCTCTCCTGAGATCGAGTGATCAAGCTCGACAGCGCATTCACATTTATAGCGTATGGCGCTGACCTCAGGGCAGAAACAGCCCGCAGCGACCAAGGCATCATTTTGCCAAGGTAGGAAGGCTTGATTACCAGCGGCCCTTCCTTGTCCAGAAGCAGCTTTGGCAGTTTAAGAAGGAGGTCGGAGGTAGCAGGCGGAAAGATGTTCGCCTGCGACAAATACCCCGCGTTACCCGCCGAACAACCTTGCATGGCAGGAGATTGATCGACCACCGTCACCTTGTAGCCATCAAGCTTCAGCTGCAGCGCAATGGAGAGCCCAACAATACCCGCACCGATGACAATTACGTCATTGGATATCGCAGATGCAGAAGTCTGCATAACAATGATCCTAGTGAGCGCGGAGGTCTGAAATGAATGCCTTGGCCCTGGGGTGTTGGGGAGCAGAGAAGAATGTGACAGGATCATTCTCTTCTAGGATCGCGCCCTGATCCATGAACCAGATCCGGTCAGCCACGTCGCGAGCAAACCCCATCTCATGCGTGACACACATCATCGTCATCCCTTCTTTGGCAAGCGCTTTCATGACGTTGAGAACCTCACCCACCATTTCTGGATCCAATGCACTGGTAGGTTCGTCGAATAGCATCACAGGAGGATTCATTGCTAATGCTCTTGCAATCGCCACACGTTGCTGCTGCCCACCAGATAGTTGCTGCGGAAATGCGGAGGCCTTATGCGCCAAGCCAACTCGATCCAATAACTCCATCGCGTTCTTTTTCACTTCGTGCTTGCTATGGCCACGGACGGTGATTGGTGCCAGGGCCACATTGTCTAAAGCCGACATGTGCGGAAACAGGTTGAATTGCTGAAACACAAATCCGACTCGAGTCCGGAACTCATTCAGATCTAGCCCCTTGGCGTGAACATTCTGGCCGTCCAGGTAGATTTCACCTCGTTGAATCTCTTCAAGGCGGTTGATGGTTCTGATTAACGTCGATTTACCAGAACCTGACGGCCCGCAAATTACAACCACCTCACCCTTTTTTACTTCAGCATTAACATCAACCAAGGCTTGATATTCGCCGTACCACTTACAGACTTTGGAGAACTTGATCATCGACTTTGCTCCGATTGTTACGGGCTATACCAAGGCGCTTACGGGTGACGCGCCGCTCTAGTGCCTGCGCCAGTTGGGTGAGGCAAAAACATACGGAAAAGTAAACCAATGCCAAGATCATGAAGACCTCAAATGGCTTGGTCAGAAGCTGGGTGTTGATCTGGTTTGCAGAAAAAGTCATTTCCTGCACGCCGATCACATAACCCAACGATGTTTCTTTAATGGTCGAAACGAATTGGCTGATCAGACTCGGCACCATGTTGTATAGCGCTTGCGGAAGGATGACCTTGATCATGGTTTTCCAGTAGCTCAGCCCCAAAGACCGAGCGGCTTCAGTTTGCCCCTTAGGCAATGACTCGATACCTGCTCGTACAACCTCTGAAAGGTATGCCGCTTCGTACACAATTAACGTGCAGAGAAGCGCTGTGAACCCACTAATCGAGCGCCCTACCATCAGAGGGACAAGGAAGTAGCTCCAGAAAATCATCATCACTAGAGGTAGCCCGCGTACTACATAAACAATCACAGTTGCGGGCACTCGAAAGATCTTGAACGGTGATACTCGGCAAAGCGCAAGGATCACGCTCAACGGAAACGATATGACCAGACCCAGCACCGATAAAATTAGCGTGAGTACCAGACCGCCGAGAGCACCTTGGGGATATTGCCCTACCAGAATTTGTTGCCAATATACTTCGATGACTTCCCACATGGCTCATCTCTCCGGGATACGCGAACGATGAGAAACATAACTGCCGAGTCCCATTAGGCTCAGAGACACCACCAGATAGAACAAAGTGGCGATCAAGTAGGCCTGGAACGTCATAAAGGTCTGGTTCTCAATGTCTCGCACAGCGTAAGTCAGCTCTGCTGCACCAACCGCCATCGCCAAACTGGTATTTTTGAAGAGCAGCACCGTGTGGTTGATGAATGGCGGAGCGCAAATGCGTAAAGCTTGAGGCAGAATCACATGGCGCATGGACTTTAAGTAGCTCATACCCAGCGACCTTGATGCCTCGTGCTGGCCATGAGGAATTGCACGCAAACCGCTACGGATATCCTCTGAAAAATAAGCTGCCATACAGAGGCCGATTGCGATTGCGGGGTAGATGAACTCGTTACCGACTTCTCCCAAATAATCTTGAAACCCTAAAGGCAAGATGTTTGACATACCGAAGTACCACAGCAGAATGTGAACCAGCATAGGAACGTTCTGCTGATAGGCTACATAAAGTGCAACTACTTTCTGACACAGGATGTTTTTTGAAACTCGAACTATTGCCAGCACTGTTCCCAGAATCACAGCAAGCACCCAACTAAACAGGGTAAGGCCTAAGGTGATCAGGACGCCTTGCCATAATAGGGAGCCATACGGTGCCTGAAACAATGACAAAAAAGACGTCAGGAATGTATGCATGAGGAAACTCCGGTTTGGGCTGACCTATGCCAGCCGAAACTTTAGGAATAGTGGATTCAAGGCGTGATTGGCTGCACCTTGAACTTTCGCTCCATTCCGTAGATCGTTCCTTTCCCCATCCACTTATCGAAAATCTGGGCCGCTTCACCCGACGATTCCATTTCATCAAGCGAGTTGTTCACAGCTGCCAGGAGCGTAGGCTCGCCTTTCTTAACACCCAAGCCCCACGGCTCCTGACCAATCGGCTGATCAAGAACCAGGATTTTCGCGTTGTCGCCCAGCTTGGCGATGAATCGACGGAGCATGACTTCTGTGATTCCGAAGCCATCCACCTTGCGCTGAGCCAAGGCCATGAAGGCCGATGGGGCGTCGTCGTAGCTGATGATTTTGGCGCCCGGAATCGCTTTCTGAATCATAATTTGAGTGCTTGAACCCTTGATCGAGCTGACACGCTTGCCGTCCACGTCGGCAAGGGTTTTGAACTGCGAGCTCTCTTGAACAGCAAGCTTTTGCTCACTCAAGAAATAACTGCGAGAGAAGTCGACTTGCCCTGCTCGGGCTGGCGTATAACCCAACACAGCAGCTAGCACATCTACACGGCCTTGGTTGAGCTCCGGGATACGCGCATCGAGAGAAAGCTGGCGAAATTCTGCCTTGACGCCAAGTTTCTTGGCGACACTGTTGCAGAAGTCGACGTCATACCCGACCAGCTCCCGGCTCGAGGCATCGATGTATCCGAACGGCTCCAAGGTACTAAGCACTCCACATACAAGAGTGCCGCGCTCTTTAATGTCGGCTAGCTGATCAGCCTGTGCATGTATGCAGGAGCCAATAAGCACAGCGGTTAGGGTGAACAGGCCTATCTTCTTGATTTTCATGATGATCCTCGCTTTTTGTGGTGAGCAGTTTGAAAAAAAGTCGCTCGAGCTGTTGTTTTCGAGGTAGGGCTCGTGTGGGTATGAGTTTTACAGGCGGCTCCCTCGGAGGCATAGTGATAATAGCGAAACAAAAAATATTCCAAAATGAGATGCTTTTATGCAGATGACCTTCAAGCAGCTCGAAGCGTTTATAGGGGTCGTTGACCAAGGAACCTTCGACGGCGCGGCTCGGCATCTCAACCTGGCGCAGTCGGCAATCTCTCGCCAGATCAGTGAACTTGAGGAGTGGTTCGGCTTTGAATTATTTGACCGCAAGGGCAGATCAGCAAAGCTGAACGCGCTTGGGAGGGAGGTGGCAGAGCAAATCAGATTAGCGCTGCTCAAAAGGGATGTTTTCGACGCCTGCCTACTGAGCAATGAGGTGCTCACCCGTAAGCTGCGTATCGGTATCACAGAGCTCACTGCCTTGACATGGTTGCCCAACCTGGTAAAGGCCGTTGCGCAGGAGTATCCCCGAGTAGCAATCGAGCCTGTAGTTGACCTTGGCTCAAACTTGAAGGATCAGCTTGCAGCAGGTCGGCTTGACATCGCGGTTCTTCCTGACGCTTACCTCCATGAGGGGTTGATACACATCAAACTGCATAGCGTGCACAACAGCTGGTACTGCTCACCCGATATAGCACCTGTTGATCGAGTGCTCGATGCCAGGGAAATCCCCTCATTTACCCTGCTCGCCCAAGGCAAGCTGTCAGGCGCGGGCATCATGGTTGCCGAATGGCTCAAAGCACTGAACATAGGTTCTGGCCCTCAGATACCTTGCAACAACTTGGTCGCCGTTATCGGTCTGGCAATATCGGGTCTAGGCATCGCTTACATTCCCGACATAGTCGCAGCGCCCTATGTGAGAAGCGGGCAGCTGGTAACCCTCATGGTCACTCCCAAGACACCAGACATCCCCTATGTAGCCCTCGCCCGCGCCGACTCCTTCGGCCCCTTGATACGCCGTATCACTGAGATAATTTCTAACATCTGCAAACAAAATACCGCCATAAGTTTCCGTTTCCCCGCCCAAACCCAGGAAGATTTTTGAATGGCCAACGTCAAGCAGATCGAGACCTTCTACTGGACACTCAAACTGGGCACGCTGCAGGGCGCAGCTGACAAGCTGTTTATCACGCAATCAGCCGCTACGAAGCGCGTACGTGAACTCGAGAAGCAGTGTGCCCATCCACTCTTCGAGAAGAACGCCCAGAAGTCATCTCTTACGCCAAAGGGAGAGGAGTTACTACTGGCCGCTGAAGCGGTGCTCGAGAGCCTAAAGGGACTGGAGGACTTAAGGAGCTCTGCTCGCCGGACTATGCGCACTATCAGGATCGGCATCACGGAATTGATCGCGCTGACTTGGTTCTCACGGTTCGTTGAGCATCTGAATAGCGTGTACCCAAACGTCTCACTTTTTCCAGATGTAGATCTCTCTGCCAGGTTGCAGCAAAAAATGTTGACCGGAGAACTTGATCTGATTGTGGTACCGAGTGACTACGTGACCGGTGAAATGGAATCAGTTTTGGTCGACTCGGTCGAGTTCTCATGGCTCGCACCACCAGGTTCCTTCTCGGAGTGTATGCCGCTACCCCTAAACTCCCTGGCAAAGCTTCCGGTCATCGTACAGGGCCCCCTTTCAGGCATCACAACCCGCTGTCAGCACCTTTTTGCTCAAGCCGGCATCGCCTACCAGACAGTTTACGGAAGCAACAGTTTGTTTGCGCTGGCAGCACTCATTCGAGCAGGAGTTGGGGCGAGTTGCATTCCTCGGGGATTGTTTCAAAAACAGATCGAGAATGGCCTCTTCCAAGAAGTGATTTTGGAGACCGGCAACGACCGCGTGGACTACCATCTCGCGTTTTTGAAACATGACCATGGCGCTCTGGGCTATCTGCTGGGCAACTTAGCGCGTCAGTGTGCGGATTCCACGGCCATCCGGCCACCTATTCCATAAACATCCGGCCACTGATTCCAAGATGATCCGGCCACCCATTCCACGCTCATCCGGCCACCCTTAAGGCAGGCAGCAACGCAGGATTAATTCACTACCATCGACCTCTTTTATCGAAGCAGAGAGGTCGTCGTGGAGCGTTTATCCATGCGTAAAATCCGAGAAGTGCTACGTCTCAAATTCGAGGTCGGCCTATCTGCCCGCCAGGTCGCTGGCAGCTTGCAAGTAGGCCGAGCCAGCGTCGGTGAGTACCTCAATCGCTTTGCTGCCAGCGGCCTGACCTGGCCCTCTGCGCTGACTGACGCCGAGTTACAACGGCATCTTTTTCCGCCGC
>NZ_CAXAOY010000016.1:0-165488 GCF_963970975.1 Pseudomonas sp. RA_15y_Pfl1_P11
TGCTCTCGCCGATCAAAGACGTACGGGCAGGAACGGTGGTGGATATCAAGCACAAGAAATAACGGAATGTCGCATCCTGAACGGTTCACCTTTTTTTGAATAGGTGGGGTTTATGGATCAGTTACGACGCATCATGGTGGTGGGCTCCTGAGGGAAATCGGGAGCACAGGATCAGACGTCAGCTATCTGCTTGAAATGTGGGGTTCGTGGAGCGGATACGGATCAAGAAGATTGAGGCGCTGGGCGCGCTCAAGTTGCTGTCCGGTGGATCTGCGAGCCTAGCGGCGGTGAATGATCTGCACCAGGCGACTGGGCGGGACCTGAACGTAGTTGTGGGCCAGAAGCACAACGCCACGGTGGGTGGCGACATGCATGAGCGGATCGAAGGCCTTCGTAAAAGCGTGGCTGGCGTCAGTCAGCGTCTGCAGGCGCCGAAAAACTGGATCGGGTCTGAAGGCGTAAACTTGTTTCAGGTGGTGTGCGACATGCTCGATCTGCTGCAGCAGATGAACACCCAACTGGCAGCACACACGCACGTACCTGGGCCAGCACCAAGCCCGGCCGATGCGGCGGCATTCACGGCTAAAGCTACTCAAGCAAATTTTCTGTCAAATAAGCTAAAACTCATTACGTTGTAACTAAGCTGGAATAGGATAAAAGGTTTTGTATGCCTGTGAGTCGCGTGTTTGAGGTTGTATCGAATACAGCTCATTTATAACGGCAATTAGAGGTGCGCGTACTCGTATATCAATATGATTCAGACACCCAAATAGATGGTCTTTGAGGGTATCGTTATCAAGGAAGGTTTTCTCAAAAAGATATAATGTTAAGTGGTCGTCGTTGTCTATTTGAGTTTTTTCTCTGATGAAACTAATGTTAATCATGTATTGCAGCATTATGTAGTTGGAGAAAATAGGGGCGGGCCCATTGTTGTTTTTCAAAGAGCTGAATTTTGAAAGGGCTTTTAAGTACTCTGTTTGGTGAACTTTAAATTTGGTGATATCAATTGTAGCGTTAAAGTATTGGATTGCGTTGTGAAGCTCCTTGAAATACATGTCTTGCCAATGCATCCTGATAATGGCTTTGTGGATTCCCTCGTTTAATGACGCAAAGATCGCATTGAAATTTCCGGCGTGGCTCGTCATGTCATTCATGAATGACATTGCCTGCTTTCGAGACGGCCCTTCGATTCCTGAGAAGGACTCAGAAATTGTTTTCATTTTTGTGATGAGAGTTCTCGCCTCATCTATTAAAACTTTTTGTCTTTCCGAGTCGCTGTTTTTCTTGTATTGGTAGATGGCTAGAAAAAAAGCAGCTGCTGTTGCTAACTGGGCAATGACATTTATGATGTCAATGAATTTCATGGGCCACCAAAAATCATGGGGGGCATGAATGTACAACAGTAAAAGTATTACAGTTAATGCGACTATGGCCAGTGCTGCATTTGCCAGCATCTTTTGCTTTGATGTTTTATAAAGCCACTTCTTTTCATAGTGCATGCATTTGTTCTCTAGCCAACCGCGTGGTAGGTGGTAGGTTTTTCATGGGACGCAGCAAAGGTTAATTACGTTACGACATAGTGAAGGAGGGTTTCCTCCGATCCCATAAATTTGTCATCTTTGCCAAACGACAAGGCTGTGAATTCCTTTTTCCCGATTTTTCTGTTTAGTTCTGATGTGATTTTTTTTAAGTTTCCTGCGATCAGCCTCATATCTTTACCTAGATATTTAGCTAGCGGATATTCATCCCCAGCTTTGTAATCATTTAGTTTTGATAGTAGTAATTTCTCAAAGTCCATGTATTCTTCAATTAGATGCTGTAGGTGCTTTTTTGAATCTTTATCGAGTAGATAGACTGTTGTGATTAAGTGTTCAATAATAACAAGTGCTGCTTGCAATGATTTTTTGCTTGGCGTTATTATTTCATGGGCTGCATCATTCCCCATAAATCGGATTGAGTGAAGTCTGACTGAATCTTTTTTTGATATAAAGCCCTTGCTCGCAAGACTGTTGATTCTTGAGTTTAAATCTCTGCCTGTTACTTTTAGATCATTGCAGATGGCTTCAATCGTTGCCCGTAGCCCTATGCCTGCCAGTGTTAATGAGCCAGCCTCGAAAGCGGTACACACTTCAGAGTAAATAGAGCCCACTATATCAGGAAGCTTATCTCCATCTAATTTCGCTATGCTGGCTTTGGGGTAAATAAAAGTGTCTGTAGGTACGACCCACTCTTGTTCCTCGTCTATAAAGTATGCGGCCTCAATATCTTTAATTACTGTTCTGAATGAAACGAAATCACACCCGCAACACTTTATTATTTCGTGGATCTCAGTGTAATGGTAGTCCTCGGGGTTGCCCTCAAAAAAATGCGAGCCTTGAACCTCTTGGTTTGTAGTTCTTTGACATCTTGTGCATTCGCTTCTAACTTTTGTTTTAGACATTCCTTGCCTATCCTTATTATTCTTAAATTGGAGTGTCTATTCTAAGCGACACTATCAAGATTGTGCATTAGCGCAACCATCAATGTACTCGATACCACTCAGAACGAAACCGGTCACAGCCATACCTGCGAGAGTAGCATCTAGCAGTGGCGGCAAGGGATCCGGGTCGCGTGGCATCCCCACTTCCACTCGGGCGATGTTTGAGGCTCTGCCCAAGCTATTTGCAGATCGTGGAACTAATCAGGACATTGCCTCTGATGGCGGGGTAGCGGCGCCGCGCTTTGGCATCCATTGGGACACCACGTGACCGCATTGGGCTAACCAGCATATGCATTTGCTCACCTATTCGTCTTGATCAATGTCGAGAAGTGATTCGATTGCATAAGCTAACGCGCCGTCCGCCTGCTCTAGTAAGTCGCTGAGATCATCGGAGTCGATTTCCCCTATTTTGTACAGCGCATGGGCCAAGGACAAAAGGGCCTTGTGATGAGCACCAGGTGCTTTGAGTAATGCGGGCTCGTCGTGTAGCAACGCTTTCCATTGTTTTAGTGCGATCGCCTTCTCAGGCGGCGTCTCCACATTCCCCTCGATCATCATACCTCCCAAAAAACGTCGTCGATCGCTGTATAAATAAACAGTATATCGATCGCCGTCGCATGGCTACATCTGTCCGATGAGAAGCTGGGCGATAGTGGTAAAGCCAAAGCCGAAAATCATCCAGCAAAGAAAAAATCGCTCAAAAAAGCACTTATCCCCCTCCCGCCAACGGGCTTTGCGTCGCTTTTTTGTGCAAAGGCGGGTACGGGTGCAAACAATAGCTCCGCCCAGGCCGGCTGCGGGCCATGTGGGTGTTGTCGTGATTGCACGGAGTGCAAGGTTTTGAAAAGAAGTGCAGTGGACTTGCACAGCGTTGTGGCGCGCGCGCGAATTGATCAGGGGAGCGAGATGGCCGGTTCACGGGGCCTGCGGCTGTGAAAATCGCCAATAGATGCAATTTTCGTTTTTGGAACTGTTGGCATTACTTGGGTTTTAGTCATCACCCAGCCTGACCGTAAAATAGCTGAAAGGCCCAGCCAGTAAGGCTTTCCGGCGTTTTGCACCATTGCACAACGCCACCAAGAAATTGGCGGGTGTCAGCGCCGGTTAAGAGGGAGAGGAAATTGCCAAAAAGGTATGGCGCTCGGCCATTTTTCAAACGTGGGCTGGGAAAAAGGTAATTTTGGTAAGCGAGGTATAGAAGTGGGCTGCAGCCCTTATGGTGCTTGGGTTTCAATCATTACCTCAAAGGGTAATTTTAGGTAAGGGTTAGGGTAATATTTTCTGAAGTGCCCCATTTTACTGGGTTTGAGGGCTATCAGGGATTACTCATAGGAAAGGTAATTTTCTAACCTCGTACTTACCTAATTATTACCCTCACAAAAACCTATCACCATCCCGGTTTTAAAGGCTTCTACTGGCATTTCCTCGCCGTATTACCAAAATTACCTTTTTCCCATGGGTCAACATAAAACGCCAGAATGCCTGCCCAGCAGTCGTGCTCCAGTTCTGTACGTAAATCCCGTGGGACTGGCATGGGACTGAGATTGAAAACGCCGCCGGGCTGCAGCCCTTATAAACCGGGGGGGTATGCTTCGAAAATCGCAAACGGGTAGTTTCGAATCTCTCCTTCACCGCCAAATTTGAAACGACAAAACCCCTGAAAACGTAAAAGTTTTCAGGGGTTTTGTGTTTTCAGAAGGTCAAAAAAGGCCCATATGGGAATATCCATGGGAACACAGGCTGCTGGTATGGCCGTCTTCATTGATCCCTACTTGCTTCATTGCTCGCGCCTAGCGCTGAGACGCAACGTCTCACCGTCTCGTGTCTACCTAATGTGGTCTGACCTGCAGCGTCTCACCTGAACTCGATCCTCGCCATTCTTGAGTACCCATCCCGCCGCTCTAAAAAAGGGTTGCCCAGGTGTTTTTGCGGATCTGGCACCGGCCTTGCTCTGCCTCCAGTACCCAGCCCGACTGGTCAACCAATAATAAAAAGAAGTGCCCGATGTCTCGCTCAATCGACTGGTTCTGGCCGCTGTGCAATAGCACTGAGGCCTCTGCCGGCGGACGGTTGCGGGGCGCCAGGATCAACCGTCTCAAGGAGATGTCGCGATGACCCTTTCGATCAAACCGCAACGCAGCATGCGTGCCGCTGTCTGGCACGGCCGCAATGATATTCGTGTCGAGGATGTTCCGCTGCCGATTTCGCCGCCTGCTGGTTGGGTGCAGATCCGTGTGCAATGGTGCGGAATTTGCGGGTCCGATTTGCATGAGTACGTGGCGGGGCCGGTGTTCATACCGGTTGACGCTCCGCACCCGCTGACCGGGATTAAGGGCCAATGCATTCTCGGTCATGAGTTTTGTGGCGAGATCGTCGAACTCGGTGACGGTGTGCAGGGCTTCAGTGTCGGCGAACCGGTGGCGGCCGATGCGTGCCAACATTGCGGCACGTGCTACTACTGCACCCACGGGCTGTACAACATTTGCGAGAATCTGGCGTTCACTGGGTTGATGAACAATGGTGCCTTCGCCGAACTGGTCAATGTGCCAGCCAACCTGCTGTACAAGTTGCCGGCGAACTTTCCGGCCGAAGCGGGGGCACTGATCGAGCCGCTGGCAGTGGGCATGCACGCGGTGAAAAAAGCCGGAAGCCTACTCGGGCAACACGTGGTGGTGGTCGGTGCCGGCACCATTGGCCTGTGCACCATCATGTGCGCCAAAGCGGCCGGTGCGGCTCAGGTGATCGCTCTGGAAATGTCCGGATCCCGCAAGGCCAAGGCCCTGGAAGTGGGGGCGACGCATGTGCTCGATCCCAATCAATGCGACGTTATGGCTGAGGTACGACGCCTGACGGGTGGGCTCGGGGCGGATGTCAGTTTCGAATGCATCGGTAACAAACACACGGCCAAGCTCGCGATCGATTTGATCCGCAAGGCCGGCAAGTGCGTACTGGTGGGGATTTTCGAGGAGCCCAGCGAGTTCAACTTTTTCGAGTTGGTGGCCACGGAAAAGCAGGTACTGGGTGCACTGGCCTACAACGGCGAGTTCGCTGACGTGATCGCTTTTATCGCGGATGGACGGCTGGACATCACACCGCTGGTGACTGGGCGCATTCAGTTGGAACAGATCGTGGGTCAGGGCTTCGAGGAACTGGTCAACAACAAGGAGCACAATGTGAAAATCATCGTGTCACCCGCTCGAGTCTGAAACGAGTGATGGGGGACGTGATTCATTAAATCCACATTCAAAAAACCAAAACACCGGGCAATGCCCGGTGTTTTTTTATGCGTACTGCTTTATTTCGCAGCTTTCAACTTGACCACATCACCCGAAATCTTGGTGGTGTAACCGCTCAGCACCCACGCCCAAAACCATTTTTCCTGGATCTGAGTGTTGATCAGCGCATCGCCGCCTTTTGCCTTGATGGCAGCATCCTGGGCGCGAACGAAACGGCTGTTCTGGCCGATTGGGATGACGCCGAACAGCATGATGCCAGTGGCGCTGGCTTCGCTGTGACCCAGCACAGTGTATTGGCTGCTGTCGTATTGCGGGGATTTGATAGCGGTGCCGGTGCAACCTGCGAGGGCGAGACCAAGAACGGCTGCGGCAACTGCTTTACTGACGTACTTCACTGTGTAACTCCATGGACTAAATATCGAGATCCAATTCTCGAGGGGGCGCTACTCTAGTTGCTCGGGCAACATATTGAAATCAATTGCCTGAAGATTTCATGTTCCGATACCTGCATGTAATCGGAAAAACAGTCAGGAGAACCAGATAGAGCGCGAGGCTGCAGTTAACCAGTCCAGCAACCAACCCAATGGCACCCAGCAACCAGGGCCACTCCGAAGACGTCAGCCCGGAAGGTTTCCAGCCGCACCCATCAGCAGTACGTTGTCGATAACAATGGTTTCCCCCCGGCGCCCGCACGAGTACTTCCTTGTAGATAGATGGATAAACGGGACGGATTTGTTTGAGGTTTTACGCTATCGCGGTGTGATGGCAAAGGGCATTACAAATGCTGGTCATGAATTCCAGGACTTGCTAAGGTCGCCGCCTTTCCAACACGCCATTCAGAGGGATCTAAATGCATCCGGTGCTTCGCAAGACATTCGGCGGGCTTTCTGCCCAGTACTACATTCGCAATTTTCTGTTCGGGCTGATTTTTCCCGTGCTGATCTATACCGCGCTTACCCACTCGAAAACCGGAGTGTTCACAATGGGTGCTCTGTTTTATTGCGTGGTCAACAGCGTGCTTTACCCCTACGCACGCTTCGTTTACGAAAGCATCATGGATTACATCTTTGGCAACAACGTGTTCTTCGTGAATGCGATTCTGATGCTGACCGTCAAGGTGTTCACCATGGCGATCTGCTGGAGCATGGCTATTTTCATTGCGCCAGTTGGGCTGGCTTACTTGTACTTCCACCACAGCAGAGCGGCGAATCGGGCCTGATTCAGTTCAGCGCAAGTCAGTAGATCTGGTAGTTGGCCAGACTGCGATTACGGTGTGACAGTCAACGATGATGTTGAGTGATGGTCCGTCATCGCAGGCAAGCCAGCTCCCACATTTAGCCTGCGCCGTGTCAGATATGCAGCCATGCCAAGCTACCCAACAGCACGGCCACACCCGCTGCCGCGTAGGACACACGCTTCAACCACTCCTTCCTCGTCAGCAACGTAATCGCCGCCAACGAAATCGCGATCTGAATCGCGGTCATCGCCTGGGCCCAGCGATGATGCTGGTGCAGCGGCTGCTCCGACTTCTCATCCCACTGCGTTGACGTGGCTTCAAGCTTTTCGGCCTGCTTGCGCACGTCTTCCTTCTGGCCCTTGTAGCGCTCGATCTCTTCCTTGTAATGCACCGCGTCCACACCTGGAATGTGCGTGGCGAGTTCCGCGAGGTTTTGTCGGCTGGATTTGGCCTGGTAGTAATTCCACTGGTTGGCGGCTTCGGTCTTGAAAATGGCGGCGTTGTTTTTGTCCATCGCCGCTTCGCTTTCCGTGGAGCCGGCCTGGTAGCTGAGCATGGCGCCGAGGGTGGCCATGAGGGCGGTCATCACGGCGATACGACTGGCGAAATTGTCCCCGCGGCCGTGGGCATGTTCGGTGGTGTGTTCGACGTGTTTTTCGTGGGGGCTGGGGACTTCGAAGGCTTCGGACATGGCGGCGTCTGTGAAGGGAATGAGGGCGTCTGATTCTTCACCAGCGAAGCTGTCTCAAGCCTGTACGTAACGCCGGATCAACCGCGCATACACCGCGATATTAATCATCAGCACCAGCGCGCCTAAGCCCCATTGGATCTGTGGGGTCAGCCCGGCGGGGTAGATGAGTGTGAGGATGTAATGCTCGATGAACCCACCGCCATAGACGTCCTGCCCGGCGAGATGACGAAACAGGTTTTCCCAACGGGTCAATGGGCAAGGCAGGTGAAACACCTCGACTGCAATGGTCGCGTGAGACTGCAACGTCGCAGGCGTGAAAGGAAGGGGTGTGGATGATGACTTGCCATAGATCCTAAAGCTTCAACGGGTTCGGATGGATGCCGAACGCTTTGGCTATCTTCTCTCGTGTGATCTTACGAGGCTTGTTCACCGTTTCTTGCTGAGCAAATGCCGATTGGGAGATGCCCAGGCGGTTGGCTGCTTCTTTTTGCGTTGGATTCAGGTGCTCGCGCCAGGCGCGGATGGGAGTAAAGCCATCGACAATCAGGCCGACGACTTGATGCGGGATAAGGTGGTCCCGTCCCAGCTGTGAAAAGTACTGCCAGTATGGGATGACCACAAACGCAGGCTCGCCTTTGGTATCGTTGATGATCTGTATGTGGGGAGATGTATTAACCATTTTTTCCTGTTTAGCCTTATATAAATCTTATATTTTTATAAGGATTTAATAAGTGTTTTGAGGTTTTTTCGGGAATACCTTACACCCGGTGCCTCCCAACGTTAGCTTGTCCCGCTGAAGTCAGGCGATCAGAGCTGTTGCTGTATGTGATTGTTGCTTGGCAACTGCACAGGTTGCTTGCAAGCCGCGCGGGCCGGTATTGTGCTGAATCCTTTTAGTCCTTCCTCCAGGGTTCTGTAGTGATGAATGCACCGCATACCGCAGTCGGTCCGATCAAGGCCGTGATTTTCGACATGGACGGGTTGTTGCTGGACACTGAAGGCATCTACACCGAAGTCACGCAGATCATCGCCGAACGCTACGACCGTACCTATGACTGGAGCATTAAGCAGCACATCATCGGGCGTGGCGCTCAGGATTTGGCCGACTACGTGGTCAAGGCGCTGGATTTGCCGATCACACCGGCCGAGTTTCTCGAAATCCGTGAACCGCTGATGAGCGAGCGCTTCCCCAAGGCGTTGGGCATGCCCGGCGCCGAAGCATTGGTGCGGCACCTGAAAGCGCACAATATTCCGATTGCTGTGGGCACCAGTTCGTCGCGCAATTCGTTTGGTCACAAGACCACGTTGCACCGCGAATGGTTTGCCCTGTTCGACACCATCGTCACCGCTGACGACCCGGAAGTCGGCGCCGCCAAACCTGCGCCGGACATTTTCCTCACCGCCGCGCGCCGCCTGGGCGTTGCGCCCGAGGATTGCCTGGTGTTCGAAGATTCGCCCTTCGGCGTGACCGCCGCGAAGGCTGCCCACATGACCGCCATCGCCGTGCCGGATGAAGCAATGGCCGACAGCAAATACCACCACGCCGACCAGATCATCCGCAAACTCGCGGATTTCGACCTGGCCGCCTACGGCCTGCCGCCGCTCTCCTGACCAAAACGCGGTCAAAAAAATGTGGGAGCTGGCTTGCCTGCGATAGCGGAGTATCAGTCGCTGGATAAATTGGCTGATACACCGCCACCGCCATCAACCCAATTAAACTCTCGGCAAAATCACTGTTCGCCGGGTTCATATCAGTATCTACCGGCCCAGGCTGCACGTTATTGATGGTAATCCCGCGAGGCCCCAGATCCCGCGCCAACCCTTTGGTCAAGCCAAGGATGACCACACCTCGGTCTACCGGCCGAACTGGCCCGGCCAGCCAATGATTTTCTTCGGCCGCGGCGTCGCATACGTCCTGATCTTCGACGTCGACAACCGCAACCGTACCAAGGACTCAGCAATGGTCACCGCCGCCGTCACGCCATCCACCACCGGCACCCCGGTGCGCTGGCGAATCTGCTCATCCAGCCCGGCCATGCCACCACACCCCAGGCAGATCACCTCAGCTTTGTCCTCGCGGATGGCCAGTTCGGCCTGACGCACGATAGCCTCCATCGCCGCCAACGGGTCTTCTTCCAGCTCCAGCACCGCCATGCCACTGGCCCGCACCGAGGCGCAACGCTGGTACAGGCCGGCGAGTTTCAGGCGGTCTTCGATCAGCGGCACAGTGCGGTCCAGGGTGGTCACCACTGAGTACGCATGGCCCAGGAACATCGCGGTGCTGGCGGCGGCTTCGGTGATGTCCACCACCGGCACGTTGAGCAATTCTTGCAAGCCTTCGCGACCGTGTTCGCCGTAGCCGGCCTGGATCACCGCGTCGAACGGCTGGTCGTAGGCCATCACCCGGTCCATCACCGCGAGGGCCGCCAGGTAGCTTTCAAAATTGCCCTCTACCGACTCCGCGCCGAAGTAGGGCGTGAGCCCGACAATCTCGGTGCCCGGCGCGGCCACGGCCCGTGCCTGCTGGACGATGGTTTCAGTGATGGATTCGGTGGTGTTGACGTTGACCACGAGGATACGCATGGAATGTCCTTGATTAGTGACTGACGTTATCGACTGCAATGCTTTCGCCGCTGACATCGGCGTAGAACGGCTGGCGCTTGGCGATCAGCCCATACAGCAGCGCTGCAATACCGGCGCCAAACATCCAGGAAAACGGTGAGACGCTGGCGAAACCGGGCAGCAGGGCCAGGAGAATGGCGATCACTGCCGCAGGAACAAACGCCGCCACTGCACGTAAATTGACCCCGCGGCTGTAGTAATAAACACCACGGGGGTCTTCGCTATACAACTGTGGCACGTCCACCTGGGTTTTACGGATCAACCAGTAATCGACCATGATCACCCCGTACAACGGCCCCAGCAGTGCGCCCAGGCCAGACAGGAAATACACGATCACTAGCGGGCTGTTGTAGAGGTTCCACGGCAGGATCAATACGGCCACGGTCGCGCTGATCAACCCGGCGCGACGGAAGTTCAGGTACTTGGGCGCCAGGTTGCTCAGCACAAAGGCCGGCGCGACAAAGTTGGCCATGATGTTCACCGCCACGGTGACGATCAGGAACGCCAGGCAACCCAGTACCAGAAACACGGTATCAGGGATGGCTGCGATGATCTCGGTCGGGCTTTCGATCACCCGGCCATTGAGCTGGAACTGCCCGCCGCACAGCAGTACCGTGATCGCAGCGAACACCAGAATATTCACCGGCAGGCCCCAGAAGTTGCCGACCTGAATGGTCTTGCGGCACGGCGAAGAGCGGGCGAAGTCGCAGAAGTTGAGAATCAACGTGCCGTAGATCGACAGCCACAGCGCGCCGCCGGCAAAGATATTGCGCCACATCTCGCCACCACTCAGCGGTTCACGGATCGACCAGGCTATATTGCCGCCGACCTGGAAGTACATCCAACCGGCCAACGAGGCTACCGTCAGCAGAATCACCGGCCCGGCGAAGCCTTCATAGCGGCGCACCATTTCCATGCCGTAGGCCAGGATCACCAGTTGCACCAGCCAGATCGCCACAAAACAGGCCCAGCCGAGGGATGACAGACCGAGGATGGAGTTGTGGTCGTAGTCGGCGAAGCCTGGATGAATGGCTGTCAGCAATACGCGGAAAACCACCGAGGCCAGGTAGGTCTGGATACCGAACCAGGCAATCGCAATCACCGCGCGGATCAACGCCGGAATCTGTGCGCCATGAATGCCGAAACTGATGCGGCTGATCACCGGAAACGGTACGCCGGTCTTCTGCCCCATATAGCCCGACAAGTTCATGAAGAAGTACACCAGCGCCGCACCGATGCCGAGGGACAACAAGATCTGCCAGCCGCCCAGGCCCAATGCATACAAGCCAATGGCGAACGAGTAGTTGGCGATGTTGTGTACGTCGTTGGTCCATAACGCAAAGATGCTGTAGCGCCCCCAACGCCGGCCTTCGACCTTGGTGGGCGCCAGGTCCCTGTTATGTAGGCGCGGGCTGAGTACCAGCGGGCCCGGAGGTGTCGCCTCGGGGTTCAGGGGGGAGGGCAGATCCAGTGCGATGTCATTCGAGAGGCTAGTACGCATTCCGGCAGGCTCCGGCACATCAGCAGCCGGGCCGCAGATGGCAAAGTGTATGTAGGTTTTGTATTTATTGTATACAAAGCGTATTTCACCTTAAGCCACATGCGTGCCAGTTTTCGATCTATGAAAACGACGGATAATTTCCTTTTCGTAGATTTTATAAATAACTCGCTGAATTGAAAGCGATATAAATTGACCGTTTGAACAGCTATTTATTTTTCTATGGGAGAGGGATAGATCACGACGGAAAACAGAGGGCGAGTAGAGGTGTTACGTTATGGTGCGGATTGAGGAGGATTGCACACATAAATGGCACCTATGGTTACATCTATGTGTACATTCTAGAGGTCAACACAAAACAAATGTGGGCGCTAAGGACTTAGGCCTTACTGATGATGTTCCCCGCATGCAACCCACATTCCTTCTGTGTAGCCTCTTCCCACCACCAACGCCCCTCGCGTTCATGCTGGTTCGGCAACACCGGACGCGTGCAAGGTTCGCAACCAATGCTGATGAAACCACGCTCATGCAAGCTGTTATACGGCAGCTCCAGCATGCGGATGTAACCCCAGACTTCCTCACTGGTCATCTGCGCCAGCGGGTTGAACTTGTACAAAGTGCGCTCAGGCGTAGAGAACGCCGTGTCGATTTCCAGTGCAGCCACCTGGCTCCGTGTACCCGGGCTCTGGTCGCGGCGCTGGCCGGTGGCCCAGGCATTTACGCCGGAAAGCTTGCGGCGCAGCGGCTCGATCTTGCGCACGCCGCAGCATTCGCCATGGCCGTCCTTGTAAAAGCTGAACAGGCCCTTCTCTTTGACGAAGGGCTCCAGCTCGCGCTGGTCTGGTGAGATCAACTCGATGTCTATCTTGTAGAAGTCGCGCACCTGCTCGATAAACCGGTAGGTCTGCGGGTGCAGGCGGCCGGTGTCGAGGCTGAACACTTTGACGTTCTTGTTCAGCTTCCAGGCCATGTCTACCAGCACCACGTCCTCGGCGCCGCTGAAGGAAATCCACAGATCATCACCGAACTGGCTGAACGCCAGCTTGAGAATGTCCTGCGCAGACTTGTTGGCGTAAGTCGCGGCGAGTTCAACGACGTCGAAGGCTTGGTTCATCAGGACGGTTTCCTACAGGTCAGTGGCGCTGAGCGCTCTATAGGGGAGTGATGGTATCAAAATCCGCCCTGCGTTGCGGCGGCGAGCGTGAGTCGCTAGAGTTCGGCAGTCCTTTTGCCCGCTCAATCAACAACATCTAAATGGGAGTGTCTTGTGGAAATTGCCTGTCTTGACCTGGAAGGGGTACTGGTTCCGGAAATCTGGATCGCCTTCGCCGAAAAAACCGGTATTGAATCCCTGCGGGCCACCACCCGGGATATTCCCGACTACGACGTGCTGATGAAGCAACGCCTGCGCATCCTCGATGAACACGGGCTCAAGCTCGCCGACATCCAGGAAGTGATCGCCACCCTCAAGCCGCTGGACGGCGCTATCGAGTTCGTCAACTGGCTGCGTGAGCGCTTTCAGGTGGTGATCCTGTCAGACACCTTCTACGAATTTTCCCAGCCGCTGATGCGCCAACTGGGTTTCCCCACCCTGCTCTGCCACCGCCTGATCACCGACGAAACCGACCGCGTGGTGAGTTATCAACTGCGTCAGAAAGACCCAAAGCGCCAGTCGGTATTGGCCTTCAAGAGCCTGTACTACCGCGTGATCGCCGCAGGCGATTCCTACAACGACACCACCATGCTGGGCGAAGCCGACCGTGGGATTCTGTTCCATGCGCCGGAGAATGTGATCCGCGAGTTCCCGCAGTTCCCGGCGGTGCATACGTTTGAGGATTTGAAGAACGAGTTCATCAAGGCGTCGAATCGCCCGTTGAGCCTGTAAGTCCTTCGGCGCGGCTGGTGGCCTCTTCGCAGGCAAGCCAGCTCCCACATTTGAATGATGTGAACCCGATCAAATGTGGGAGAGTAAATTCCCACCTGGAACTCGGGGGCGCTGACGCTACAAGCCTTCCAAAGTGTGTAACAACACCCGCACCTTCGTCAGCGACTCCTGATACTCCGCCTCCCATTGCGAGTCCGCCACAATCCCGCCGCCGCCCCAGCAGCAGACCTGCCCCTCCTTGACCAGCAAGCTACGGATGGCGATGGAGCTGTCCATTTCCCCCCTAACATCCAGATACACCAAAGAACCGCAGTACAGCCCGCGTCGAGTAGGCTCCAGCTCGTCGATGATCTGCATCGCACGGATCTTCGGTGCGCCGGTGATGGAGCCGCCGGGAAAGCTGCCCGCGATTAGGTCGAGAGCGTCTTTGTCGTCGGCCAACTCGCCGATAACGCTGCTCACCAGATGGTGGACGTTAGGGTAGCTTTCCAGGCTGAACAGCTCCGGCACGCTCACCGAGCCGGTGCGGCAGGTACGGCCGAGGTCGTTGCGCAGCAGGTCGACGATCATCAGGTTTTCGGCGCGGTCCTTGGGGCTGGCCAGCAGTTCGGCAGCGTTGGCAGCGTCTTCTTCGGGCGTCAGGCCACGGGGGCGGGTACCTTTGATGGGGCGGGTTTCGACGCGACGCTTGCTGATGTGCACGAAGCGCTCTGGCGACAGGCTCAGTACCGCGCCGTCGTCCGGCAGGCTTTGGAACCCGGAGAACGGTGTCGGGCAGGCTTTACGCAATGCGCAGTAGGCGACCCATGGATCGCCAATGCACGGTGCACGGAAGCGTTGAGCAAAGTTGACCTGGTAACAGTCGCCGGCCTGAATGTAATCCTGGATGCGCGCGATGGCCTGGCGGTAAGCCTCGGCGGTGAGGTCCGGGGCCATGGGGCCTTGAAGTTTGAAGGATGCGGGCGCGTCGATAGCGCCAGTGCTGAATAGCGCAATCAACCGTTGCTGCTCGCTGTCGGCCAGTGCCGGATGAAACACCAACTGGCTGGTCTGCGTGTGGTGATCGCTGATCAGCGCCCAGGCATACAGCCCAAAGCGCGCATCCGGCAGGTGCAGGTCGTCTGTTGCAAGGTGTGGCATCTGCTCAAGGTGCCGACCAAAGTCATAGCTCAGGTAGCCGATCAGGCCTCCGGCAAATGGCAGCTCATACCCGACAGGCAAATCCGCCTCACCCAGCTGCGTGAGATTTTCCCGCAACCGTTGCAGGAAATCGCCACCGCTTTCGTCAGGCGATACCGTCAGCGTCGCTTGCGGCCAAGCGCTGAGAAGGTCATACCGCCCGCGTTCAGCCGCTGGCCGGCCGCTGTCCAGCAGCACGGCACCAGGCGCGTGGCGAATGACCGCGAAATACTCGGCGGGGTTGGCCCGGTAGGGCAGCGGGTGTACGGAACAGGTTGACATGAGGGGCCTTAAAGGCAGTTGCAAGTTTTGAGCTTCAAGCTGCAAGTGTAACAAACACGAGGGCTGTGTCTTGAAGCTTATAGCTTGCAGCTTTTAGCTGGCGAAAGCCCCAATATGCCCAAACATTTCCTGCACGAACTTCACCCGCTCTTCCGGGGTTTCCGTCACGCCGGCTGCTTTCAGTTCTTCCAGTCGCGCTTCCACCGCATGCGTACGCAAGGTTAAACCGCAGTCGTTGGCAATCTGAATATTCAACCCAGGCCGCGCATTCAGTTCCAGGATCAGCGGGCCTTTCTCCTGGTCCAGCACCATGTCCACGCCGATGTAACCCAGCCCGCACAGCTCATAGCAGCCGGCTGCGAGCTTCATGAAACCGTCCCAGTTGGGCAGTTGCACGCCATCCACCGCGTTGGTGGTATCGGGGTGTTTGGTGATGATGGTGTTCAGCCAGGTGCCGCGCAGGGTCAAGCCGGTGGCGAGATCGACGCCGACGCCAATCGCGCCCTGGTGCAGGTTGGCCTTGCCGCCCGACTGGCGGGTCGGCAAGCGCAGCATGGCCATCACCGGGTAACCCATCAATACGATGATGCGAATGTCCGGCACACCTTCATAGCTGATGCTCTTGAAGATCTGGTCAGGCACCACGCGGTATTCGATCAGCGCGCGATCACGGTGGCCGCCCAATGAGTACAGGCCGGTGAGGATGCTGGAAATCTGATGTTCGATCTCCTCATGGCTGATGATCTTGCCGGACACCGTTCGATAGCGCCCTTCAAAGCGGTCCGCCACCACCAGGATGCCGTCGCCGCCGGCGCCCTGGGCCGGCTTGATCACGAAGTCGCTGCGCCCGCCGATGATCTCGTTGAGCTTGTCGATTTCCTTCTCGGTGGAGATCACCCCGTACATTTCCGGCACATGGATGCCGGCCGCCAGCGCGCGTTCCTTGGTGATGATCTTGTCATCCACAATCGGGTACAGGCTGCGCTTGTTGTACTTGAGCACGTAGTCGGCGTTACGCCGGTTGATGCCCATGATCCCCCGCGCTTCCAGCGCCTTCCAGGTCTTCCAGAATCCGAACATTACTGATCTGCCTTCAAGAAGGCCTTGAATCGCACCAGCTCGGTCAAGCGGTAGCCGCGATACCGACCCATGGCCAGCATGAAGCCCACCAAAATCAGCAGGATGGCTGGGAAGGTGAACACAAAGTAGATCAGCTCCGGCACGCTCATGATCAAGTGCGCGAGGGATGCGGCGAACAGCGTACCAATCGCCACTTTCAACGCATGGTTGGCGCCGCGTTCTTCCCAGGTGATGGACAGGCGTTCGATGGTCATGGTCAAAATCACCATCGGGAACAGCGCCACCGACAGCCCACGCTCCAGCCCCAGTTTATGGCTGAACAGGCTGATGGCCGCGATCAGCACCACCACAAAGGTCAACACCACCGACAACCTCGGCAGCATCTGCAGCTTCAAGTGCTCCAGGTACGATCTGAGCGACAAACCCAGCGCCGTGATAATCGTAAACAGCACAATCCCGAAGCCCAGCTGCGTCTCGCGGAACGCGAGGGCGATCAGCACCGGGGTGAACGTTCCCAGGGTCTGCAGGCCGATCAGGTTGCGCAGGATCAAAATCACCAACACGCCGATCGGGATCATCACCATGATCATGAAGGTCTGCTGGGTTTGCAGCGGCAGGCCGTACAGCGAGTATTCGAGGAAGTTGGCGTCGGTGTTCTCGTCGGTCAGCTTGGCCAGGCGAATCGCGTTCATTTCGCTGTTGTTCAGGCTGAAGGTCACCATGGCCTTCTTGCCGCCATCGACGGTGATCAGGTTTTCATCGCCGGTCCACCACTGCAAGCGGTCGGCGGGCAGGCCTTGTTCGCCGGTCTCCGGGTTGAAGTACAACCATTCATTGCCGTTGAAGCTGCGCAGCCACAGTTCCGGGCTTTGCGGCTGGTCGGCGACCAGGCGGATGGTGTGGACTTTTTCCACCGGCACGTGGGCAATGGACAGCAGCAATTCGACGATCTTGGCTTTGTGCGGCGTCGACGGATCGCCCGCGAGCAGCAGTTTCACATTGTCGTCGTTGAGGTTGTTGGTGCGCTTGATGGCTTCAGTAATAAAGGTCTCGACGTCGGCCGAGTGCTGGCGGATCGGCGCAAGCAGGGCTTCGGCGGCGATCTTCTCCGGGCCTTCCACCGCGATGCTGTCGCGGAAGGTGGGGCCCTTGACCTTGACCTTTTCGCCGCTGTAGCGCTTGGTCAGGACCAGGCGGTAATACAGGGTCTGGTTGCCCTTGGCGCGGCGTGCCGACCAGGTGACCTTGCGGTTGCCGTCGGTGCGGTTGACGCTCACGCCGTAATTATTCGAGATGAAGCTCTCGTTGAGGCTGACGAAGTCGCGGCTCAAGGGCGGTACGAACATCTGGATTTTCACGGGATCTTTCGGGTTGGCGACGAACTCGACCTTGGCGTCGATGTTCCACAAGTCGTCGGTGGCGTCCTCGGTAACGGGGATCCCCAGCACGAAGATCTGATAGGTGGTGACCGAAATACCCAACACCACCAGGATGGCGATCAGGAATTTCAGGTGCAGGGTCAGAGAGCGCATTCGTTTTACTCGGCGGTATGAGCGTCGGCGGCGCAAGCGGGCTTGCCCGCTGCGTATTTAAGACTGGGGTCGACCAGCGCATCAAAGCGTTTCAGCGCTTCGGAGCCAATCAGCAGCGGGTATTGGAATGCGCTGCGGTCAGTCAAGTTCACTTCGATGCTGCGTAAAGCAGTGCCCATGCAGATGTCTAGGGCAATCACCGGACGGGCGGTGTAGTTTTTGTCCTCATCGGGGTCGTAGTCACCGGCACGGCGCTTGATCTTGCTGACGCGGGCCAGGGGGCGTTCGATGGGGTGGGAATGGGCGGTGTCGATGGCCAGGTAGAAGCGAACCCAGGATTCGCCATTGCGCTTGAAGCGCTTGATGTCGCGGGCGCTGAGGGAGGCGGTCTTGGCACCGGTGTCCAGTTTGGCGGCGACTTCCAGATTGATGCCGGCCAATTGGGCGTATTCGTTGAGGCCATACACGGTCTTCTCGGCAGCGACGCCAAGGCCTGGCATGAACAATAGGCAGAACAGGGGTAAGGGCTTGAGTCTCATAAATCCTGAGGCGGTGCAGTGCGATGTTTGATTCAAGGCGACTGGCATTACTGCGCAAGCTCCCTCGTGCGCCGTTTCATCTAGCGATGTCAGGCAAATACGGCGAGCATTCTAACATGATGCTGTTTTGGCGCCAGCGCTGGCAGGCGGCCATGCCGTGCACGCGTTCAGAGGTAGTTATTAGGCGATTGTCGACAATGTAGTTTTATTCTTTGACTATATTGGTCTGATTGGCTAGTTTTTAAGGCATTGTTTTTAAAGGTGTCGACAATATGCTGGATCAGCTGGAACCCCCAGTGATGGTGCAAGACGATTCCCAGACCATGTCCGAGAACGTCTTCCGGCGTATCCAGGCCGCCATCGTCAAGGGTGAGATCGCCCCGGGCAGCAAGATCTCCGAGCCGGAACTGGCTCGCACCTACGGCATCAGCCGTGGCCCGTTGCGTGAGGCGATCCATCGCTTGGAAGGCCAGCGCCTGCTGGTGCGTGTGCCTCACGTCGGCGCGAGGGTGGTGTCGTTGAGCCATGCCGAGCTGATCGAACTCTATGAAATCCGCGAATCTCTCGAAGGCATGGCCTGTCGCCTGGCCGCCGAGCGCATGACCGATGCTGAAATCGAAGAGCTGCGCCAAGTGCTGCACACCCACGAACGCGATGAAGCGTTCCAGGCCGGCCTCGGTTATTACCAGCAGGAAGGCGACTTCGACTTTCATTACCGGATCATTCAAGGCGCTGGCAACCGCACCCTGACCCAAATGCTCTGCGGCGAGCTGTACCAACTGGTGCGCATGTACCGAATCCAGTTTTCCGCCACCCCCAATCGTCCACGCCAGGCCTTTGCCGAGCACCACCGCATTCTTGACGCGATTGCCGATCGCGACGGTGAATTGGCCGAACTGTTGATGCGCCGGCACATCGGCGCGTCCAAACGCAACATTGCCCGTCACTTCCCAGGCGGTGCTACTGATAGAGGTGAGTCATGAGTTCTAACAATAAAAGCACCCCCGGCCAGCGTTTCCGTGACGCCGTCGCCAGTGAGCACCCCTTGCAGGTGGTCGGCGCGATCAACGCCAACCACGCGCTGCTGGCCAAGCGCGCCGGTTTCAAGGCGATCTACCTGTCGGGTGGCGGGGTGGCTGCCGGCTCCCTCGGCGTGCCGGACCTGGGCATCACCGGCCTGGATGACGTACTCACCGACGTACGCCGCATTACGGATGTGTGCGACCTGCCGCTGCTGGTGGACGTGGACACCGGTTTCGGCTCCTCGGCGTTCAACGTGGCGCGTACCGTCAAGTCGATGATCAAGTTTGGCGCGGCTGCCATCCATATCGAAGACCAGGTCGGCGCCAAGCGCTGCGGCCATCGCCCGAACAAAGAAATTGTGTCGCAGCAGGAAATGGTCGACCGCATCAAGGCCGCCGTGGATGCGCGCACCGATGACAGCTTCGTGATCATGGCGCGCACCGATGCCCTGGCCGTCGAGGGTTTGGAATCCGCCCTGGAACGCGCCGCCGCCTGCATCGAAGCTGGCGCCGACATGGTGTTTCCGGAGGCCATTACCGAATTGGAGATGTACAAGCTGTTTGCCTCCCGCGTGAAAGCGCCGATCCTGGCCAACATCACCGAGTTTGGCGCCACACCGCTGTACACCACCGAACAGTTGAAATCTGCTGATGTTTCCATCGTGCTGTACCCGCTCTCGGCGTTCCGCGCCATGAACAAGGCCGCCGAAAACGTCTACACCGCGATCCGTCGCGACGGCACCCAACAGAATGTGATCGACACCATGCAAACCCGCATGGAGCTTTACGATCGCATCGACTACCACACCTTCGAGCAGAAGCTCGACGCGCTGTTCGCAGCCAAGAAGTAACGAATGGCCTCCCTAATAAATTCAAGATTGGAGAAAGAACATGGCTGAAGCAAAAGTACTCAGTGGCGCCGGCCTGCGTGGCCAGGTGGCCGGGCAGACCGCACTGTCCACCGTCGGCCAAGCGGGCGCCGGCCTGACCTATCGCGGCTACGACGTGCGTGAACTGGCCGCCGATGCGCAGTTTGAAGAAGTCGCCTACCTGCTGCTGTACGGCGAACTGCCGACCCAGGCCGAGCTGGCGGACTACCGCAAAAAGCTGGGCAAGCTGCGCGACCTGCCCCAAGCGCTCAAGGAAGTGCTGGAACGCATTCCTGCCGACGCCCACCCGATGGACGTGATGCGCACCGGTTGCTCGTTCCTTGGCAATATCGAGCCGGAGAAAGACTTCAGCGTGCAGCGCGACGTCACCGATCGTCTGTTGGCGGCCTTCCCGGCGATCATGTGCTACTGGTATCGCTTCAGCCACGACGGCAAGCGTATCGACTGCGTGACCGACGAGCCGACCATCGGCGGCCATTTCCTGCATCTGTTGCACGGCGAAAAACCGAGCGAGTTGCACGAGAAAGTCATGAACGTGTCGCTGATTCTCTACGCCGAGCACGAATTCAACGCTTCGACCTTCACCGCCCGCGTGTGTGCGTCGACCCTGTCCGATCTCTATTCCTGCGTTACCGCCGCCATCGGCTCCCTGCGCGGTCCACTGCATGGCGGCGCCAACGAAGCGGCGATGGAGATGATCGAGCGATTCTCTTCGGCTGAAGAAGCTGTCGAAGGCACGCTCGGCATGCTGGCGCGCAAGGACAAGATCATGGGCTTTGGCCACGCGATCTACAAAGACAACGACCCGCGCAATGAAGTGATCAAGGGCTGGTCGAAAAAACTTGCTGACGAGGTGGGTGACAAGGTGTTGTTCCCGGTCTCCGAAGCCATCGATAAAACCATGTGGGAACAGAAGAAGCTGTTTCCCAACGCCGATTTCTACCATGCCTCGGCGTATCACTTCATGGGCATCCCGACCAAGCTGTTCACCCCGATCTTCGTGTGCTCGCGCCTGACTGGCTGGGCCGCGCATGTCTTCGAGCAGCGCGCCAACAACCGCATCATCCGTCCAAGCGCCGAATACACCGGCGTTGAGCAGCGCAAGTTCGTGCCAATCGAACGTCGCTGAATGAAGAGACCGGCGTCTTGAAGTGGTCACCGAATCCAATGTGGGAGCGGGCTTGCTCGCTCCTACATTGGATCGCATTTCACATCAAATCCGCGTCGTCTTTTCCTTTTGTATCTACCGTGACCGAGCCCTGACGATGAACACTGAATTCCGCAAACCACTCCCCGGCAGCCGCCTGGATTTCTTCGACGCCCGCGCGGCTGTCGAGGCAATCACCCCCGGCGCCTACGCCACCTTGCCCTACACCTCCCGCGTCCTCGCAGAAAACCTGGTGCGTCGTTGCGACCCGGCCACCCTCAACGCGTCCCTGAGCCAACTGATCGAACGCAAGCGCGACCTCGACTTTCCGTGGTTCCCGGCGCGCGTGGTGTGCCACGACATTCTCGGCCAGACCGCCTTGGTCGACCTCGCCGGCTTGCGCGATGCCATCGCCCTGCAAGGCGGTGACCCGGCGCAGGTCAATCCGGTGGTGCCGACCCAACTGATCGTCGACCATTCCCTGGCCGTCGAAGCCGGCGGTTTTGACCCGGACGCGTTCGAGAAAAACCGCGCCATCGAAGACCGTCGCAACGAAGACCGTTTCCACTTTATCGAGTGGACCAAGAAGGCCTTCAAGAACGTCGACGTGATCCCGCCAGGCAACGGCATCATGCACCAGATCAACCTGGAGAAAATGTCCCCGGTGATTCAGGTGCGTGACGGTGTTGCATTCCCCGACACCTGCGTTGGCACCGACAGCCACACCCCGCACGTAGACGCACTGGGTGTGATCGCCATCGGCGTCGGTGGTCTGGAAGCCGAAAGCGTGATGCTCGGTCGCGCCTCGTGGATGCGCCTGCCGGAAAGTGTCGGCGTGGAGCTGACGGGCAAGCTGCAACCCGGCATCACCGCCACCGATATGGTGCTGGCGCTGACCGAGTTCCTGCGTAAGCAAAAAGTGGTCGGCGCGTGGCTGGAGTTTTTCGGCGAGGGCGCTTCAAACCTCACCCTCGGCGACCGTGCAACCATCTCCAACATGGCACCGGAATACGGCGCCACCGCGGCGATGTTCTACATCGATCAACAGACCATCGCTTACCTCAAGCTTACTGGCCGCGAAGACGAACAAGTCACCTTGGTTGAGCAATATGCCCGCCACACTGGCCTGTGGGCCGATGACCTCAAAGGCGCGCAATACGAGCGTGGCCTCACCTTCGATCTGTCCAGCGTTGTGCGCAACATGGCCGGCCCGAGCAACCCGCACGCTCGCGTCGCTACCTGTGACCTGGCGGCCAAAGGTATCTCTGGCCAGTGGGAAGAAGTGCCGGGGCAAATGCCCGACGGCGCGGTAATCATCGCCGCCATCACCAGTTGCACCAACACCAGCAACCCGCGCAACGTCATCGCCGCAGGCCTCTTGGCGCGCAACGCCAACAAACTGGGGCTGGTGCGCAAACCTTGGGTCAAATCTTCCCTGGCTCCCGGTTCGAAAACCGTGGCGATGTACCTCGACGAAGCCGGCTTGACCACTGAATTGGAGCAGCTTGGTTTTGGTGTCGTGGCCTTCGCCTGCACCACCTGCAACGGTATGTCCGGCGCACTCGACCCGGTCATCCAGCAGGAAATCATCGACCGCGACTTGTACGCGACCGCCGTGCTCTCGGGCAACCGCAACTTCGACGGGCGTATTCACCCGTACGCCAAGCAAGCGTTCCTGGCCTCGCCGCCGCTGGTGGTGGCTTACGCGATTGCCGGCACTATCCGTTTCGATATCGAGAAGGACGTGCTCGGCCTCGACGCCAACGGCAAGGACATCCGCCTGCAGGACATCTGGCCGAGCGACGAAGAGATCGACGCGGTGGTCAAGGCCTCGGTCAAGCCGGAGCAGTTCCGCAAGGTCTACATTCCGATGTTCGCGATCCACGAAGACACCGGCCCGAAAGTCGCGCCGCTGTATGACTGGCGCCCGCAGAGCACCTATATCCGCCGTCCGCCGTATTGGGAAGGCGCGCTGGCCGGCGCGCGGCCGCTCAAGGGCATGCGCCCGCTGGCGGTGCTGCCGGACAACATCACCACTGACCACCTGTCGCCGTCCAACGCAATCATGCTCGACAGCGCCGCCGGCGAATACCTGGCGAAAATGGGCTTGCCGGAAGTCGACTTCAACTCTTACGCGACGCATCGTGGCGACCACTTGACTGCGCAGCGCGCGACTTTTGCCAACCCGAAACTGTTCAACGAAATGGTTGTTGAAAACGGCAAGGTCAAGCAGGGATCTCTGGCGCGCATCGAGCCGGAAGGCCAGGTCACGCGGATGTGGGAAGCCATCGAAACCTACATGGAGCGCAAGCAGCCGCTGATCATCATCGCCGGCGCCGACTACGGCCAGGGCTCGTCCCGCGACTGGGCGGCCAAGGGCGTGCGACTGGCCGGTGTGGAAGCGATTGCCGCCGAGGGCTTCGAGCGTATCCACCGCACCAACCTGGTGGGCATGGGCGTGTTGCCGCTGGAGTTCCTGCCGGGCACGGATCGCCATACGCTGAAGATCGACGGCAGCGAGACCTACGACGTGGTCGGCGCGCGCACCCCGCGTGCCACGCTGGCATTGGTGATCAACCGCAAGAATGGCGAACGTGTCGAAGTGCCGGTGACCTGCCGCCTGGACACCGCCGAAGAAGTGTCGATCTACGAGGCGGGCGGCGTGTTGCAGCGTTTTGCCCAGGACTTCCTGGAATCGGCGGCGACCGCCTGAGGGGTAACCATGGCACACGTAGCGCAAATCAAGATCCCCGCCACCTACATGCGTGGCGGCACCAGCAAGGGTGTATTTTTCAGCCTCCAGGACCTGCCCGAAGCGGCGCAGGTACCGGGCGCTGCGCGGGATGCCCTGTTGCTGCGGGTGATCGGCAGTCCCGATCCCTATGACAAGCAGATCGACGGTATGGGCGGTGCCACGTCGAGCACCAGCAAAACCGTGATCCTGGCCAAAAGCACCCGCGCTGAGCATGACGTGGACTACCTGTTCGGCCAGGTATCCATCGATAAACCCTTCGTCGACTGGAGCGGCAACTGCGGCAACCTGTCGGCGGCAGTCGGCGCCTTCGCCATCAGCGCCGGTTTGGTTGACCCCGCCCGCGTGCCCCGTAACGGCGTGGCCGTGGTGCGCGTGTGGCAGGCGAATATCGGCAAGACCATCATCGCCCACGTGCCGATCACCGACGGCGCTGTGCAGGAAACCGGCGATTTCGAACTGGATGGCGTGACCTTCCCGGCAGCCGAAGTGCAGTTGGAGTTCATGGACCCGGCGGCGGAAGAGGAGGGCGGTGGTGGCTCGATGTTCCCCACTGGCAACCTGGTGGATGACCTGGAAGTACCCGGTGTCGGCACCTTCAAGGCGACGCTGATCAATGCCGGCATCCCGACGATTTTCATCAACGCTGAAGACCTCGGCTACACCGGTACCGAACTGCAAGGCGCAATCAACAGCGATCCGAAAGCGTTGGCCATGTTCGAAACCGTGCGGGCCTACGGCGCGTTGCGCATGGGCCTGATCAAACACCTGGACGAAGCCGCGCAGCGCCAGCACACGCCGAAGCTGGCGTTTGTGGCCAAGCCTGCGGATTACGTGGCCTCCAGCGCAAAGACGATCAAGGCCGACGATGTGGACTTGCTGGTGCGTGCGCTGTCCATGGGCAAGCTGCACCACGCGATGATGGGCACGGCGGCGGTGGCGATTGGCACCGCGGCGGCCATTTCCGGGACCTTGGTCAACCTCGCAGCCGGTGGTATCGAGCGTAACGCCGTGCGGTTTGGGCATCCGTCCGGCACCTTGCGTGTCGGGGCCGAAGCCACTCAAGTGAACGGCGAATGGATTGTTAAGAAAGCCATCATGAGCCGCAGCGCACGGGTGCTGATGGAAGGCTTTGTACGCGTGCCCGGCGACGCGTTCTAACCCCCAACACAGACCCCACAGGGTAAGTAGTGCATTACGCATATAGGCAGGTAACCAGACCGGCCGCAACCCGATCAACCGTGACCCCGAGGACTACCCCCCAACCATTTTTTGGAGCACTGCCATGAGCGCCAACGTCGACCAGAACAACCGCCCCGACTACGACCAGGTCCTGCAGGACATCGCCGACTATGTCCTCAACTACCGGATCGACTCGCAGGACGCATTGGACACCGCCCGCCACTGCTTGATGGACACATTAGGTTGCGGCCTGCTGGCCTTGCGCTTCCCCGAGTGCACCAAGCACCTGGGGCCGATCGTCGAGGGCACGGTGGTGCCGTTTGGCGCGCGGGTGCCGGGGACGTCGTTCCGGCTGGACCCGGTCAAGGCGGCGTGGGACATCGGTTGCATCGTGCGTTGGCTCGACTACAACGACACCTGGCTCGCCGCCGAATGGGGTCACCCTTCGGATAACCTCGGCGGCATCCTCGCCGTCGCCGATCACCTGTCGCAAAAGCGCGTGGCCAATGGCGACGCACCGCTGACAGTTCGCACCGTGCTGGAAGCGATGATCATGGCCCACGAAATCCAGGGCGTGATTGCCCTGGAAAACTCGTTCAACCGCGTCGGCCTAGACCATGTGCTGTTGGTAAAAGTCGCCTCCACGGCCGTCACCGCCAAGCTGATGGGCGCCAACCGGGAGCAGTTGCTTGCGGCGTTGTCCCATGCGTTTGTCGATGGGCAGGCGTTGCGCACTTATCGGCATGCGCCGAACGCCGGGTCGCGCAAATCCTGGGCGGCAGGGGATGCGTCGAGTCGGGGTGTGCGGCTGGCGCATATCGCGTTGCGTGGCGAGATGGGTATTCCCAGCGTATTGAGCGCGCCGCAGTGGGGGTTCTACGACGTGCTGTTCAGCCACACCAACAAGGACCTGATGCTCAAGCCGGAGGACAACCGCGCGTTCAGCCTGTCCCAGCCCTACGGCACTTATGTGATGGAGAACGTGCTGTTCAAGATCAGCTTCCCGGCAGAGTTCCACGCGCAAACGGCCTGTGAAGCGGCGGTGACCTTGCATCCATTGGTAAAAGATCGCCTGCATGAAATCGAGCGTATCGTTATTACCACCCATGAGTCGGCGATTCGCATTATCTCCAAGGTCGGCCAACTGGCGAATGCAGCGGACCGTGACCATTGCCTGCAATACATGACTGCGGTGCCGCTGGCCTTCGGCAATCTGGTGGCCGAGCAGTACGAAGATGAATTCCACGCCGCGCATCCAATTATCGATCAGTTGCGGGAAAAAATGGTCATTGTCGAAAACCCGCGCTACAGCCGTGAATACCTGGAGGCCGACAAGCGCTCCATCGCCAACGCCGTTCAGGTGTTCTTCACGGATGGCAGCAGCACTGAGCAGGTGGCGGTTGAGTACCCGATTGGGCATCGCCGGCGCCGAGTGGATGGCATTCCCTTGCTGGAAGACAAGTTCAAGGCCAACCTGGCTACGTGGTTTACTGCACAGCGCTGTGGCGAGATTGTTGCGTTGTGCAAGGACCAGGCGCGGCTTGAGGCGATGCCCGTGAATCGGTTCGTGGACCTGTTCGTGATCTGATTGGCACTACGTATTCATCGGTGGAAACCCTATCAATGATCTTTATTGTCAGTGCTATCAAGTCAGGGCCAGAGGTCATTCGAACCGTAAAATAACTCGGCGGTTGTGCTTGCTCTTCTTCTCGATCTTCTCGCAAAACACCCGGCCGATTTCTTCGGTGTTGGTCACATGCGTGCCCCCACACGGCTGGATATCGATACCGGCAATTTCAATCACCCGGACCGAGCCCTGAATCACCGGCGGAGCCACCGCCTGGGTGCGGGTGATCTGCAGCAAGGTGGCGTACTCCGAGGCCGGCATCGACAGGGTCTTCACCGCGTGAGCCTGTTCAATCAGCGCATTGAGGTCGCGGGTGATGGTGTCTTTATCGAGGGTCATTTCCGGCAGGTCGAAATCCAGGCGCCCCTTGTCCGCGCTGATGCTGCATCCCGTTACCGGTGCGTTGATGATCGAGCACAACAGGTGCAGGCAGGTGTGCATTTTCATGTGCTGGTAACGGCGATCCCAATCGAGTCCGGCGTCCACCTGCACCCCGGCGACCAGTTGCTCGGGGCAGTATTCCACCTGATGCCAGATGATCGAGCGCAGCACCGGGTCGCGCACCGTGCCCGTCACTTCGACCCGCGTACCGTCCGCCAGTGTGAGGTGGCCGGCGTCGCCTGGCTGCCCGCCACCCGTGGGATAGAACAGCGTGTGCTCCAGGGCAATGCCGTGTTCGCTGACGGCAATCACCCGTGCGCTGAAAGCATTCTGGTAGGGCGCGCTGTCGAACAGCGCCAGGGTTTCCATGGTGTGCACAGACATGTTCAACCTCGCACGATCAGTGGGCTGGCTTGCAGCAGGGAACGCACCATTGCACTCAAGCCAGGAGGTGAGAGCAGGGTGATTTCAAATTCGGGGCCGCAGACCTTCAGGTTCAGTGGCAAGCGCGGCAATGGGTTGCCCGACTCCACCCGGTGCAACCGGAACTGCAGGTGGTGACGCTCTTTTACCGTGGGCTCCAGCATCAGGCCCTGCAAGGGGTGAAAGTCGGCGTCCAGCACCGTCACCTTGTGGCTGGCATTGATCTCGCCAACCACATGTAACCGCTCATCCAGGGCGAAGGCGCCGAGGTAGTTGCTGTGGTCCGACTCATCGTTCTTTTGCAGTTGGATCTGGTTCACCACCTTCACTTTGGTGCCAGCGGGAACGTCCTGCGTGATCACGCAGGATGGGCTGATAAATACGTTGTCGCCGATCAGTACATAGCCCAGCACGCGGGCGCCGGAGCCGACTTCGACGTTATTGCCCAGGCGCGGGTGGCGCTTGCCGTCGGGGTTGTTGGCGATGCCACGGGCGCCCAGGGTGACGCCGCAGAGGATGTAGCAGTCGTTGCCAATCTCGCAGGTTTCGCCGATCACCGTGCCGTAGCCGTGGTCCAGCACGAAGCGTCGGCCGATCCGCGCTGCCGGGTGAATCTCGGCGCCGGAGAGCACTTTGCCCTGGTTACTGAGCTTGAGCGCGATGCGGGAAAACATCCCGTTGGTCTGGTCGGGAAAGTTCCACACCAAGTGCGCCAGCCGGTAATACAGCACCGCCTTGAACGAAGCGTAGGACTCCAGGATCAGCTCGCCACGCCCACGTGATGCCGGATCGCGGTAGGCGTAGGCGATCAGGTCCTCGGCCACTGCCTGGGCGGCATTCTGGATCAACGGTGCCAGGTGCGGTTCCAGCTGTTTCATTTGCACGGGTGTGAGGGTCTTGATGAGGTGAGTGATCAACTCATCGTGCAACTGTTGCATGTCGATAAAGCCGCCCATAGAGGCACCCCCGCGTTCTGGATGGTTGGAAAACCGATTATTCGAAACTCGGCAGGTAGCTGTCGGCATTGTCGTAGACCATGGTCAACACCACCGTTTCGGGCGGCAGTTCGGGGGCAAGCTTGGCGATGGCCACCATGCTGGCGGCGGAAGACAGGCCCAGGCTGATGGCGTCGGTGCGCATGATGCGTTTCATCATGTCGATGCATTCCTGGCGCGAGACCTTGAGCATGCCGTCGATCACGCTCAGGTTGAGGATGCTTGGTATCAGGCCAATCGACAGGCCCTGGATGTGGTGCGGCGCGTGCTGGTTTTTCAGCAGGTCACATTCTTCCGGTTCCACGCCCATGACGCGAAGGGCTGGCCAGGCAGCTTTCAGGGTTTCGCCGATGCCGGTGATATGCCCACCGGTGCCGATGCCGCTGACGAAATAGTCTGCGCGTTGCTCGCCAAAGGCGCGGAGGATTTCTGGTGCAGTGGTGTCGCGATGAGTCTGTGGGTTAGCGCCGTTGCGCTGCTGGTTGAGCATCACATAGCTGGGGTTTTCCAGCTGCAGCTCCATGCACTTTTCGCCGTGGGAGTTGTTACCCAGGCGACTGTCCGACAGCACCACCTTGGCTCCGTACAAACGCAGCAACTTCTGTTTTTCGGGGCTGTAGTTGTCGGGGATCACCAGCACTACTTTGTAGCCCAGCACATTGCCGGCCATTACCAGGCCAATGCCGGTATTGCCGCCGCTGGGCTCGATGATGGTTTGCCCGGAGTCGCGGATCAGCACACCCCGGCGCTCGGCGTCGAGGATCATGCCCAACGCGATGCGCGCCTTGTGGCTGCCGCCCGGGTTTAGGGATTCCAGCTTGGCGTAGACCTCGACGCCGAGGTCTTCGGAAAACTGCGCCAGGCGCACGATTGGCGTATGGCCGATCACGTCGAGAATGGAGTTATGCAACATCAGTCAGCCCCCGGCTCAGTACAAAGGCATGTCGGGTTCGACGTCGCGAACCCAGTGTTTCATGCCGCCTTGCAGGACTTTGGTGTTAGCGAAGCCGGCTGCCAGCAAGGTACTGGCGGCTTGTTCGGCCCGGGTTCCGGCGTAGCAGATCAAATAGTGGGTGTTGTCCCGACTGAGGCTGTCGAGGTGCCCGTCCAGTTCGGCGAGGGGGATATGCACCACGCCCGGCAATTTGCACACTTCCAGTTCGCTGGCGTCACGCACGTCCACCAGTACGTCGGCGCTGCGCGGGTGGTCGAGCAGTTGCTTGAGCACGCGGGGCTTGATATAGCGCTCTTCGGCCAGTGAAGGCTTGTTCGGCACTGCGTCGGCGCAGACCGTTGGAGTGTGGGCCTGGCTGTGGCGCAGTTCCGAGCAGCACGGGCAATCAGCGCGGCGCTTGAAGCGGATCTCGCTGAACTTCATCGCCAGCGCATCAAAACGCATCAAGCGCCCGGACAAAGGCTCGCCAATGCCGATCAATAGCTTGATGGCCTCGGTCGCCTGGATCATCCCAACCACGCCGGGCAGTACGCCGATCACGCCCCCGGCGCTGCAATTGGGGGCCAGTTCGGCCGGCGGCGCGCTGGGAAACAGGCAGCGGTAGCACGGGCCGCCTTTGTAGTTGAGCACGCTGATCTGCCCGTCGAAGCGGTAGATGGCGCCGTACACCAAGGGCTTGCCGAGTTGCACGCAGGCGTCGTTGACCAAATAGCGGGTGTCGAAATTGTCGGTGCCGTCGATCACCAGGTCGTAGGCGCCCACCAGTTCCAGGGCGTTGTCGGCATTCAGGGCGGTGTCGTGGGCATTGATCTGGATATGACTGTTGAGGTCTTGCAGGCGCTGCTTGGCGGATTCGACCTTTGGCATACCCAATGTGCTGTTGCCGTGGACGATCTGGCGTTGCAGGTTGCTGCTTTCCACCACATCGAAGTCCACCAGCCCCAGGGTGCCGATGCCGGCGGCTGCCAGGTACAGACTGATCGGCGAACCCAGGCCACCGGTGCCGATGATCAGCACCTTGGCTTTCTTGAGGTTCAACTGACCTTCGCGACCGACACCCGGTAGGGTGATGTGGCGCACATAGCGCTGTACTTCCTCGTTGCTCAAAGCGTCGACGTCGATGCCGCCCGACGTGGCGAGCAGTACTTCGATTCTGGCTTTTTCAGGCAGCCGTTCATCGGCACCAATCAGCTCCTCCTCAGCGGTAAACAGGAAGTGTTCCTTGAGCTGGTTGTTCTTCTCGTGAAACAGGTGCGGACGCAATAGCGGGTGGCTGCCGCAGAGTTTTTCAATGACTTCGCGCAATGTCGATCCGGGGCTCTTGAGGGTCGATTCCGGCAGCTTGGCCACGCGAACTAGAATGTCAGGGAAAGAGACAGCGTTCATGGACAACTCCGTGTGCAGGTCGTTGAAAGGTTTAAGGGCGAAATGCTTGCCATCCCAGGCAAACAGCTTGGAGCCCAGGGCCTGGCCCTGGCGAACGTCTACCACCAGGTAGCTGACGGGGTAGATCGGCTCGCCCATGAACAGCGCCTTGTCCTGGTCTTCGTCGCTGAAATAGGCACCCACATCCGGATGGGAGTGGTAGATCACCACCACCGGGTTGTCGCTGCGAAACGCCTTGTTCATCAGCAGGGTGTCGGCCACCGAAAACGTGTAGCCATTGGCGGCGCTGCGCGGGTACATCTCGGGGTTCTTGCGGTGCAGCTCATTTTGGATATTGCTGCCCAGGTACACGCTGCCGTCGGCGAAGACAAAACCACAGCATTCCTCGGGGTAGCTGCGGCTGGCGTGGGCGTAAATCTGTTCCAGGGCTTTTGGGCGGAGTACGTCCATGTTTCTCTCGCGTTGCTCATGTTGATGGGAAAGGAGGGTCAATTTTTCTTGGCCATGAGTTTCTCGATGGGCAATTTGGTAATCGCAAAGCCGGCCAGCAGAATGGCCGAATACAGCATCAGGTCGCGGGAAATCGCCAAGCCTTCGTACCAGGCGCCGATGATCACCGCGAACACCGGAAAGATGATGAACACGAACGACAGGATGATCGGGCTCAAGCGCTTGAGCAGCATGAAGTACACGATGAACCCACCCACTGAAGCCACCAGCCCCAGGTAGAACAGGGCACTCCAGGAGCGCAGGGTGATGTCTTCGAATGTCGGTGTTTCAAACCACAGCCCGGCGACGAACAGCATCATCCCGGCAATGCCGATGGGCAGAGTGTTGTAGGTGATAACGCTGATGGCGCTGCCTTTTTGCTTGGTAATCACGTAGCACAAGGCATGCATGATTGCGGCGGTCAGGATCGCCAGAACGCCAAAGAACTCCGCGTGGTCCAGGTGCAGGCCCTGGCTCTTGATGATCATGTAGAGGCTGCCGAAGCCGATACCGATGCCGACCACCTGGGAAAAGTAGATACGTTCGCGCAGGAACAGCGCGGAGAAAATCAGGATGAATACCGGCATGCAGCTGAATAACAAAGCGGTGAGGCCGGACGAGACATGCATCTCGCCGTAGTTGAGCAGGTAGTAGGGCACGCTGAAGTAGGACAAGGTCACGAACACGAAGAACCAGCGGCTCTCACGGGGAAACAGGATCGGCTCGCGACGCACCATGGCAAAACACAGGAACAGCGGGAAGGCGATGAGGAAGCGCAAACCGGCGGAGGTCAGTGGCGGAACGCTCTCCACGGCAATCTTGATCCCCAGCCAGGTTGTGCCCCAGCTCAGGCACACGATCAGGAACATCACGCTGGTGACCAAGCCGGCCAACCACTGTTTTTGGGGTTTTGTCTTGGCAGTGTTTTCGAGAACGGCGGACATTGGCATCGTTTATTGCTTCCCTGAGCCGGAATTGAACTCTATATTGAGCGTGTAATGAGTTGTAAAATTCGGCGATTGAACCCGTAAAAGCACACTATTAGGGCGAAAGATGGCTGTCAAAACAAATATTGACATGGTGTCAATTATGCGTGAGGGGTTGTCCAGCGGGCAGGGCGTGAAGTACAAGCGCCTGTCCGATGTCATGGAGCGGGGCATCCTCGAAGGCTTGATTGAGCCGGGACGAAAACTGCCGCCCCATCGGGTGCTTTCCGACAATCTCGGCGTCACCATCGGCACTATCAGCCGCGCTTACGGCGAGCTGGAACGTCTGGGGTTGGTTGTCGCGCGGGTCGGTGACGGCACGTTCGTGCGCAAGCGTGGGATGGAGCGCCAGCGCGATGAAGGTTTTCGCAACTTCAGCGAAGAGCCGCGCCAGTTTTTCGACATGAGCCGCAACATGCACATCCCAGGGCAGGAAACGCTGTTTCTGGCCCAGAGCTTCCAAACCCTGTCGACCAATGCCAAGTTTCTCCAAGATATCAGTGCCTACACCCCGGACGCCGGCCTGCCGCGCTACCGCGAAGCCGGTGCGCAGTGGCTGGTGCAGCGTGATTTTCATCCGATCCCCGAGCAAGTCATCTGCGTCAACGGCGGCCAGCATGGCTTGCTGTGCTCGCTGATGGCGCTGTTGCGGGCCGGCGATACGGTGGTCACCGAACAGCTGACTTACCCCGGTTTGATCACCGCCGCGCGCATGCTGGGTATCCGGTTGATCGGCCTGGAAATGGATGAAGAAGGTGTGCTGCCGAGCGCGCTGGATGAAGTCTGTCGTAATCACCGGGTCTCAGCGCTGTATTGCACGCCGACCATCCAGAACCCGACCACCGCGGTGCTCTCGGTGGCGCGTCGCGAAGCCTTGGTCAGGGTGTGTCGGGAACACAACCTGCTGATTCTTGAGGATGAAGCCCACGGTGTGCTGGTCGAAGACCGACCACCGCCCCTCAGCTATTTCGCCCCCGAGCGTACGATTTTGATCAGTAGTCTGAGCAAGGCGGTGTCGGCCGGGCTACGTGTGGGCTATGTGCATGCGCCGCCGGCGTTGGTCAGCCGTATTTCGGCGGCGCTGCGTTCGACCTGCTGGATGGCCACGCCTGTCACCCTTGAGTTGGCCACCCAGTGGATCGAAAACGGCACGGCGCAATACCTGTTGCGCCAGCAGATCAATGAGATCAGCCGCCGTAAGGCGCTGGTACGTGATCTTCTGGCGGGCCTGGAATACCGCACACACCTCAACAGCCCGCATTTCTGGATTGAAGTACCGGAGCCGTGGCGGGCGTCGGAAATCGAGGCGGAGCTCAGGCAGAACAACTACTTGATTGCTACGGCCGAGGCGTTTGCCGTGGGGCAGACGGCGGTGCCGCAATTTATTCGGGCGAGTATCTGTAATACGTCGGGGGATGATCAGTTGTTGCGGGCGGGGTTTGATGCGTTGGCCACCGCGCTGGGGCAGGGGGGAGGAAGGTTTCAGCTATAAGCTATAAGCGCCAAGCCACAAGCCACAAGCCACAAGCTGCAAGACTAGAAGAGCCGATTGGTTCTTTCTTGTAGCTTGTAGCTTGTAGCTTGCAACTGCTTCACTTGAACCTGCGCTCCACACCTTTCTCCACCAGAATCTTCGCCGAAATCTCTTCCACCGAAAAATGCGTGGAATTGATATGCGCAATATTTTCGCGCCGGAACAGATTTTCTACCTCGCGCACCTCGAACTCGCACTGGGCATAGCTAGAGTAGCGGCTATTAGGCTTGCGCTCATTGCGGATCGCAGTCAGGCGGTCCGGATCGATTGTCAGGCCAAACAGCTTATGCGAATGCGCCCGCAGGGCGGCCGGCAGCGTCAGGTGCTCCATGTCATCTTCGGTCAGCGGGTAGTTGGCCGCACGAATGCCGAATTGCATAGCCATGTACAGACAGGTCGGGGTCTTGCCGCAGCGCGACACGCCCACCAGGATCAGGTCGGCTTTATCGTAATAGTGAGTGCGGGCGCCGTCATCGTTGTCGAGGGCGAAGTTGACGGCCTCGATACGCTCCATATAGTTGGAGTTATGACCAATGGAATGGGACTTTCCTACTGAATAGGAGGAGTGTTCACTCAACTCCTGCTCCAGTGGCGCCAGGAACGTCGAGAAGATGTCGATCATGAAACCATTGGAGGTTGCGAGTATCTCACGGATGTCTTGATTGACGATGGTGTCAAAAATGATCGGCCGAAAGCCGTCTTTTTCAGCTGCCAGATTGATTTGTTGTACCATGGCCCGCGCTTTATCCACGCTGTCGATATAGGGCCGCGTGAATTTGGCGAAGGTATTGTTTTCGAACTGCGCGAGCAGGCTTTGACCCAATGTTTCGGCTGTGATGCCGGTGCCGTCGGAGATAAAGAAAGCAGATCGTTTCATTTGAGCCCTGGGCCTTAAGCTGATGGCGAATCTTGGATATGATAGGCGCGATTTTGCCGTCCCGCAGTGGGCCGCATTCTCACTTATTTTCCAGGTCCAGGCCACAAGCGCTGGCGAATGCTCCTACTGAGCTGCCGGCGTCCTGAGCTTTTCCAACACAGTTAGTGGAGAGATCACCTTGGTAGAGTACGTAGTTTCCCTCGATAAGCTCGGCGTCCATGATGTAGAGCACGTGGGGGGCAAGAACGCATCCCTCGGCGAGATGATCAGTAATCTTGCAGGCGCTGGTGTGTCGGTGCCTGGTGGTTTCGCCACCACGGCCCAGGCTTACCGGGATTTCCTCGAACTGAGCGGCCTCAACGCTCAGATCCACGCCGCGCTGGACGCTCTGGACGTCGATGACGTCAACGCCCTGTCCAAGACCGGCGCCCAGATCCGCCAGTGGATCATGGACGCCGAGTTCCCTGAGAAGCTCAACGAAGAAATCCGCGTCGCCTTCGCTGCCCTGTCGGCTGGCAACCCGGACATGGCCGTCGCCGTGCGCTCGTCGGCCACCGCCGAAGACCTGCCAGACGCCTCCTTTGCCGGCCAGCAAGAGACCTTCCTGAACATCCGCGGCGTGGAAAACGTGATCCGCGCGGCCAAGGAAGTGTTCGCCTCGCTGTTCAATGATCGCGCGATTTCCTACCGTGTGCACCAAGGTTTCGACCACAAGCTGGTGGCCTTGTCCGCCGGTGTACAGCGTATGGTGCGTTCGGAAACCGGCACCGCCGGCGTGATGTTCACCCTCGATACCGAATCGGGCTTCCGTGACGTGGTGTTCATCACCGGCGCCTACGGCCTGGGCGAAACCGTTGTACAGGGCGCGGTCAACCCAGACGAATTCTACGTACACAAGCACACCCTTGAAGCCGGCCGTCCGGCCATCTTGCGCCGCAACCTGGGCAGCAAGGCCATCAAGATGATCTACGGCGACGAGGCCAAGGCCGGTCGCTCGGTTAAAACCGTTGATGTCGACAAGGCCGAGCGCGCGCGTTTCTGCCTGACCGACGCTGAAGTCAGCGAATTGGCTAAACAAGCGATGATCATCGAAAAGCACTACAAGTGCCCGATGGACATCGAGTGGGCCAAAGACGGTGACGACGGCAAGCTTTACATCGTGCAGGCCCGTCCGGAAACCGTGAAGAGCCGCACTTCGGCCAATGTCATGGAACGCTACCTGCTGAAAGAAACCGGTACTGTACTGGTGGAAGGCCGTGCCATCGGCCAGCGCATCGGCGCCGGCAAGGTGCGGATCATCAAGGACGTGTCCGAAATGGACAAAGTCCAGCCAGGTGACGTACTGGTTTCCGACATGACCGACCCGGACTGGGAACCGGTGATGAAACGCGCCAGCGCCATCGTCACCAACCGGGGCGGGCGTACCTGCCACGCGGCGATCATCGCCCGTGAGCTGGGCATTCCTGCGGTAGTGGGTTGCGGTAACGCCACCCAACTGCTCAAGGACGGCCAGGGCGTGACGGTTTCCTGCGCCGAAGGTGACACCGGCTTTATCTTTGAAGGCGAACTGGGCTTCGATATCAAGCAGAACTCCATCGACGCCATGCCCGACCTGCCGTTCAAGATCATGATGAACGTCGGCAACCCGGACCGTGCCTTTGACTTCGCGCAGTTGCCGAACGCCGGTGTTGGCCTGGCCCGCCTGGAGTTCATCATCAACCGCATGATCGGCGTGCACCCCAAGGCCCTGTTGAACTATGACGGCCTGCCGCTGGATATTAAAGAAAGCGTCGACAAGCGCATCGCTGGCTATAACGATCCGGTGGGCTTCTACGTCGAGAAGCTGGTGGAAGGCATCAGCACCCTGGCGGCGGCGTTCTACCCGAAAAAGGTCATCGTGCGCCTGTCGGACTTCAAGTCCAACGAGTACGCCAACCTGATCGGCGGAAAACTCTACGAGCCGGAAGAAGAAAACCCGATGCTGGGTTTCCGTGGCGCCTCGCGTTACATCAGCGAAGCGTTCCGTGACTGCTTCGAACTCGAATGCCGCGCCCTCAAGCGCGTGCGCAACGAGATGGGCCTGACCAACGTCGAGATCATGGTGCCGTTTGTGCGCACCCTGGGCGAAGCGAGCCAAGTGGTTGACCTGCTGGCGGAAAACGGCCTGTCCCGTGGCGAAAACGGCCTGCGCATCATCATGATGTGCGAACTGCCGTCCAACGCCATCCTGGCTGAAGAGTTCCTGGAATTCTTCGACGGTTTCTCCATCGGCTCCAACGACCTGACCCAGCTGACCCTGGGCCTGGATCGCGACTCCGGGATCATCGCTCACCTGTTCGACGAGCGTAACCCTGCCGTCAAGAAGCTGTTGGCCAATGCTATCCAGGCTTGTAACAAGGCCGGCAAGTACATCGGTATCTGCGGCCAAGGCCCTTCCGATCACCCGGACCTGGCCAAATGGCTGATGGAGCAGGGCATCGAAAGTGTCTCGCTGAACCCTGATTCCGTGCTGGAAACCTGGTTCTTCCTGGCGGAAGGCCAAGCGTCGGCCTAAGGTCGTCACGTCAAAAGTGCCGGTCACCCGCTGAGGGTGACCGGCATTCTTATCTGTGCAGGGCGGAAATCCTTCCGGACGCCGCCCTTTTTTGTGCAAGAGCATTATGCAAAGCAGCAGTAACCTGTTTCCCGTCGCCCTGATCAGCGCTGAACGTCGTGGCGACCTGAGTGAAGATGTGTACCGCCTTAAACCTGGCAACAGCCCCGACGGCACCGTGGAGTTGGCGGTTACCCGTTTGGGCTTGGCCGATGCCTCGGAAAACCGCGGTATTCCGGTAATTTTGTTGCATGGCAGTTTTTCCAATCGGCGCTTCTGGTATTCGCCCAAGGGGATCGGCCTGGGCGCTTATCTGGCGCGCCAGGGCTTTGATGTGTGGATCCCGGAAATGCGTGGCCACGGCTTGTCCAAGCGCAATCATCACTACGCTCGCAACCGCGTCGCGGACTACGCACGCTATGACTTACCGGCCATTGGCGCATTTGTGCGTGAGCAAAGCCGACAGGTTCCACACTGGATCGGCCACTCCCTGGGCGGGACAAGCTTGGCGGCGGCCTTGGGCGGGCAGCACCTTGGCGCGCCGGCAGTGGCTTCAGTGGCACTGTTTGGCTGTCAGGTCAGTCGCACCCACTGGCCGTTGAAACTCCCCCCGGTGGAATGGACGGGCCGCTTGCTCTTGAAGCGCTTCGGCGAGCTGTCTGGCTCGCGCTTCAAGCGCGGCCCGGAGGACGAGCCTGCGGGCGTGTTGATCGAAGCTATGCGCTGGAATGGCCTGTTCGGGCGGTTTGGTGAAGGTAAACACGACTGGTGGAAAGGCTTGGCAAGCGTCGATGTGCCGCTGCTGGCTGTCAGTGCTGCCGGGGATCATCAAGACCCCGACTGGGCCTGCCGCAAGTTGTTTGAGCAAGTCGGCTCCGAGCACCGCCAATACTTGTGCCTGGGCCGCCAGCGGGGGTTTAGCGGGGATTTCGGGCATGTGGAAATGCTCGTCAGCAAAGCCGCGCAGGTCGAAGTGTGGCCATTGGTGGCGCAGTGGCTGAAAGATCCGCTCACACCCTTGTCTGGCGCGCAAGCCGAGGTATTGGCCGAGGCTTGAAGGAGCGCTCTGCCAAGGGCGTTTCACTCGTGTGTGGTTGCGGCTAAGATATGACGCGTCAAACGCTTCTGGTCATATTCAGTCGCGCAGTGGCTATTGCGTTGCGGCGAAGCGGATGGGATGTTTCGCACCTGCTTGGCCTGGCGCTTCTTTCGAAAGACACCTCTTTGACTGAAAGGAATTTTTCAATGAACCATTACGTGACTCCCGACCTGTGCGACGCCTACCCGGATCGGGTGCAAGTGCTTGAGCCGATGTTCAGCAATTTCGGCGGACGAGATTCGTTTGGCGGCGAGATTGTCACCATCAAATGCTTCGAAGATAACTCCCTGGTCAAGGAACAAGCCGACCAGCCTGGCGCTGGCAAGGTGCTGGTGGTCGACGGGGGTGGTTCGCTGCGCCGCGCGCTGCTGGGCGACATGATTGCCGAGAAAGCCGCGAAAAACGGCTGGGAAGGCCTGGTGATCTACGGCTGCATCCGTGACGTCGATGTGATCGCCCAGACTGACCTGGGTGTTCAGGCTCTGGCCAGCCATCCGATGAAGACCGACAAACGCGGTATCGGTGACCTGAACGTAGTGGTCACGTTTGCAGGCGTGACGTTTCGCCCGGGTGAATACGTATACGCCGATAACAACGGCGTGATCGTTTCACCCAGTCCGCTGAAAATGCCTGAATAAGACAGGAGTGAGGATGTTCGAGGAAGAAAACGCGCAATGGGGGCTGGTGCATGCCCTGGTGCTGGACGGTAAAGGCGGTGCGCGTTCGATTGCCCGGACTGAACTCGATGATTTGCAACTGCAGCCCCAGGAAAGCCTCTGGCTGCATTGGGATCGCAGCCACCCGCAAACCCAGACCTGGCTACGTAAATCCAGTGGGTTGAGTGAATTCGCCTGTGACCTGTTGCTGGAGGAAAATACCCGGCCGCGCCTGTTGCCGCTGCCGGACGCGGAATTGCTGTTGTTCCTGCGTGGGGTCAACCTCAACCCGGGCGCAGAACCGGAAGATATGGTTTCGGTGCGTATTTTCGCGGCGGCCAGTCGTGTGATTTCCCTGCGATTGCGCCCGTTGCGCGCCACTGATGAGTTGCTAGTGCAATTGGCGGACGGTAAGGGGCCTAGAACCGCGTCGGAACTCATCCTTTATATGGCGCAGTACTTGACCCATAAAGTGCAGGATTTGGTCGCCGACCTGTCGGAAGTCGTCGACGCCGAGGAAGAAAAACTCGATACCGACGAACGGTATACCCCGGAACATCGCAGCGTTTTACAGATCCGTCGGCGAGCGGCCGGGCTGAAGCGATTCCTCGCGCCGCAGCGGGATATTTTTGCCCAGCTCACACGCATCAAATTACCCTGGTTCTGCGATGACGATGCCGACTACTGGAACGAATTGAACAACAGCCTGACCCGTTACTTGGAAGAGCTCGAATTGACCCGAGAGCGCGTGGGGCTTGTGCTTGAGGCCGAAGATCGGCGCTTGAGCGTGCGTATGAACCGCACCATGTACCGCTTCGGGATCATTACCGGGATCTTCCTGCCGATGAGTTTTCTCACCGGTCTGCTGGGTATAAATGTGGGGGGTATTCCGTTCTCCGCCAGCCCCTATGGATTCATGATTGCGTGCCTGTTGATGGCCTCGGTTGCGCTCGGCCAGTGGTGGCTTTTTCGACGGTTGCGCTGGGTTTGAGCTGAATATGAGCTGAACGTAGGAAAGGTCGTATGTGACCCCGAGAATTTTACCCTCGTCTTTTAAAACACTTGCGAGAGGTCTTTATGCACGATCCGTTCGAACAGTCTTTGCGTGACATGCTCAATGCCTCGCCGTCCAACCGCGACGACGATGCTTGCCTGGGCCGCGTGTTGAAAACCGCCAACCGTCAGGTGGGTGCGGGTGACCTGTTCGGTCTGCTCGGTCGCTGGGTTCCGGCATTGATGATGGCCCTGAACAACGGTTCGGCCCACGTATCGCCGGTTTCCCGTCGTAAACCTCTTGCTCGCACTGCTGATAAGGCTGATTGAATATGGAACTTGATCTCTGGACCCAGAGCCTGGTCACCGCGATGACCGCATTGTGGACTAAGGTGGCGAACTTCATTCCCAACCTGTTTGGTGCACTGGTACTGGTACTGCTGGGCTTTGTCGTGGCCAAGTTGCTCGACACTCTGCTGTCCAAATTGCTTGCAAAACTGGGCCTCGACCGCTTGATGGCAGGCACTGGCCTGACTAAGCTGCTGGGCCGCGCGGGGCTGCAGGTGCCGATCTCCACATTGATCGGCAAAATCGTTTATTGGTTTGTTTTGTTGATTTTCCTGGTTTCTGCGGCTCAATCCCTTGGGCTTGAGCGAGTATCAGCTACGCTCGACATGCTGGCGCTGTATTTGCCGAAAGTTTTCGGCGGCGCGCTGGTATTGCTGGTAGGCGTTTTGCTGGCGCAATTGGCCAATGGGCTGGTGCGTGGCGCCGCTGAAGGTGTGGGGCTGGACTATGCCGCCGGTCTTGGGCGAATCGCTCAGGGACTGGTAATCATCATCAGTATTTCGGTCGCGATCAGCCAGTTGGAGGTCAAGACTGACCTGCTCAACCACGTGATTGTGATCGTTTTGATTACCGTTGGTCTGGCCGTTGCGCTGGCCATGGGCTTGGGAAGCCGGGAAATTGCCAGTCAGATTCTTGCGGGAATCTATGTGCGTGAGCTGTATCAGGTAGGGCAACAGGTGCGTGTGGGCGAGGTCGAAGGGCAAATCGAAGAGATCGGCACAGTCAAGACGACAGTACTCACCGATGACGGCGACCTGGTGTCGTTGTCCAATCGGATTCTCCTCGAGCAGCAGGTCAGTAGCCGCTAATCCGGAAAACCCTGCTAATGTACGCCGCCGCGAGCCCGGCTGACCGGGCAGTGGCGGACATTGACCTGACTGTCGGCACGACTTGTTTTGAATAAAGCCCAAACGCTGTCCACGCGCTATGACCCCCGTGAGCTCTCTGATGAGGAGCTGGTCGCGCGCGCACGCACGGAGCTGTTTCACGTAACTCGTGCGTATGAAGAATTGATGCGCAGATATCAACGCACTCTGTTCAACGTTTGTTCAAGGTATTTAGGGAACGATAGAGATGCGGATGATGTCTGTCAGGAAGTGATGCTCAAGGTGCTGTACGGCCTGAAGAACTTCGAGGGCAAATCGAAGTTCAAAACGTGGCTGTACAGCATCACCTACAACGAGTGCATCACGCAGTATCGGAAGGAACGGCGAAAGCGTCGCTTGATGGACGCCTTGAGTCTTGACCCCCTTGAGGAGGCGTCTGAAGAAAAGGCGCCGGCACCCGAGGAGAAGGGCGGACTTGATCGCTGGTTGGTGTATGTGAACCCGATTGACCGCGAAATTCTGGTGCTACGATTTGTCGCAGAGCTGGAATTTCAGGAAATCGCTGACATCATGCACATGGGTTTGAGTGCTACAAAAATGCGTTACAAACGTGCTCTTGATAAATTACGTGAGAAATTTGCGGGCGAGACTGAAACTTAGTGCGTGGCAAATATCTCTTACGTGTAGGCAAGTTCTGTTAGACTTGTCGCCGAGTTGTCCCCCGGTTTGTGGGACTGCTTTACAATCACCAGATGGGGATTTAACGGATGAAACTGAAAAACACCTTGGGCTTGGCCATTGGTTCTCTTATTGCCGCTACTTCTTTCGGCGTTCTGGCACAAGGCCAAGGCGCAGTTGAAGGCGAGCTGTTCTACAAGAAGCAGTACAACGATAGCGTCAAGCACATCGAAGACGGCTTCAATCCTGGCGCTCGCATCGGTTATTTCCTGACCGACGACCTGTCCTTGAACCTGTCGTACGACAAGACCAACCACACCCGTTCGAACGACGGTACTGGTAACCAGAAGATCAAAGGCGATACCGGCAGCCTGGTTGCCCAGTATCACTTCGGTCAAGCTGGCGTAGACAGCCTGCGTCCGTACGTAGAAGGCGGTTTCGGCCACCAGAGCCGTACCAACGTTCTGGCTGACGGCCACAGCGGTCGCGACCACACTACTTTCGCTACCGTTGGTACTGGCGTGAAGTACTACTTCACCAACAACCTGTACGCTCGTGCCGGTGTTGAAGCTGACTACGGTCTGGACAACGGCAAGTGGGACTACTCCGCACTGGTCGGCCTGGGCGTGAACTTCGGCGGTAACGCTGGTGCAGCAGCTCCAGCCCCTACCCCAGCACCAGCTCCAGAGCCAACTCCAGAGCCAGAAGCTCCAGTTGCTCAGGTTGTTCGTGTTGAGCTGGACGTTAAGTTCGACTTCGACAAGGCCGTTGTTAAGCCTAACAGCTACAGCGACGTTAAAAACCTGGCCGACTTCATGGCTCAGTACCCAGCTACCAACGTAGAAGTTGCTGGTCACACTGACTCCGTAGGTCCAGACGCTTACAACCAGAAGCTGTCCCAGCGTCGTGCTGACGCTGTTAAGCAAGTCCTGGTTAAAGACGGCGTTGCTCCAAGCCGTGTAACCGCAGTAGGTTACGGCGAATCCCGCCCAGTTGCTGACAACGCAACTGAAGCTGGTCGCGCTGTTAACCGTCGCGTAGAAGCGTCGGTTGAAGCTACCGCTCAGTAATTACTGAGTTGTAGAAAAAAGCCCGGCTTAGGCCGGGCTTTTTTTCGCCTGTGATTTGCCTCAGGCGCTGGCTGTATCTGCCAGGCAAACAGCCTGTTCGGTGGCGGCAACGCGGCCGATCACCAAGATTGCCGGGCTCTTCAGGGCAAACGCACGGGCGTCCTCATGCATATGGGACAGATCGCTGCGGCACTCCCTTTGTTGCGGCAACGATGCATTTTCGATCATCGCCACCGGCATATCCGGCATCATCCCGCCATCCAGTAATTGCTGGCGAATCTCCTCCAGTTTCGCCACGCCCATATACACCACCAAGGTTGTCCCGCCCTCTGCCAGGGCACGCCAATTCAGGCTGCTGTCGTCCTGAGTATGTGCCGTGACCAGGGTCACGCCACGGCTTACCCCGCGCAACGTCAACGGAACCGCGCAATTCGTAGCGCCGGCCAGGCCCGCGGTAATCCCGTTGACCAATTCCACCTCGATGCCTCGCTCACGCAACCACACCGCTTCTTCACCGCCGCGCCCGAAAATGCACGGGTCGCCACCCTTGAGCCGCACTACGCATTTGCCCTGGCGCGCATAACGCAGCATCAGGCGGTGGATAAAAGCCTGCGGAGTCGAGCGGCAGCCACCGCGTTTCCCCACGATAATCACCCGCGCTTCGGCACAGTGTTCCAGCACCGCCGGGTTTACCAGATCATCGACCAGTACCACATCGGCTTCGCGCATGGCCCGAACGGCCTTGAGGGTCAACAGCTCCGGGTCACCGGGACCTGCGCCTACCAGCCAGACTTTTGCGTTCATAGGTTTTTCCTCGTCCAGGGATGACGTCAGCTGTGAAAGAGTGAGTACAACAGCACCAGGTTGATCAGCATTGAGATCAACCCCAGCGCGCGCCAGACCTTCAAGGGTTCACGCTCCAGCAACGGCCTGGGGCGGATGCTCAGTTCCTGCCGGTCAGCCTGGTCCAGCACCCGCAACCACTCTTCGGCGGTTTCATAGCGGTGTGACGGATTCGCAGCCACGGCCCGTTCCAGGCTGAGGGGCAACCAATCCGGCAGATCGGGGCGATAGCGGCTGGCGCTGACAGGGTGGGTGAACCTTGGCCGTTGGAAAGCTTCGATTTCACCGTAGGGGTAATGCCCAGTCAGCAAGTAATACAGGGTGACACCGACGCTGTATAAATCCTGTTGGGCTGTAGGACGGTCGCCATTAAATGCCTCCGGTGCGATGAAGCTTGGCGTGCCCGGCAGCACATGGGCATGGTCTTCCGACAGGCCTGGGCAGTACGCCAGGCCGAAATCCAGCACCCGCAGTTCGCCGTCGTCCCCCAGCAGGAGGTTTTCCGGCTTTATATCACGGTGCAGAATCTGACGCCGATGCAGCATGCCCACCGCACGCAGCAAGCGTTCGGCCATCGATTGCCATTGCGCCAGGGGCAATGGACCTTGGCGCTGGAACCGTTCAGCCAGGGTTTCGCCGGAATATTCACGCATCACGTAGTACAGATGCTGGCGCCCGCTGGCGACGTGGACTTCAGGAAACGCCCGCCCTGCAACCCGCCTTAAAAACCATTCCTCCGACAGCAACGCCTGGCCGGCGTCGCGATTATCGTCATGGCTCAACGGCAGTGTTTTCAGCAGCCAGGGTTGCTGCTGGGCGTCCCTTACCCGGTATAACAACGACTGGCGGCTTTGCGCCAGTACGGTTTCCACCTGCCAGCCTTCGAAGTGTTGCCCGTCTTTCAGCGGTGGTGGCAGGGGCCATTGCTGCAACTGTACCAAGGCATCGCCGAGCGTGGCTGCGCCGAGGCTGTCGATGCGCACCAGCAGGGCGCTGGCATTGTCCTGGCTACCGGCTAGGTGTGCGGCGCTCACCAGCGTATTGACTGCCAGATCCAGGTCCGTTTGCTCGCGCAAAATCGCGCGGATGCTCTGATCACCCAGGGTTGCCCACACGCCATCACTGAGCAGCAGGAAACACTCGCCTTCGCGCAGTTGGCCGTCGAGAAAGTCCAACACCAGGTGTTGATCCAGGCCGAGCGCGCGCTTGAGCACATGCTGCATGCCCGGTTGTTCCCACACGTGATCCTCGCTGATGCGCTGCAATTCGCCATCCAGCCAACGATAGGCCCGGCAATCGCCGACGTGCGCCAGGGTAAAGCGCTGGCCGCGAAACACCAGGGCGCTGAGGGTGGTCAACAAGGGCTGACCACCGCCATTCGCCTGCAGCCAGCGATTCTGTGCCAGCAGCAAACGTTCCAGGGCCTGGGCCACGCCCCAGGTTTGCGGCGTGGCGTAGTAATCCATCGCCAGCGCCTGCAGGGTCGAGCGCGCGGCCAAGCCACCGTCGGCGCACTGGCTTACGCCGTCGGCGATGGCACACAGGTAACCTTTGCTCGCCGCCAGTTCGGCCATAGGAGTCACCACCCGTAGCGCGTCCTGGTTTTCCGCCCGTGGGCCGATGGCACTGGCTTGGGCGACGCTCAGTTGCAGACTCATCAGACCCGCGCAGCCGTCACGGCAGCCGAGCCCCAGGTGGTCCTCCAGCGACGCTTCACGCCGTGCAGGCCAAACCAGGCCAACACGGCCAGGCTGGCGAACAGCCACAGGGCCAGTTGATAGCTGCCGGTACTTTGTTTGATCGCGCCCATGCCCGCCGCCAAAGCAAAACCGCCGATACCGCCGGCCATGCCGATCAGGCCGGTCATCACGCCGATCTCGCGACGGAAACGCTGTGGTACCAGTTGGAACACCGCGCCATTCCCGGCACCCAGGCCGAGCATAGTGCAGACGAAAAGTGCCAGTGCCGCGTAGGAACTCGGTAGGTTGAAACCCACCGCCGCGATACAAATCGCCGCCACGCTGTACATGCCCAATAGGGTACGAATCCCGCCGAAACGGTCCGCCAAGGCGCCACCTAGGGGGCGCATCAGGCTGCCGCCGAACACGCAGGCGGCGGTGTAGTAACCGGCGGTCACTGGGCTCAGGCCGTATTGGTCGTTGAAGTAGCCGGGCAGGGCGCTGGCCAGGCCGATAAACCCGCCGAAGGTCACGCTGTAGAAAAACATGAACCACCAGCTGTCACGGTCGCCCAGGGCCTTGAAGTAGTCAGCCATGGACTTGGCTTTCGGCCGTTCAGGGGCGTTGCGCGCCAGCCAGGCAAAGACGATCAGGGTCATCACCAGTGGAATCACGGCAAAGCCGAAGACGTTGTTCCAGCCAAAAGCGGCCGCCAACACAGGCGCCAGCAATGCGGCGAATACAGTGCCGGAGTTGCCCGCGCCAGCGATGCCCATGGCCTTGCCCTGGTGTTCTGCCGGGTACCATTGGGAGGCCAGTGGCAGCGCGACGGCAAACGATGCGCCGGCCATGCCCAGAAACACGCCCAGCAGCAAGGCTTGCTCATAGCTGTGGATTCCCAGCTTCCAGGCGCCGAACAGGGCGCAGATCACAATCACCTGGCCAATTAGCCCCGCGGTCTTCGGCGACAGCTTGTCAGCCAGCATCCCCATCAGAAAGCGCAAAATCGCACCGGCGAGGATGGGCGTTGCGACCATCAGGCCGCGTTGTTGAGTGGTCAAGTGCAAGTCGGCGGCAATTTGTATCGCCAGTGGGCCCAGCAGGTACCAGACCATGAAGCTCAGGTCGAAATACAGGAACGCGGCAAACAGGGTCGGGGTGTGCCCGGATTTCCAGAAGCTTGATTTCATCACGCACCTCAACGGTTGGGAGTCTTGTAAGAAGGCCTGGTGATGGAACAGCCGGTTAAGGCCGCCCCACCGGCCCCTTTAGCGGGGGCTAAAACAAAAAAACGCCGCCACCGGGTTCGCGAGGGCAAACCGGGTGAGCGACGTCTTTGTCGTGGAGGGGCAACCGCCGTTGGCTACCTGTGATGTTTACTTAGCAAGAGCTGCGCCAAATCAGCCGAGCAACTCACTCATGGCGATAATCTGCTCCGCCACCTGGATCAGTTTCTGCTGGCGGCTCATGGCCTGCCGGCGCATGAGGGTGTAGGCATCTTCCTCATTGCAGTCCTTCATTTTCATCAGCATGCCCTTGGCCAGCTCGATGCGCTTGCGTTCCGCCAGTTGCTGGTCCCGAGCGTGAAGCTGAGCGCGCAGGGCCTGGTCGCTCTCGAAGCGCGCCATGGCCACATCGAGGATCGGCTGCAGGCGCTCGGCCTGGATGCCTTCGACGATATAAGCGCTGACACCGGATTTGATTGCCTGGCGCATCACGCTCGGGTCGTGTTCGTCGGTGAACATCACTATCGGCCGGGGTTGGTCGCGGCTGACCAATACCACTTGCTCCATCACATCACGGCCCGGTGACTCGGTATCGATCAGGATCACGTCCGGGCGCACTGTTTCGACGCGTGCGGGCAGGTCGATGGTCAGGCCGGACTCGTCAATGACTTCAAAGCCGGCCTCGATCAGCGCCGTCCTCAGGCGGCCGACTTTGCGCGGGGTGTCGTTGATCAACAGGATTCGCAGCATGGAAGTCCTCCTGTCAGCGCAAGGCTTGGCGGTGGGTGGTGTTGGCCAGGGCATGCAGGCGGAAGCTGCGGGCATAGCCGGCGGGGTCGGAACCGTCCCAGATTTTGCCGTCGATCAGTTGGCTGCTGCGCATGTCCTGGTCTTTCACCTTGATACCCAGCGCGTCAGCCGCCTGGCGAAACAGCGGCAGCTGCTGCACTTGGCGCGCAACGCCGAGATAGTCCGGGTCTTCACGCAGAAGGCCCCAGCGCCGAAACTGGGTCATGAACCACATGCCGTCAGAGAGGTAGGGCAGGTTCACCTCGCCATCAGCAAAAAAGCGCAAGGCGTGGGGATCCTGCCATTGGTTGCCCAGGCCATCGTCATAGGCGCCGAGCAGGCGTGGTTCGATGCAGTCGAGCGGGGCGTCGAGGTACTCGCGGCCACTGAGCAATTGCGCGGTGGAACGGCGGTTTTCGGTGCTTTCTTCGATAAATCGACTGGCCTCCAGGATCGCCATTATCAGTACACGCGCGGTGTTGGGGTACTGGTCGACAAACGCCTGGGTACAGCCGAGCACCTTTTCTGGATGATCCGGCCAGATTGCCTGGGTTGTTGCCAGGGTAAACCCTTGGTTTTGCTTGACCGCGCTGGCGCACCAGGGTTCGCCGACGCAAAAACCATCGATGCGTCCGGCTTGCAGGTGCGCAACCATTTGCGGTGGCGGGACCACCACGCTGTCCACATCCTGCAAGGGATGAATGCCTTGGCTCGCCAGCCAGTAATACAACCACATAGCGTGGGTGCCTGTGGGAAACGTCTGGGCAAAGGTCAGTTTTGTTCGGCTTTGGTGCGCATGGCGCTCCAGTGCCTCAGGAGTGATCACCCCTTGTTGCTGCAACCCGTGGGACAGGTTGATGCTTTGCCCGTTCTGGTTAAGCCCCATCAGTACCGCCATGTCGGTGGGCGCTACGCCGCCGATGCCCAGGTGCACGGCATAAATCAGCCCGTACAGGCTGTGGGCGGCGTCCAGTTCGCCGCTGACCAGTTTGTCGCGCAGGTTGGCCCAGGACGATTGGCGCTTTAGGTTCAGTGTCACGCCATAGGGTTGAGCGAAGCCCTGGGTGGCCGCCACTATCATTGATGCGCAGTCGCTCAAGGCCATGAAGCCCAGGTCGAGGCTGCTCTTTTCCGGGGCATCACTGCCGTTGACCCAAGCCAGCGGGTCGTTCACCGGGCTGTTGCCAACCGAATCGTTCATCAATACCTACCTTTTCTCTCAAAAAAAAGCGTCGTTCCCTCAGATGGCGATGTAAGCCAGTGCGGGTAACGACGCCTTTGTTCGTAAGCTCGCTCCGTCGTTGGCGCGTGCTCTGATGCAGAGTGTGTAGCAAGGCACATGCCACGGGGAGTGGGGCCCAGGCAGCCGTCAACTTTCCATCAAGATTGAAACCTGGCGGCCTTTCAGTATGGCCGCATTCTTAATGTCAGACCGCCCAGGAAACCCCACGGTGTACGCCGACTTCCTTGCAACGATGCCCCGCCCCTGGCTTTGCCGTCGGCTGTTTTTTGCTGCGCTGCTCGCCGTGCTGGTGTCCGAAAGTGCTGTTGCCTGGGCCGGGCTTTACCAGGCACAGGATCAAAGCCTGTATACCGTGTTCACCGCACTGTCGGAGCCATTGGGCTTGCCCATTGTTGTCAGCCGTGAGGTGGCACGCAAACGCCTCAGTACAGCGCTGGATTTCGATGCACCGCAACAGGCCCTGGAGACACTTGCGTTGCAACAAGGATTGATCTGGTACAGCGACGGGCAAGCGCTGTATGTCTATGACGCGGGCGAGGCTAAAAGCTCTGCGGTGACCTTGCGGCATATTTCCGTCGACAGGCTGCGTAGCCTCATGCGCCGGTCGGGCCTCGATGAGTCGCGCTATCCTTTGCGTGAAAGTGCAGGGCGAACGTTCTATGTTTCCGGCCCACCGAATTATGTCGATCAGGTGCTGCGCCTGGCCCAGTTGATGGACCGGCAAAAAGCTGAGTTACGGGTGGGGGCGCAGGCCTTTGGCATTGTCCAGGTACTCAACACCGATGTGGCGGACCGTCAGTACGGCACAAGCGACAGACCGGTCACCGTTCCGGGGATGGCTTCGATGATCGAAACCCTGCTGGCCAGCGAGCACAAGGGGTTGCTGTCCGACAAGAGCCTTGGCGTGATCGCCTACCCGGATAGCAACAGCCTGCTTATCAAGGGTAAGCCAGCGCAGGTGAGTTTCATCCAGAAACTGGTAGCGGAACTCGACATACCTAAGCGCGCGATTGAGGTCTCGCTGTGGTGGGTGGATGTGGAGCGCGACGAACTGAAGAAGCTGGGCTTGGGCTGGGATACGCAAAGCAAGGCTTCGACATCGCGCGTTTTAGCGCCGTTGGATGATAGCCACCTGCTTGCGCAGATCAGCGCATTGGAGCGTCGTCGGCGCGCGAAGGTGACAACACTGCCGGCGATTCTCACCCAGGAGAACGTGCCGGCGGTTTTTCAGGACAACCACACGTTCTATCTGCCACCTGCCGAAAACGACAAAACCGACTGGAAACCGGTGCGTTACGGCACCCAAGTCAGTGTCTTGCCGCGTTTTGCCGAGGCCAACCAGATCGAGATGCGCCTTGAGGTCGAAGAGGGTCGCCAGATGACCGAGCCGAAACGGCGTGAAAAAAACGCGGCGGTGGGACGAGTGGGCGTCAACAGTGTGGTGCGTTTGCCCCAAGGCAGACGCCTATGGCTGGGCGCTTTTCAAAGGGAGTCAGAAGGACGGGGAGCTGGTCGCCCGGCTCTAGTGCGCCTGTTTGTGATCCAGGCCAGAGCGGTGGGCGGCGCGTTGAAGGGGCCGGACGAGGGCGTAGGGCCACCACCCTTGACAGCCGTGCAATATGAGCGTGTTCAACGTGCTTTTGTGCGGCCGGGGCGCGATGTCTCACCGTAACCAAGGTGGTAAGCCATGCATCTGGAAATTCTTCTACAGGAACAGCTGATCAGCCGCAGGCGCCTGGTAGCCTTCGCGCCGGGAAAGATATTGCCATTGACGCGGCAGATAACCCACTGCGTAGAAGTTCGGGTGAATGGGCAATTACTCGCCTTGGGTGAACTGGTGCAGTTGGAGGACCGGCTAGGGGTTGAGTTGCATGAGGTGTATCAGGCGTGGCTGCCTGGAGGTGGTGGATAGCGAAAGGTCTTACAGAGCAGTATCGAAAACCGCTGGATGATTGGGCTTTTTCCTAGCGTGAGTCGGGAGGCAGGTTTTTTATAGTCGTGACCTAGGTACATGAGTCAGTGATGCAAGTGAGGACTTCAATGTCAGTAGCCGGATGCCGAGGTAATGATGGCCGTCATGGATGATGCAGGGACGACGACTTCCCTGGTTTTTTCGCGCTGGACCCTGCATGACGACGGTCGCCTGACCGGCGAGGGTTCGGATGTTCAGTTACCGCCCAAGGAATGGCAGGTGTTGCGACTGCTGCTGGCATCCGGTGGCGCGTTGATGACCAAGGATCGCTTGCTGGAGCTGGCCTGGCCGCAGGGGGAGGTGGCTGAGGAGTCGTTGACGCGCTGCATTTACTCACTGCGCAAGTACCTTGGCGTCGACAAGGGGTTTATCAAGACGATCTACGGTCAAGGGTACCGCTTCACATGCCCGGTCACTGCAGAGGGCCATGCGCCGGGCTGCATGAGACATGTGTGCTCGGCCTGCGGCCAGGTCAGCCATGGTTCGATAAACCGTGGCTAGGTTCTGGAGCACAGGCTTGGTGTTGAGCATGGTGATGACCAGCCATCAAGCGGTGGCCTATTGTTGGCAGGAGGCCGCCAGGCACTACGATATCGAACCAGAGTTGCTGCAAGCGATCGCCGTCGTGGAGTCAGGTAATCGGGCGCAAGCGATGAATCTTGCCAACCGTAATGGCACTCGTGACATCGGCCTGATGCAGATCAACAGCATCCATCTGCCTCGCCTGCTCAAGCAGGGTATTACCGAGGAGCGTCTGATCAACGAGCCCTGTCTGTCGGTTGAGGTGGGCGCTTCGATTCTCGCCGAGTTCATCCAGCGCTTTGGCTACAACTGGACAGCGGTAGGTTCCTACAACGTTGGGACGGGCTCCGGGCCCGAGCGTGAGGCGTTGCGCATGCGGTATGCGCAGAAAATCTGGGCGTATTACGAGCAGTTGGTCGCGCATCGCTAATGACGATTGAGGTTCACGCCTCGCGCGCTCCCTGTCTCCCCAGCTATAATCGCCGTCACCTTTCGCCGCCATCCGAGTCTAGCCCGCCCATGTATACCCTGGCCCGCCAGCTGTTGTTCAAACTCTCCCCGGAAACCTCCCACGATCTGTCCCTGGACCTGATCGGTGCCGGTGGCCGCCTGGGGCTCAATGGCCTGGTATGCAAGGCGCCGGCAAAAATGCCGGTATCGGTGATGGGGCTCGATTTCCCCAATCCGGTCGGGCTGGCGGCTGGCCTGGATAAAAACGGTGCGGCCATTGATGGTTTTGCTCAGCTGGGTTTCGGTTTTGTCGAAATCGGCACGGTGACCCCAAGGCCACAACCGGGTAACCCCAAGCCGCGTATCTTCCGCCTGCCGGAAGCCGAGGCGATCATCAACCGCATGGGCTTCAACAACCTGGGGGTTGATCATCTGTTGTCGCGGGTTCAAGCGGCGAAGTACAACGGCATCCTAGGCATCAATATCGGCAAGAACTTCGATACCCCGGTTGAACGTGCCGTGGATGACTACCTGATCTGCCTGGACAAGGTCTACGCCCACGCCAGCTACGTCACGGTCAACGTCAGCTCGCCCAACACCCCGGGCCTGCGTAGCCTGCAGTTCGGCGACTCCCTCAAGCAACTGCTCGAAGCCTTGCGCCAGCGCCAGGAAGACCTGGCTGGGCGCCATGGCAAGCGCGTGCCGTTAGCGATCAAGATTGCCCCGGACATGAGCGACGAAGAAACCGTGCTGGTCGCCCAGGCCCTGGTGGACTCAGGGATGGACGCGGTGATCGCGACCAACACCACCCTCAGCCGCGTAGGCGTCGAAGGCCTGGCCCATGGCGATGAAGCGGGTGGCCTGTCGGGTGGCCCGGTGCGCGAGCAGAGCACGCATATCGTCAAGGTGTTGGCTGCCGAGTTGGCGGGGCGTTTGCCGATTATCGCGGCAGGTGGCATCACCGAAGGCAAGCACGCAGCCGAGAAGATCGCCGCGGGTGCCAGCCTGGTGCAGCTCTACTCCGGCTTCATCTATAAAGGCCCGGCGCTGATCCGCCAGTCGGTGGATGCAATCGCCGCACTGCGCTGATGCGCCCACAAGGTTTATTCACCAGCCATTAAAAAGGGCTCCATCAAGGAGCCCCCTGGGCCGAAGCCCGCCGCCCGGATAGGACGTGCGTGGTTAAATCGTTACACATTCAAAGGTGATGATGTCGGAAATAATTGCCCTTGATTAGCCGACGGCGTGAAGTTCGTTGAGTCTGTGGATTCCCGCAGTGCCAGTCATACCGTCCCAGTTGTCGCCGCGTCCTTCTCGCCAGCCGTTGATCCAGGCTTGGCGTACCGACGGTAGAGTAAATGGGCAAAGCTCACGGGATTTGCCATGAACGCCATATTGATATCCGCGTAAAAATGCTCTTTCCAACGGATCACGCTTAAGTCTTCTCATAGGGTGTTTCCCTCACTTGTTGACTGTCTTGATATCCTTTGGCCTCGTCTGGGGCCAGGCAGAGTTTTTCTGCCGTCGGTCGGCTCGCTGCCGGCGTGGCGAGCCTATTTGTCGGCGTCGTTACGGCACCAACCTGTGGTGAGTTCTAACCAATAGGTCACATGGATTCAATGATCGTTTTGTCATAAGCACGTAACGATAACGATGCTATAGCCATAAGCTGGGCTGGCTTTTTGCCCCATTTATCCGGCAAACCCAGCTATGATGTGCCCTGCAAAGAGGATGGGTTTAATCCTTTAGTGAGAATGCCCGTCCGTTGCGGTCGGTTATTATTCGACGAAAGGGCGGAATATTTCTTTCTATTACGCGTTTTGTTGTTAAACAGTTCTCTCTGCCTCGTCAATCAGGGCCCAAGGGCCAGACAGACGGGGTGGGACGGCACATTCGTGCCACGCGGGCACTCTTCAAGAAAAGTGCTTGATTGAAAACCGAGCTGGCGATGCGTCGCCCGTTCATTTATTGCTGAAAAGCCTGGAATGCCCCATGTCGGACCGTTTTGAACTCTTCCTCACCTGCCCCAAAGGCCTCGAAGGCCTGCTGATCGAGGAAGCCGTCGGGCTTGGCCTTGAGGAAGCCCGCGAGCACACCTCGGCCGTGCGCGGCATGGCCGACATGGAAACCGCCTACCGTCTGTGTCTCTGGTCACGCTTGGCCAACCGCGTACTGCTGGTGCTTAAGCGCTTCCCGATGAAGGACGCCGAAGACCTCTACCACGGTGTGCTGGATATCGAGTGGGCCGAGCACATGGTCTCCGATGGCTCCCTGGCGGTCGAATTCAGTGGCCACGGCTCGGGCATCGATAACACCCACTTCGGCGCGCTGAAGGTCAAGGATGCGATTGTCGACAAGCTGCGCACCCCGACCGGCGAACGCCCGTCTATCGACAAGATCAACCCGGACTTGCGCATCCACCTGCGCCTGGACCGCGGCGAAGCGATCCTGTCCCTCGACCTTTCCGGCCACAGCCTGCACCAGCGTGGCTACCGTCTGCAGCAGGGCGCGGCACCCCTGAAAGAAAACCTGGCGGCCGCGATCCTGATTCGTGCCGGCTGGCCGCGCATTGCTGCTGAAGGCGGCGCGCTGAGCGACCCAATGTGCGGCGTGGGTACCTTCCTGGTGGAGGGCGCGATGATCGCTGCCGATATGGCGCCCAACCTGAACCGCGAGCTGTGGGGTTTCACCACCTGGCTGGGTCACGTCCCGGCGCTGTGGAAAAAACTGCACACCGAGGCCACCGAACGTGCGGCCATCGGCATGAACAAGCCACCGCTGTGGATTCGTGGCTACGAAGCCGATCCGCGCCTGATCCAGCCCGCGCGCAACAACATCGAGCGTGCCGGCCTCAGCCACTGGATCAAGGTGTACCAGGGCGAAGTCGGCACTTTTGAGCCACGCCCGGACCAGAACCAGAAAGGCCTGGTCATCTGCAACCCGCCGTACGGCGAGCGTTTGGGTGACGAAGCCAGCTTGTTGTACCTCTACCAGAACCTTGGCGAGCGTCTGCGCCAAGCGTGCATGGGCTGGGAAGCGGCGGTATTCACTGGCGCGCCGGACCTGGGCAAGCGCATGGGTATCCGTAGCCACAAGCAGTACTCGTTCTGGAACGGCGCCCTGCCGTGCAAATTGTTGCTTATCAAGGTCAACCCGGACCAGTTCGTCACCGGTGAGCGTCGCACCCCAGAACAGCGTCAGGCCGAACGTGAGCAAGCCGCTTACGATCAAGCCCCGGCTGAGCCGCAAGAGCGTCAGTACAACAAGAACGGCAACCCGATCAAACCCGCTCCGGCGCCAGTGGTTGAGCAGCCGCGCCTGAGCGAAGGCGGGCAGATGTTCGCCAACCGCCTGCAGAAGAACCTCAAGCTGCTGGGCAAGTGGGCCAAGCGCGAAGGCGTGGACTGCTACCGGGTGTACGACGCCGACATGCCGGAATACTCCATGGCCATCGACCTGTATCACGATTGGGTCCACGTGCAGGAATATGTCGCGCCGAAGTCCATCGACCCGGAAAAAGCCTCCGCACGCATGTTCGATGCCCTGGCCGCGATTCCCCAGGCCCTGAATATCGACAAGAGCCGCGTGGTGGTCAAGCGCCGCGAGCGTCAGAGCGGCACCAAGCAGTACGAGCGTCAGAGCGCCCAAGGCAAGTTCACCGAAGTCAGCGAAGGCGGCGTGAAGTTGCTGGTCAACCTCACCGATTACCTGGACACCGGCCTGTTTCTCGACCACCGTCCGATGCGCATGCGCATCCAGAAAGAGGCCGCCGGCAAGCGCTTCCTCAATTTGTATTGCTACACCGCTACCGCCAGTGTGCACGCGGCCAAGGGCGGCGCGCGCAGCACCACCAGTGTCGACCTGTCCAAGACCTACCTGGACTGGGCGCGTCGCAACTTCTCGCTCAACGGTTTCTCCGACAAGAACCGCCTGGAGCAGGGTGATGTGATGGCGTGGCTGGAAGCCTGCCGCGATGAGTTCGACATGATCTTCATCGACCCGCCGACCTTCTCCAACTCCAAACGCATGGAAGGTATCTTCGACGTACAGCGTGACCACGTGCAGTTGCTCGACCTAGCCATGGCACGCCTGGCACCGGGCGGCGTGCTGTACTTCTCGAACAACTTCCGCAAGTTCGCGTTGGAGGACAACCTCAGCGAACGCTACGCGGTCGAGGAGATCAGCGACAAGACCATCGACCCGGATTTCGCACGTAATGCGAAGATCCACCGGGCGTGGAAAATCACTGCTCGCTGATCGCCGCTACTAAAAAGCCGCAAGCCTGGATTATTCCGGGCTTGCGGCTTTTTTACGCTGGTCAAACTCAAGGTCGATGGCTATAACTTAAGGTCCCGCCAAAGTGACACCCCGCACACTGGCGCTGTGAGTGTTGCTTATGCCGTTGCAAGCTGTTCGCCCGAAAATCCTAGGCCTTATCAGTGAGCAGGCGTCGGCTTGGCGGGTGGCATTGGTGGTGTTACTGGCGGGATTTGCCTTGACGGCGATTGTCGCCTGGGCCGCCTCCGACCTTTATCAGCAGCAACTGCGCCAGCGCTTTCAATTGCTGGTCAATGAACGCTATACCCACCTGCAGGAGCGCTTCGAAGACCAGGAGCAGCGCCTGGACAGCCTGCGGCGTTTCTTTGTCAATTCCGATGATGTGTCCCGCGAAGAATTCGACGGTTTTGCCCAGCCCTTGTTGTTGCGCACCCTCGCATACTCCTGGGCGCCCCGGGTGTATCGCGAGCAGCGCAGCCAGTTTGAGCAAGACGTGTCCGGCCGGGGAGGCGCGCCCTTTGTTATCCGTGAGTTGAATTCGGCGGGTGAGCTGGCCCCTGCGACCGAGCGCGATGAATACGTGCCGGTGGTGTATAGCCAGAGCCAAAGCCTACGGGGCGCACCACTCGGCTTTGATCTGCTGGCCCAGCCCTTGCGGCGTTCGGCCCTTGAGCGTGCGCAAAAGACCGGCAAGCTGGCGGTGTCCCAGCCCATGCAATTGGTGGGCGTAGAACCGGCCTATGCCACCGGCGTGTTACTGGTCGCGCCGGTGAGCCACTTGTCCATCTCCGGACAATCCCAGAACGAGCCCTACGGCTATGTGATGGCGGTGATCAGCATTCGCCAGTTGGTGGCCGACGGTTTGCCCAAGCCTGACCGGGATAACCTGATGATGCAAGTAGTCGACATCTCCGGCTTGCACAAGCGCGTGCTTTTCGAGTCCGGCACGTTCGGGGCCATCAGCGACCCTGTCGGCACGCGCCGCCTGACGCTGGGCGACCACATCTACGCCCTGAACCTGCGTCCGAGTCAGGTGTTCGAACAGGCCAACCACTCTTCGTTGTTCGCGATCCTGACCATGGGGAGCCTGCTCAGCCTGTTGCTCAGCGCCTTGCTCTATATACTGGTGAGCCAACGCCAGCGCGCGTTGAAACTGGTGGAGCAACGTACCGTGCAGCTGCGTATGCGTGAGCAGGAGTTGCGCTCGGCCCATGGCCAGTTGCGCAGCGTGCTCAATGCGGCCACGCAGGTCGCAATCATTGCCACCGACCTGCGCGGCGTCATCAACACCTTCAACGCCGGTGCGGAGCAGATGCTGGGGTTCGTGGCCGAGCAAGTGGTGGGCACACACACCCTGGAAAGCCTGCATCTGGCGGTGGAACTGGAGGCGCGCTCCGCCAGTTTGAGTGTGGCCTTGGGCAAGCGTATTCCCGCGAGCCAGGCGATGTTGGTGGAAGGCCCGGACAGCCTGCACGAAGCCCGCGAATGGACCTTGGTCCGCGAAGACGGCAGCCAGCTGACCGTGAACATGCTGGCCACTGTGCTGCTGGACGACCATGGTTTGTGGATCGGCCACCTGGCGATTTACCTGGACGTTACCGAACAAAAGCGTGCCTACGAGGCATTGGCGGCGCGGGACCGCCTGCTCAAGAAACTCAGCGCCCATGTCCCCGGCGGAATCTTCCAGTTCACCCTGGAGCCCCAGAACAACTGGACATTCATCTACGCCAGTGATGGCATGCACGACCTCTATGAAATCGAGCCCGGCGTATTGCAGCAAGACGCCAAGAAGGTTTTTGAGCGTATCCATCCGCTGGATGTGGAACGGGTGCGTGCATCAATCCGCTTGTCCGCGTTGCAGTTGAGCCATTGGCGCGAAGAGTACCGGGTGCAGTTGCCGCAACGCGGCCTGCGTTGGATTCGTGGGGAGGCCACCCCTGAAGAGTTACCGGGAGGCGGCACGTTGTGGCATGGCTATGTGTCGGATATTTCCGACTTGAAGCGGGTGGAAGAGGAACTGCGCGCGCTTTCTATCACCGACTCCCTGACCGGGATTCACAACCGCCGCTATTTTCAAGATCGCCTGAGGGCCGAGATGGTGAGGCTTAACCGCACCTCGGGGGCACTGTCGGTGATCATGCTGGATATCGATCACTTCAAGCGCATCAACGACAGGCATGGGCATGCCGTTGGCGATGGGGTATTGCAGGCGTTGTGCAAACGCATCAGCCAGCGCCTGCGCCGCACTGATGTGTTCTGCCGCCTGGGAGGCGAGGAATTCATGGTGCTGTGCCCCCATACCGATGGCGAGCAGGCCTACCGCCTGGCCATAGAGTTGTGGGAGTCACTGCGCAGTGCACCGATGGAGCCGGTCGGCACTGTCACCGCCAGCTTTGGCGTGGCCAGTTGGCGGGTGGATGAAGGTGTCGATGGCTTGCTGCTGCGCGCCGACTCAGCGGTGTACGTGGCCAAGCAGGCGGGCAGGGACCGGGTCGAGGCGGAGCGCTTGCGTACCTGAAGGCCGCCGCAGGGCCCAATGTGGGCTTGCTCTCGAATGCTGAGTGTCAGCGCCGAATGTTTAGACTGACCCAACGCATTCGCGAGCAAGCCCGCTCCCACAGGGGTATTACAGTACCTTTTAGAGTATCGGTGCAGCCGCCAATTTAGGCTGGCGATACAGGTCCAGCAGCACCTGGTCCAGCACCGACGACGCGCCCCATGGCTTCGGATCGTTGAGAATCGCCACCACTGCCCAGGTATTGCCGTTGTTGTCGCGGCTGAACCCGGCGATGGCGCGCACGGTGTTCAAGGTGCCGGTCTTGATGTGGGCTTCGCCGCGCATGGCAGTGGTCTTCAGACGTTTGCGCATGGTGCCGTCGGTGCCCGCAATCGGCATCGAGCTGATGTACTCCGCCGCGTAAGGGCTTTTCCACGCCGCTTGCAGCATCGCCGCCATCTCGCGGGCGCTGACGCGTTCAGCACGGGACAGACCGGAGCCGTTCTCCATCACCAAGTGCGGCGCGGTGATGCCTTTCTTCGCCAGCCACTGGCGCACGACGCGTTGCGCCGCCTTGGCATCGTCGCCATCGGCATCGTTGCGAAACTGTGCACCCAGGCTCAGGAACAACTGCTGGGCCATGGTGTTGTTACTGTATTTGTTGATGTCGCGGATGATTTCCGCCAGGTCCGGCGAGAACGCCCGGGCCAGCACTTTGGCATCCTTGGGCACAGGCGCCTGGACATTCCGGCCCTGGATAGTGCCGCCCAATTCCTTCCAGATCGCCCGCACGGCGCCGGCGGCGTAGGTGGCGTGGTCCAGCAGCGACAGATAGGTCTGCGAACTGCAGCCATCGGCCAATTGGCCGCTGACCGTTACTGTCACGCTGCCATCGGCGGCGGTGACTGGGTTGTAGCGCACATCGCCGGTGCATTGCTTGGCGTTGGAGGCCTTGACCTGGTTGTCGATGCGGATACTGGCAATCGGTGGCTCGACCGACACCAGCACCCGGCCGGAATCATTGCGAGTCACAAAACGTAGCGCCTTCAGGTTGACCAGCAGCGCGTCTGGCTTGACCAGGAACGGTTTGTTCTCGTCGTTGCCATCGTCATTGAACTCGGGCAATTGTGGTTGGATAAAGAAGCCACGGTCCAGCACCAGGTCACCGGTGACTTGCTGCACGCCGTTGGCGCGCAGGTCGCGCATCAGCAGCCAGAGTTTTTCCATGTTCAGCTTGGGGTCGCCGCCGCCCTTGAGGTACAGGTTGCCGTGCAACACACCACCGCTGAGGGTGCCGTCGGTGTAGAACTCGGTTTTCCACTGGTGGTTGGGACCGAGCATTTCCAAGGCCGCGTAAGTGGTGACCAGTTTCATGGTGGACGCTGGGTTCACCGAGACGTCGGCATTGAACACGGTAGGCGTACCCGGGCCGTTCAGAGGGATCATTACCAGGGACAACGCATTGTTCTGCAGTTTGGCTTTTGAAAGGGCCTGCTGAACATTCGGTGGCAGGGTGTTGTTGACGGGGGCAGCGGTGGCGGAAAAGGCCAGTGGCAGAATAAGACCGGCGAAAAACACTGAACGCAAAGATTTGATCATAAGAAGTAAAACCCTACTGCTGAGGAGGGTGAAAAAGGCGAGGGGTAAACAAGAAAAATCCCTCAATGGTCATGAAAGTGTCGGCATTATGCCCCAACGTAGGCTCACTTGTAGCTGAACGATAGCGGGTATTCAGCGTTTTTTTTGTCGGCATTGTGCCGCCTGTCCCAGAGAGTCGGGCAATCGTCGCCTTAAACTGCTAAAGTGCCGCCCGTTATTACTTATGAGGATTGTTCCAATGGCGACTAACCGTTCCCAGCGTCTGCGCAAAAAACTGTGCGTTGATGAATTTCAAGAGCTGGGTTTCGAACTGAACCTGGACTTCAAAGAAGACCTGAGTGAAGAAGCTACCGACGCTTTCCTCGAAGCATTCATCAAAGAAGCCATGGAAGCCAATGGTCTGGGCTATGTCGGCGGCGATGACTTCGGTCTGGTTTGCCTGCAGAAGCGTGGCTCGGTCAACGAAGAACAGCGCGTAGCTGTTGAAAGCTGGCTCAAAGGCCGCAGCGAACTGAAAAGCGCTGAAGTCAGCCCACTGCTGGACGTGTGGTATCCGGAAAAGCCGATCAATTCCAAGAATTGAAGCGGTAAGTTCCAAGCTTCAAGCCGCAAGCTCATGTGGCTTGAAGCTTGAAGCTTGAAGCTTGAAGCTTGAAGCTAATCCCTTCTCCAATTCAGAATCAGCAGCGTCAACACCCCCGCCACAATTCCCCAGAACGCCGAACCGATGGAAAACAGCGTCAAGCCAGACGCGGTGACCATAAAAGTGATCAGCGCCGCTTCCCGTTCCTTCGGCTCATTCATGGCGATACTCAAGCCATTGATGATCGAGCCAAACAACGCCAGGGCTGCAATCGACAGCACCAGTTCCTTGGGCAAGGCCGCGAACAAGGCCGCGAGGGTCGCGCCGAACACCCCGGCGATCCCGTAGAACACCCCACACCACACCGCTGCCGTGTAGCGCTTGTTACGATCCTCATGGGCATGCGGCCCGGTGCAGATGGCCGCGCTGATCGCTGCCAGATTGATGCCGTGGGAGCCGAACGGCGCCAGCACCAGGGAGGCCAGGCCGGTGGCGGTGATCAGGGGCGAGGCAGGCACGTTGTAACCGTCGGCCCTGAGTACCGCGACGCCGGGCATGTTCTGCGAGGTCATCGCGACCACGAACAGTGGAATGCCGATGCTGATGGTCGCCGCCAGCGAGAAGTGCGGCGTGGTCCACACCGGCGTCGCCACTTCCAGGTGAAAAGCGCTGAAGTCCAACAGCCCCATCAACCCGGACAATATGGTGCCGATCACCAACGCGGCCAGCACCGCGTAACGCGGCGACAGGCGTTTGATGATCAAGTAAGTGAAGAACATTCCCAGCACCAGCCCGGTACGATGCTGCGCGGCAACGAAGATCTCGCTGCCGATCTTGAACAGAATCCCCGCCAGCAGGGCGGCCGCGAGTGACGCCGGAATACGCCTGACCAGTTTTTCAAAGCTGCCGGTCAGCCCGCAAATCGTCACCAGCACGGCGCAGGTGATGTAGGCGCCGATGGCCTCGCCATAACTGACACCGCCAAGGCTGGTGATCAGCAGCGCCGCGCCCGGCGTCGACCAGGCAATGGTGATGGGCGTGCGATAACGCAAGGATAGGCCGATGCTGCACACCGCCATACCGATGGAAATCGCCCAGATCCATGAAGAAATCTGCGCCGTGGTCAAGCCGGCGGCCTGCCCGGCCTGGAACATCAGCACCAGGGAACTGGTGTAGCCGGTCATCATTGCGATGAAGCCGGCGACGACGGCCGACGCAGACGTGTCGGCCAGCGGGCGCAAAGGCGCTTGGGTGGCGTCGTTCATGAAGAGGTGTTCCTTTTACCTGTTTTTTTACCGTTGGCGGTACGGACTCAAGCCTAAACTCAAACGTAACGACTCATTGCAATACAGCCGACGCCGCAAACAGCCGTACAGTGTGTTGGCGCATCCGGTTGTGTACAATGTGCCCTGTTTTTAGGTGATACTTGCCAGCGACCCGCTGTTGACGTATTACCGTTAATTCGCCGCCGTTCTCCAAACCCGAGTGCCCATGAACGAACAGTTGCAACCTCTCAAGAAAACACCGCGAGCCGGCAAGGTCGGTCGCAGCGGAACCCAGGACGATATCGTCTACGCGCATATCTTCGAGGCGATCCTCGAACAACGCCTGGCACCCGGTACTAAATTGAGTGAAGAGGCACTGGGCGAAATCTTCGGCGTCAGCCGCACCATCATTCGCCGCGCCCTGTCGCGGCTGGCCCATGAAGGCGTGGTGCTGCTGCGGCCCAATCGCGGTGCTGTGGTGGCCAGCCCGAGCGTCGAGGAAGCGCGCCAGGTGTTCCTCGCGCGACGTCTGGTAGAGCGGGCGATCACTGAATTGGCGGTGCAACATGCCACCGCCGAACAACTGGCCGAGCTGCGCCAGATGGTCAACGACGAGCGCGACAGCTTCTCTCGTGGCGACCGCGGTGCGGGTATCCGCCTCTCCGGCGAGTTCCACCTCAAGCTGGCCGAAGCGGCGAAGAACGCGCCGCTGATCAGCTTCCAGCGCAGCCTGGTGTCGCAGACCTCATTGATCATCGCCCAGTACGAAAGCGGCAACCGCTCGCACTGTTCCTACGATGAACACACTCAGCTGATCGATGCGATCGAAGCGCGGGATGCGGCGTTGGCGGTGAATTTGATGATGCACCACATGGACCATATCGACAGCAAGCTCAACCTCGATGAGGAAAGCGCGTCGGATGATTTGCATGCGGTGTTTTCGCATTTGTTGCAGACCAAGAAGCCAGGGCGCTCTTCGATCAAACTGTAATTTCCCAGGCTCACCTGGGATTCTAAATGTGGGAGCGGGCTTGCTCCCACCTTTGTTTTGCGGTGATTTTAAAGTTAGCGCTGATGCACCAACTGCCCGGCTGCATACGTCTGCATCACCGTCCGATCATCCCCCAGTGTCATCAACACAAACAACGTCTCGGCAATGTTATTCGCCTGCTTCAAGCGATAGCTCAACAACGGCGTAGCGTTGTAGTCCAGCACTAAAAAGTCCGCATCCGTCCCCGGCTGCAACGTGCCGATCTTGTCTTCCAGCCGCAGCGCCCGCGCGCCGCCCAGGGTCGCCAGGTACAGCGATTTGAACGGGCTCAACCGCGCGCCCTGCAATTGCATGACCTTGTAGGCTTCGTTCAAGGTTTGCAGCAGCGAGAAACTGGTGCCGCCACCCACGTCCGTGCCCAGGCCCACATTCAACTTGTGCTTCTCAGCCATCGGCAGGTTGAACAAGCCGCTGCCGAGGAACAGGTTCGAGGTCGGGCAAAACGCGACGGCCGAGCCCGTTTCTGCCAGTCGCGCGCATTCGTCATCGCACAGGTGCACGCCGTGGGCAAACACCGAGCGCTCGCCCAGCAATGTGTAGTGGTCGTACACATCCAGGTAGCCATTGCGCTCCGGGAACAGCGTTTTTACCCACTCGACTTCCTGCGTGTTCTCGCTGATGTGCGTCTGCATGTACAGGTCGGGGTATTCGCCCAGCAGTTGCCCGGCCAAGGCCAATTGTTCCGGCGTGCTGGTCGGCGCAAAGCGCGGCGTGACCGCATAGTGCAGTCGGCCTTTGCCGTGCCAGCGCTCGATCAGCGCCTTGCTCTCCTGGTAGCCGGATTCTGCGGTATCGGTCAGGTAGTCCGGCGCGTTGCGGTCCATCATCACCTTGCCGGCGATCATGCGCAGGTCGAGCTTTTCTGCCACCTCAAAAAATGCGTTCACTGACTGCGGATGCACGCTGCCAAACACCAGCGCGGTGGTGGTGCCGTTTCGCAGCAGCTCCTTGATAAAAATATCAGCGACTTCTTCGGCGTGAGCCTTGTCGGCGAACTGGCTTTCGCACGGGAAGGTGTAAGTGTTCAGCCAATCCAGCAATTGCTCGCCATACGCGCCGACCATGCCGGTTTGCGGCAGGTGGATGTGTGTATCGATCAGGCCGGGTGTGATCAGCGCGTCCTGGTAGTGGGTGATGTCGATGTCGGCGGGCAACGTCGGCAGCAAATCGCCGGCATGACCAATCGCGCTGATCTGGCCGTTTTCGATCACCAGCAGGCCGTCTTCGAAATACTCGTAGGAAGCTTCGATACCCACTTCAGCGGGATCGGCGATGCTGTGCAGGATGGCGGCACGGTAGGCTTTGCGAGTCAAAGGCATGGTCGTCTCAATTCAAAGGGCTTGGCTGCGACGCGAAGCCGGCAGCAGTTTGGCAATGGGTTCGGCGCTGGCGGTGTGCTGGCCGAAATTCGCGTTATAGGTAGCGATGATTTCGCCGGCGATGGAGACGGCGATCTCCACCGGTAATTTGCCCTTTACCTCGGTGAGGCCCATGGGGCAGCGCATGCGTTGCAGCTGTGCGGCGTCGAAGCCGCGATCACGCAAGCGGTGTTCGAATTTGACCCGTTTGGTCTTTGAGCCAATCAGGCCGAAATACGCAAAGTCATTGCGTTTGAGCAGGGCGGCGGTCAGTTCCAGGTCCAGCGCATGATTGTGGGTCATGACGATGCAGTAACTGCCCACCGGCAAGTCGGCGACTTCGTCGACCGGCTCTTCGCTGACGATTTTACGCACGCCTAGCGGGATATGTTCCGGAAACTCCTGGTCGCGCGAATCGATCCAACGCACCCGGCACGGCAGGCTCGCCAGCAATGGCACCAACGCGCGGCCAACATGGCCGGCGCCAAACACCGCGATCTGCGCCTGCACTTGGCCCATGGGTTCGAACAGCAGCACGGTCACGCCGCCACAGCACTGGCCCAGGCTGGCGCCGAGGCTGAAGCGTTCCAGATGAGTGTTCTGCTGGCCACTTACGAGCATGTCCCGGGCGATCTGCATGGCCTTGTATTCCAGGTGCCCGCCGCCGATGGTGTCGAAGGTCTGCGCGGCGCTGATTACCATCTTCGAACCGGCGTTGCGCGGCGTGGAGCCGAGCTCTTCGATGATGGTCACCAGGACGCAGGGTTCGCCCTGGTTTTGCAGGTCGGCGAGGGCGCTGATCCAGTTGTTCATGTTTACCTCAACATTTCTGTTGTCCGTTCGGCCGTCTTTGCGAGCAAGTCGAAGGCGGCGTCTCGGTCTAAAGCGAAGCCAACTCGGTTTCGGTTACCACAGGCGCAACAGCCTGCAACTGCCGCATCTGCTCACACCCCCACAACACCCGCTCCGGCGTCGCCGGTGCGTCAATCTTCGGTTGATGGCGATAATCACCCAGGCTCGCTACGGCGTCCTTGATCGCGCACCACGAAGCAATCCCGAGCATGAACGGCGGCTCGCCCACGGCCTTGGAATGGAACACCGTGTCTTCCGGGTTCTTGCGGTTTTCCACCAGCTTGACGCGCAGCTCCAGCGGCATGTCCGCCACGGCTGGGATCTTGTAGCTGGCCGGGCCGTTGGTCATCAGCTTGCCCTTGTTGTTCCACACCAGCTCTTCCATGGTCAGCCAGCCCATACCCTGGATAAAACCGCCTTCGACCTGACCGATGTCGATGGCCGGGTTCAGCGAGGCGCCGACGTCGTGGAGGATGTCGGTGCGCAGCATCTTGTATTCGCCGGTCAGGGTGTCGACGATCACTTCGCAACAGGCCGCGCCGAACGCGAAGTAGTAGAACGGCCGACCGCGTGACTGGCTGCGGTCGTAGAAGATTTTCGGGGTCTTGTAGAAGCCGGTGCTCGACAGCGAAACCTGGGCGAAATAAGCCTGCTGGATCAACGCCTCAAAGGTCAGGATCTGGTCACGCAGGCGCACATGACCGTTGCGGAATGCCACATCGGCCTCGCTCACGTCGTACTTGCGCGCGGCAAATTCCACCAGTCGCTGCTTGATGGTTTCGGCGGCGTTCTGCGCGGCCTTACCGTTCAGGTCAGCACCGCTGGAGGCGGCGGTCGGCGAGGTGTTGGGCACTTTGTCGGTGTTGGTGGCGGTGATCTGTACGCGGTCGATCTCCACCTGAAACACCTCGGCCACCACCTGCGCGACCTTGGTGTTCAAGCCCTGGCCCATCTCGGTGCCGCCGTGGTTCAGGTGGATGCTGCCGTCGGTATAGATGTGGATCAGTGCACCCGCCTGGTTGAGAAAGCTGGCTGTAAACGAAATGCCGAACTTCACCGGGGTCAGCGCCAGGCCTTTTTTCAGGATCGGGCTGTGGGCGTTGTACAGGCGAATCGCTTCGCGGCGCTCGGCGTATTGGCTGCTGGCCTCAAGCTCAGCGGTCATCTCTTCGAGCATGTTGTGCTCGACCGTCTGGTAGTAGTGGGTGACGTTGCGCTCGGTCTTACCGTAGTAGTTGGCTTTGCGCACCGCCAGCGGATCAAGCGCCAGATGGCGGGCGATGGCGTCCATCACTTCCTCGATGGCGACCATGCCTTGCGGGCCGCCAAAGCCACGGTAGGCAGTGTTGGACGCGGTGTTGGTCTTGCAGCGATGGCCGTTCACCGTGGCATCGCCCAGGTAATACGCGTTGTCGGAGTGGAACATCGCACGGTCGACAATCGAGTTGGACAGGTCCGGCGAACAGCCGCAGTTACCCGCCAGTTCCAGGTTGATGCCATGCAGGCGACCAGAGTCGTCAAAGCCGACGTCGTATTCGATATAGAAGGGGTGGCGCTTGCCGGTCATCAGCATGTCTTCCACGCGCGGCAGGCGCATCTTGGTCGGCTGGCCAGTGAGGCGCGCGACCACCGCGCACAAGCACGCGGGGCTGGCGGCCTGGGTTTCCTTGCCGCCGAAACCACCGCCCATGCGGCGCATATCCACCACGATCTTGTTCATCGACACGTCGAGCACTTCGGCGACCAGTTTCTGCACTTCGGTGGGGTTTTGCGTAGAGCAATAGACAATCATGCCGCCGTCTTCGGTGGGCATCACCGAGGAGATCTGGGTTTCCAGGTAGAAGTGTTCCTGGCCGCCGATATGAAGAGTGCCCTGGATACGGTTTTTGGCCGTGGCCAATGCGCCGACTGAATCACCGCGCTGGTGGGTGTGGCTGTCGAGCACGAAGTGCTTTTTGCGAAACGCCTCGACCACATCCAGCACCGGTTCCAGGTCTTCGTATTCGATCACCGCCGCCATCGCTGCTTTGCGTGCGGTGTCCAGGTCGCGGGCGGCCACTGCGAGTACAACCTGGCCGACGTACTGCACCGTATCAATCGCCAGCAACGGATCGCCGGGCATCAGCGGGCCGATGTCTTTCAGGCCCGGCACGTCTTCATGGGTGATAACAATGCGCACACCTTCAAAGGCATAGCAGGGCGTGGTGTCGATGCTGATGATCTTCGCGTGGGCACGGTCGGACATGCGCGCATACAGGTGCAATTGGTTGGGGAATTCAAGGCGGTCATCGATGTAGTGCGCTTCACCGCTGACGTGCTTGGCGGCGCTGTCATGCTTGACGCTGCGGCCCACGCCAGAGGTGAGATCCTGGGCGAACAGCTCGGCGAGTTCGGCTTGGGTTTTAACGACGGCGTGATGGTTAGACATAAGCGGTCACCCGAGTCTCGATGTGCGGCGTTTGCAGTTCGATGAAGTATTTGCGCAACAGGTTCTGCGCGCTGAGCAGGCGATATTCCTTGCTGGCGCGGAAGTCCGACAGCGGGGTGAAATCCTCGGCCAGGGCGGCGCAGGCTTTTTCGACGGTGGTCGAGTTCCAGGTGGCGCCCACCAACGCGGCTTCGCAGCTCTTGGCGCGTTTAGGCGTGGCCGCCATGCCACCGAACGCAACGCGGGCGTCGCTGATCACACCGTTTTCAATCTGCAAATTGAACGCGGCGCACACGGCGGAAATGTCATCGTCCAGGCGCTTGGAAACCTTGTAGGCGCGGAACAACGCGTGACCCTTCGGCACGATAATTTTCTCGATGAACTCGCTGTCCTGGCGCGCGGTGACGCGGTAATCGATGAAGTAGTCTTCAAGCGCCAGGGTGCGGCGGGTTTCGCCCTTGCGCAGCACGATCTGCGCGCCGAGGGCGATCAGCAGCGGTGGCGAATCACCAATCGGCGACGCATTGCCGATATTGCCGCCCAGGGTGCCCTGGTTGCGGATTTGCAGAGAGGCGAAGCGATGCAGCAGTTCGCCAAAGTCCGGGTATTCAGCGTTCAACGCGGCGTAACAATCGGAGAGGGCTGTGGCCGCGCCGATTTCCAGGTGGTCGTCGAGATCTTCGATGTGCTTCATTTCTTCAATGTTGCCGACGTAGATCATCACCGGCAGCGTGCGGTGGAACTGGGTGACTTCCAGCGCCAGGTCGGTGCCTCCGGCCAGCAAGCGCGCCTGGGGATAAGCATCGTAGAGGTCGGCCAGATCGGCAACGGTCAGGGGCACCAGGCAGCGTTTGTCGCCGCTGTTGAGTTCACCGGTTTGCGTCGGCGCAATGGCTTTGAGGCGGGCGATGGTGTCGGCCTGGCGGCTGTCGAAGTGATCCTGGGGTTTGTTGCAGCAAGCCTGTTCGGCGGCAGCGAGAATCGGGCGATAACCGGTGCAGCGGCACAGGTTGCCGGCCAGGGCTTCATGGGCTTTCTGGCTGTCGGGGGCGTCGCTATTCTTTTGCAGGGCAAACAACGACATCACAAAACCGGGGGTGCAAAAGCCGCATTGTGAACCGTGGCACTCGACCATGGCCTGTTGCACGCTGTGCAGTTGGCCCTGGTGCTTGAGGTCTTCGACGCTGATCAGTTGTTTGCCGTGCAGGGACGAGACAAAGGTCAGGCAGGAGTTGAGGCTGCGATAACGGATCTGCTCGGCGCCTTGATCGTCCTTGTGCAGCTCGCCGACCACCACGGTGCAGGCACCGCAATCGCCGCTGGCGCAGCCTTCCTTGGTACCGGATTTGCCCACATGCTCGCGTAGATAGTTGAGCACAGTCAGGTTGGGGTCCAGGGCGTGCTCGCTACGGAGTTCCTGGTTAAGTAAAAACTGGATCACGGAAGGCCTCGCAGACTCATTATTGTTGTTAACCGCTTTGCGCCGAATCTAGTCATGTCTGACTTTTCGGTCAATTGTTTTCTGACCTAAGGGTCAAGAAAATCCGATCACAACACGTTCAATTATGGTCCAGTCTTCTGGAACCGTTGTTTTTGCGGGCTTATACACTGCAACCTTTGCTTATTCCGTGCCAAATTCGCCAAGGTGGGCGTAGCGCCATCAGCGGGCCAATGCGCTACACTGCCGCGCCTGTATTGATAGAAGATTTTGAAGGGAAAACATGACGTTCAAGGCGCCGGACAGTCTCGCCGAGCAAATCGCTCACCACCTCGCCGAACGCATTATTCGCGGCGATCTCAAGCCTGGGGAGCGGATCCAGGAGCAAAAGGTCACGCTGGCACTCAATGTCAGCCGTGGTTCCGTGCGTGAAGCCTTGCTGATCCTCGAACGTCGCCACTTGATCGCGATTCTGCCGCGCCGTGGCGCCCACGTCACCGAACTCACCGCACACAAGGTGCAGAGCCTGTGTACCCTGATGGGCGAGATGTACATCCTGCTCGGCAATGCGGTTGCCGAAGGCTGGCAGACCCAGGTCGACATGGCACCGTTTCTGCAAATACAGCAGCGCCTGCAGGTCAGCTATGAGCGCGAGGACATCCGCGCTTTCGTTGAGGAAAGCTTCAATGTCATGCGTGCCGCGTACCCCTTCGCCAACAACCCGTATTTGCAGGAAACCGTCGAGAACCTGCAGCCTGCGATGAACCGTGCCTATTACCTGGCCCTGGATCAACGCAAGGCGTCCATGAGCGAGTACCTGGCGCTGTTCGAACAACTGCTCGCCGCTGTACTGGCCCGTGACCTGGTGCAGATTCGCCTGGTGCTGTCGGCCTACTGCCAGCGCAGCAGCTCGCTGGTCATCGCCGCGTTGGCGGACGCCTAAACGTGCGGCTCAAGTGCATCAAACTGGCGGGGTTCAAATCCTTCGTCGACCCGACCACGGTGAACTTCCCCAGTAATATGGCAGCGGTGGTCGGGCCCAATGGTTGCGGCAAGTCGAACATCATCGACGCCGTACGCTGGGTGATGGGCGAGAGCTCGGCAAAAAACCTGCGCGGCGAATCGATGACCGACGTCATCTTCAACGGCTCCACCAGCCGCAAGCCCGTCAGCCAGGCCAGCATCGAACTGGTATTCGACAACGCCGACGGCACCCTGGTCGGTGAGTACGCGGCCTACGCCGAAATCTCGATCCGCCGCAAAGTGACGCGCGACAGCCAGAACAGTTACTTCCTTAATGGCACCAAGTGTCGCCGTCGCGACATCACCGATATCTTCCTCGGCACAGGCCTGGGCCCGCGCAGCTATTCGATCATCGAGCAGGGCATGATCTCCAAGCTGATCGAAGCCAAGCCCGAAGACCTGCGTAACTTTATCGAAGAAGCAGCCGGCATCTCCAAGTACAAGGAGCGCCGCCGCGAGACCGAAAACCGTATCCGCCGCACCCACGAAAACCTCGCCCGCCTGACCGACCTGCGCGAAGAGCTGGAGCGCCAGTTGGAGCGCCTGCACCGCCAGGCCCAGGCCGCCGAGAAGTACCAGGAATACAAGGGCGAAGAGCGCCAGCTCAAGGCACAACTGTCGGCCCTGCGTTGGCAGGCGCTGAATGACCAGGTTGGCCAGCGCGAAGCGATTATCGGCACCCAGGAAATCAGCTTTGAAGCCCTGGTGGCCGAGCAGCGCAATGCCGACGCCAGCATCGAACGCCTGCGTGATGGGCACCACGACCTGTCCGAGCGCTTCAATCTGGTGCAGGGCCGCTTCTATTCGGTAGGCGGCGATATTGCCCGCGTCGAGCAGAGCATCCAGCACGGCCAGCAGCGGCTGCGCCAGCTGCAGGATGATTTGAAGGAAGCCGAGCGCGCGCGCCTGGAAACAGAATCTCACTTGGGGCACGACCGCACGTTACTGCTGACCCTCGGCGAAGAGCTGGACATGCTCACCCCCGAGCAGGAGATCACCAGCGCCGCCGCCGAAGAGGCGGCGGCGGCGCTGGAAGAGGCCGAAACTACCATGCACGGCTGGCAGGAGCAGTGGGACACCTTCAACCTGCAATCCGCCGAGCCGCGTCGCCAGGCTGAGGTGCAGCAGTCGCGCATCCAGCAACTGGAAACCAGCATGGAGCGCCTGGCCGAACGCCAGCGTCGTCTGCAGGAAGAGCGTGTGCTGCTCGCCGCCGACCCGGAAGACGCGGCAATCATGGAACTGAGCGAGCAACTGGCCGAAAGCGAGATGACGCTGGAGGAACTGGAAGCCAGCGAAGAACAGCAAGTGGAGCGTCTGGAGCAATTGCGTCAGCAACTGCAACAGGCGACTCAGGCGCAGCAGCAAGCCCAGGGTGATTTGCAGCGGCTCAATGGGCGCTTGGCATCCCTTGAGGCCTTGCAGCAAGCCGCCCTGGACCCAGGCACCGGTACGGCTGAATGGTTGCGCGAGCAGCATCTGGCCGAACGACCGCGATTAGCGGAAGGCTTGAAGGTCGAGGCGGGTTGGGAGCTGGCGGTGGAAACCGTGCTCGGCGCCGACCTGCAGGCTGTGCTGGTGGATGATTTTGGCGGCTTCGACCTGGCCGGTTTTGCCCAGGGTGATCTGCGCTTGCTCAGCCCTGCGGCCGATGGCATGCGGGTGCCGGGCAGTTTGATGGACAAGGTCGAAGCGGCAATTGATCTGTCGCCGTGGCTGGGCCAGGTCACACCGGTTGAATCACTTGAGCAGGCCTTGGCCCAGCGCGGCCAGCTTGGCGTCGGCGAGAGCCTGATCAGCCGCGATGGCTACTGGGTCGGTCGCCATTTCCTGCGGGTACGCCGTGCCAGTGAAGCCGAAAGCGGCGTCCTGGCCCGGGGCCAGGAAATCGTCAACCTGAGCGCCGAACGCGAAGAACGCGAAGCCACCCTTGAAAGCCTGGAAACCGAACTGCAAACCCTGCGCGCCACCCAGCGCCAGCAAGAGACCGGCCGCGAACACCTGCGCCGCCTGTTGCAGGACGAAGCGCGCCAGCAAGGTGAACTCAAGGCCCAGCTCTCCGCGAGCAAAGCCAAGGCCGAACAGCTGACCCTGCGCCGCACCCGTCTTGATGAAGAAGTCGCCGAGATGGGCGAACAACGCGCTCTCGAACACGAGCAGATCGGCGAAGCGCGCCTGCAGTTGCAGGAGGCCCTGGACAGCATGGCCCTGGACACCGAGCAACGCGAATTGCTGTTGGCCCAGCGCGACAGCCTGCGCGAGCGCCTCGACCGCGTGCGCCAGGAAGCCCGCCAACACAAGGACCATGCCCACCAATTGGCAGTGCGCCTCGGCTCGCTGCGCGCCCAGCACAACTCCACGGCTCAGGCCCTTGAGCGCCTGGAGATGCAATCGGAACGCCTCACCGAAAAGCGCGAGCAGTTGAGCCTCAATCTGGAGGAGGGCGAAGCGCCGCTGGAAGAGCTGCGCCTCAAGCTCGAAGAATTGCTCGACAAGCGCATGACCGTCGACGAAGAGCTCAAGACCGCGCAGATCGCCCTGGAAGACGCCGATCGCGAATTGCGCGACGCCGAAAAACGCCGGACCCAGGCCGAGCAGCAGTCCCAGCTTATCCGCGGTCAGCTCGAACAACAGCGCATGGAATGGCAAGCCTTGACCGTGCGCCGCAAGACCTTGCAAGACCAATTGCTGGAAGACGGCTACGACCTGCACGGCGTGCTCAATACCCTGACCGCCCAGGCCAACGAGAAAGAGGCCGAAGAAGAACTCGAACGCATTGCTGCGCGTATCCAGCGACTGGGCGCGATCAACTTGGCGGCCATCGATGAATACCAGCAGCAATCCGAGCGTAAACGTTATCTGGATGCCCAGAACGCCGACCTTGTGGAAGCCTTGGACACCCTGGAAAATGTGATCCGCAAGATCGACAAGGAAACCCGTAACCGCTTCAAAGATACCTTTGATCAGATTAATGCCGGTTTACAGGCGTTATTCCCAAAAGTTTTCGGTGGTGGCAGCGCTTACTTGGAACTGACGGGCGAAGATCTACTCGATACAGGGGTAACGATCATGGCGCGGCCTCCGGGCAAGAAGAACAGCACCATCCATTTGTTGTCCGGCGGCGAGAAAGCCCTGACCGCATTGGCCCTGGTGTTTGCCATCTTCAAGTTGAACCCGGCGCCGTTCTGCATGCTCGATGAAGTTGACGCCCCGCTGGATGACGCTAACGTTGGACGCTACGCACGGTTGGTAAAGGAGATGTCCCAGACCGTGCAGTTCATCTATATCACCCACAATAAGATCGCCATGGAAATGGCGGATCAGTTGATGGGGGTGACGATGCATGAGCCTGGCTGCTCGCGTTTGGTAGCGGTGGATGTCGAAGAAGCGATGGCGATGGTGGACGCCTAGCGGCGTAGCGTTTAGCTGCAAGCTGCAAGTGAGTTGGCTTGAGCTTGAAGCTTGCAGCTCACCGTTGGCGCCAATGTACGAAAAGGCCATTGGGGAGCGAAGATGCCAATCCAATACATCTTTCGTCAACTGTGCTAATTTAATGTCAAATTTTCATATGCGTGGGCAAAACGTCAGTCAGAACATAGAGTTGGCGCCACGTTTTAAAGCGGTTTGCGCAGTGCTAAACCCCTTATTTTTCAGCATTTTTTATTAGAGGCACGGGATTACATGGAAATCGGTCTGCGCGAGTGGCTGATCGTCATCGGCATTATTGTCATTGCCGGTATTCTTTTTGATGGCTGGCGCCGCATGCGCGGTGGCAAGGGCAAGCTCAAATTTCGTCTGGACCGCAACCTGTCCAACTTGCCTGACGACGACGGTGCCGCCGAGCTGCTGGGGCCGCCTCGTGTGCTTGATACCCATAAAGAACCCCAGTTGGACGAGCACGACTTGCCGTCGATGAGCGCGCCGCTGCGTGAAGCCCGCGAGCCGTCGTCCAAGCGTGGCAAACGCGCCAGTGCCAGCGCTGCCGAGCCGCATCAGGGCGACTTGAACCTCGACGTCGATGAAGGCCCAAGCTTCAGCAGCCGCGACGATGATTTCCCGGACGAAAATGTGGGCAAGACCTCCAGCGCGCCGCGCCAATCGGTCAACGACCAGCCCGCCGCCGAAGAAGTGCTGGTGATCAGCGTGATCTGCCGCGACGCCGCCGGTTTCAAAGGTCCGGCCCTGCTGCAGAACATCCTGGAAAGTGGCCTGCGTTTTGGCGAGATGGATATTTTCCACCGTCACGAAAGCATGGCGGGTAACGGCGAAGTGCTGTTCTCCATGGCCAATGCGGTCAAGCCGGGCACCTTCGACCTGGACGATATCGACCTGTTCAGCACCCCGGCGGTGAGCTTCTTCCTTGGCCTGCCAGGCCCACGTCACCCGAAACAAGCATTCGACGTGATGGTGGCCGCAGCCCGCAAGCTGTCCCAGGAACTGAATGGCGAGCTCAAGGACGACCAGCGCAGCGTCCTCACGGCCCAGACCATCGAACATTACCGTCAGCGCATCGTCGAGTTCGAACGTCGCGCCCTGACACAGAAACGCTGAGGCCTGATCTTAAGCGTTGCCTGTAGAATCCGTGCACTAACATATTGAGCAGCTTCGGCTGCTCTTTTGCTTTATGAGAGAACACCCATGACCGCCGCCCATACCCGCATCCTCGAACTGCGCGCTGAACTGGATCAGCACAACTACCGTTATCACGTCCTCGACGAGCCAAGCATTCCGGACGCCGAGTACGACCGGTTGTTCCATGAGCTCAAGGCCCTGGAGGCCGAGCATCCGGAGCTGATTACGCGGGATTCACCGACGCAGCGGGTCGGCAGTGCGGCGCTGTCGGCGTTCACTCAGGTGAAGCACGAGGTTCCGATGCTCAGCCTGGGCAACGCGTTTGATGAAACCACCCTGCTGGAGTTCGATCGCCGGGTGACCGAAGGTCTCGACCTGCCCGCAGGCGATCTGTTGGGCGGTGGCGCGGCGGTGGAGTACAGCTGCGAGCCCAAGCTGGACGGCCTGGCGGTCAGCCTGCTGTACCAGGATGGCGAGTTGGTACGGGGTGCTACCCGTGGCGACGGCACCACCGGTGAAGACATCAGCGTCAACGTGCGCACCGTGCGCAATATCCCATTGAAGCTGCACGGCAGCGGCTGGCCGGCCACCCTCGAGGTGCGCGGCGAAGTGTTCATGTCCAAGGCCGGTTTCGAGCGGCTCAACGCCTCGCAACTGGAAGTCGGCGGCAAGACCTTCGCCAACCCGCGCAACGCGGCTGCCGGCAGCTTGCGCCAGCTGGACTCAAAGATCACTGCCAGCCGCCCGCTGGAATTTTGCTGTTATGGCGTGACCACCGATATCAGCGACACCCACATCGGCAACCTGCAGCAACTGAAGCAGTGGGGCATGCCCATCAGTCACGAGCTGAAGCTGGCCAAGGGCATTCAGGATTGCCTGGAGTACTACCGCGATATCGGCGAGCGGCGTAACAGCCTGCCGTATGAGATCGACGGTGTGGTGTTCAAGGTCAATAGCATTGCCTCCCAGCGTGAGCTGGGCTTCCGCGCCCGCGAACCGCGCTGGGCCATCGCGCATAAATTCCCGGCCCTCGAAGAGCTGACCGAACTGCTCGACGTCGAATTTCAGGTTGGCCGCACCGGCGCCGTCACACCGGTGGCGCGCTTGAAGCCGGTCAAGGTCGCGGGTGTCACCGTCTCCAACGCTACCTTGCACAACATGGACGAAGTCGCGCGCCTGGGCGTGATGATCGGCGATACCGTGATCATCCGCCGTGCCGGTGACGTCATCCCACAAGTCGTGTCGGTGGTGCTCGAGCGGCGCCCGGAAACAGCACGTGCAGTGCCGATTCCCGAGCGCTGCCCGGTGTGCGGCTCCCATGTGGAGCGCACGCAACTGGTCAAGCGCAGCAAAGGCAAGGAAACCGTGAGCGAAGGCGCGGTGTACCGTTGCGTCGGCCGCCTGGCCTGTGGCGCGCAGCTCAAGCAGGCGATCATCCATTTTGTGTCGCGTCGTGCCATGGATATCGACGGCCTCGGCGACAAGACCATCGAACAGTTGGTGGATGAAAAACTCATCGGCTCGCCGGCTGATCTCTACAAACTTAAGTACGAGCAGATTATCGACCTGGAAGGCTTCGCCGATATTTCCAGCAAGAAGCTGATTACCGCCATCGAAAACAGCAAGACCCCGACCCTGGCGCGCTTTATCTATGCCCTGGGTATTCCCGACGTAGGCGAGGAGACCGCCAAGGTGCTGGCGCGTTCCCTGGCCTCGCTGGAACGTGTGCAGAAGGCCTTGCCGGAAGTGCTGACGTACTTGCCGGACGTGGGCCTGGAAGTGGCGCACGAGATCCACAGCTTCTTTGAAGACAGCCATAACCAAGACGTGATCGGCGCGCTGCTGTCGCCGGATGAATGCGGTCTGCAATTGCAGGATCAGGGCGACCTGAGTGCCGAATTCGCCGCCAGCACCACGTTGGGCGGTTTGCTCGACAAGTTGCACGTGCCGAGCGTCGGCCCGGGCGCTGCGCAGAAACTGGCGGACAAGTTCGGCACCCTCGAGGGCGTGATCAAGGCGGACTGGCTGGACATGCGCCAGGCCCTGCCCGAGAAACAGGCCAAGGCCGTCCGCGACTTTTTCGACAGCGAAGGCAATGCCAACCGCGCCCTGGCCATCGAGCAGCAGCTCAAGGACTTCGGCATGCACTGGCTGAGCGAGAAGAGAGTCGTCGAAGGTTTGCCCGAAGCCGGGCACACCTGGGTGCTCACCGGCTCCCTGGAGCTGATGAGTCGTGACGTGGCGAAGGAAAAGCTCGAAAGCCTCGGCGCCAAGGTGGCGGGTTCCGTCTCGGCGAAAACCCATTGCGTGGTGGCTGGGCCAGGCGCCGGCTCCAAGCTGGCCAAGGCCAGCGAGCTGGGCTTGAAGGTATTGGACGAAGAAGCTTTCGTCGCCTTCCTGGCCACGCATAACATCACGGTCTGATTCTTACTGAACGATCTCTTACTGGCAATGCTCAGAGTTCCTACGCGCGCCCCGTAGCAGCTGTCGAGCGCCAGCGAGGCTGCGTTGGCGGCGATGCGGTGCAGAGCGCGGCGCTGGATGGGCAGTGTTGCCGACGCAGCCTCGCTTAAGCTCGACAGCTGCTACGCGGTTATTGTTGGTACTCAAGGCAGGAAAAGATCGCCATGTTCCGCTACTTCGAACAACTCAGTTCGCGCATCGCTGCACCGTTCGTAGCCGGCACGTCTCGCGATAGCAAGGTGTGGCAGTGCCGCTGCGGCCAATCGCTGTTTTTTCGCAACAGCCAATGCCTGGCCTGCCAGGCGTTGTTGGGGTATCAAGCGCCACAAAGCCGCCTGTCCTCCCTGCAACCCGGGCCCGTCGAAGGCACTTGGCTACAGGACGACAACCTCGCCGCCGGCGCCTTCCGCCGCTGCGCCAACCTCGACACGCCGGCCGCCTGCAACTGGCTGATCCCGGCCCACAGCACCGCATCGCTGTGCGTGGCCTGCAGCTTAAACCGCACCATCCCCGACCTGTCGATCGCGGAAAACCACGATCGCTGGCGCAAAGTCGAAACCGCCAAGCGCCGCTTGGTCGCGCAACTGATCAGCCTGGGTTTACGCGTGGTGCCCAAGAGTGCCGATGAAGATAACGGCCTGGCCTTCGACTTCGTCGGTGTCGACCTGGAAGGCAACGCCCCCATGACAGGCCATGCGAACGGCCTGATCACCCTCGATATCAAGGAAGCCGACGACGCCCACCGTGAAAAACTCCGCGTGCAAATGCGTGAGCCCTATCGCACCTTGCTCGGGCACTTTCGTCACGAAGTCGGCCATTATTACTGGGATCGCCTGATCGCCAATACCCACTGGCTTGAAGCGTTTCGCAACCTGTTCGGCGACGAACGCGCCAGTTATGCCGATGCGCTCGACCAGCACTACCAGAACGGCCCACGCGCCGACTGGCAGCAAACCTGCGTCAGTGCCTACGCCACCATGCACCCCTGGGAAGACTGGGCCGAAACCTGGGCCCATTACCTGCACATGATGGACGCGGTCGACACCGCCCTCGGCTTCGGCATGAGCGCCCGCACGATGGAGCTGGATTACCAGCCATTCCCGCTCAGCACGCTCTACGACCCTGAACACCCTGGCGGTGCAGCGTTCCTGTCGTTCGTCAATGCCTGGATCGAACTGGCCGGCATGCTTAACGAACTATCGCGCAGCATGGGCCAGCCGGATTTCTATCCCTTCGTGCTGCCACCGGCGGTGATCGCCAAGCTGCACTTTATTCACCTGGTGATCCAGGAAGAGGGCGGCCGTGCGGAGGAGGTGGTACAGGCGCAGTAATCCGCCTTGTGTGGCAGCTCGGTAGCCCAGGCAGACCGAGTCGCCAGCAGCGCGAGCAAGCCCGGCTCCCACAGCGTTCTATATTGCTCCCACGGGCGCAGACAAGTGCTTGAGCCCCTTCATATTTTTTATCCGGCCCAATGGTTGTAACTTCCTATGAGATCGGTACAATGGCCCCGCTTGCCGAGAGGCAGGCGTCGTTATGGTGACCCCATCGGTCCCCCCGCAACGATTACCCGTGAACCTGGTCAGAGCCGGAAGGCAGCAGCCACAGCGGGAACATTGTGTGCCGGGGTGTGGCTGGTGGGGTTGCCTCCATAACGCTCCTCCTAGCAACATCTCATCACTTTCAATTCAAAAAAATGCTTTCACGCCATCTGCCATCGTGCAGTCCATGGCGGCATACTCCATGCCTGGCATCCGGAGACAGCACACGTGGAAAAAGTCGACGACCTCACGCGCGAAAAACTGCGGGAATGGCAGATGCGGCGCCTGGAGATCAAGGACCGTATTCAATCGCATCCTGAACAGACCCTGGAATTGTCGAGGGTATTGGACCTCATGGACGACGAACACGCGCAAATCCTCAGCCAGGCGCAAATGATCCGGGCCGAGGAAGTGACGGATGCCCCGGTGCTGATCGCCGAGCCCGCGCCGCTGCCACTCGCGGGCGCCTGCACGCTGCAATTGAATGTGGCCGCGCAGAGCGCCGAAGATTTGCGCAGGTTGCTTGAGATGGCGGTTTTCGAACTCCAGCAGCAGATCAATGCGATGGCCTCTGGGGCTGACTTGCCGGCCCATTGCGGTGGCATGTCAGGCTCCCTGGGCGAGTATCGGTTCGAACTGGGTAGCCAGGACCATGCCTGATCCACGCGACGTACGTCGGCCCCTGGCTGCGAGGAACTATGCAACCGGAACACTTTGATTTATCCAGCCCCGTCTTCCTGCCTGTCACGGATGAAACCTGCACCGCACTGCTCGGCACGGACGGTGCCGAGGCCTTGGTCGGCCTGACGGACCCGGAGCTGGCCGCCGTGCTCGTCATCCAGAACCTGGCCCAGGCCGCGGAAAAAGACCTGACGTGCGCGGGTGCCGAGCGCATCCTGGAAAAGTTGCTCGGCTGGGCAGTCGATTCACCGCCTGCGGTCGCTGCCGCGTTGCTGTCTGAGGCGCAACGGCTGTTCGACCCGCGCAAGCTGTACTTTGGTTTTAACGCGCTCAAAAGCGTGAACCTGCGCCTGCTTTCAGCTGAAGAAGTTGCGGCGCGGGATTACCTGTTGCCTACGGGTAAATGGGATATCGGCTACAAGGTCCGCCATCTGCGCAGCAATGATCCGTTCAGCCAGCAGATGATTACACCCCGGCATCGCGAACGCTGGCTCAGCCCGGCCCAGGACAAGCTGGTGCGCACCTTTCGCGCCAACTTGAATGAAGACTTGCATGTTCAAGGCTACGCGGGCATCGGCAAGAGCCACCTGCTCGGCGCGTTGATGGAGTGCCTGCGGCCTGAAACGACCCTCATACTGGCGCGCACGCAAGCAAAGCTGGCGACACTTCGCGAGCGTATGGGGTTGGGGCGCGACAGCAAGGCCGGCTCGACGTTTGCCGCGTTCGCCAAGTCCCTGTTGCACGGGCCACGCCCGCCCGCGCAGGCAACGCCGGCCAGGTTGCCCGGCAAACTGGCTGTGGCGCAAACCCTGGATATCCATGGGTGGCGCGGGCACGATGGTCCAGCGACCGTCGAGGTGTGTCTCAAGGTGCTCGAACGCTATTGCCACTCCAGCCATCACAGCCTGTCGGCCAGTCATTTGCCGCATTTCAAACAACCGTTGTCAGGTGTGGATGCCCAGGTGTTACTGGAGTATTCCAGCCGTGTGTGGACTTACCTGGAGGCCAACCCGCAATGGGCCAGCCCACTCGCGTTCGCGGCGCTGTTGCTGATCAAGCGCGCGAGCCTCGACGGTTGTGTGGTGCCGCCTCGGTACACCCATGTATTGATTGATGAAAGCCAGGACATCCCGCCTTCGTTGTTGCAGATTATCGAACGCGGCCGCCAAGTGCTGATCACCCTCGGCGATGAGTACCAATTGGCCAACGGAGTGATGGTCAGAAGAAAGCGCGAAGTCCGGCACACCGACATCAGTTATTCCGTGCGCTCGGGCCGCAACGTCGAGCGGCTGGTCAACCCGTTGATCAGCGTGCACTCGCAGAAATGCAAGACCCCCTTCGAAGGCGCGCGGGATGCCGACGTCGGCATCGAACATTACCCCCAGGGCTTCGTGCCGCCGGAAGGCTGCGTGGTCTTGACCGCCTCGCCTTGGGACACCATGAAGTGGGCCATTCAGTTGCAGCAGGCCAACTGCCCGTTCGGGTTCCCCGACAACGCGGCGCAGCAGGATCTCCAACGCTTCATGGTCAGCGTCATCGCCTTGTTCAAGCCGCAGTTCTACAGCAACGAGCACAACGAAAACGGGCCACACGTGTATTTCAGCGACATGGCTGACTGGCAACAGGTGCGTGATGCCAGCCAGTTCGATGAGTCGTTTCTGTGGGTCGAGAGTGAGCTGGAAAAAGGCTTCAATGTCGCCGATATCACACGCTTGAACCGACTGGGCGGGGTCCCCGGCAAGCGTTGCCTGCTGATGCTGGCGGAAGAGGCAGGTGGCATGGAATTCGATCGGGTGCTGCTGACCCCTGAGCTGCTGACCAACGTGAAGTTCAAGGATGCCTACGCGTTCGACCAGCGGATCTGTGCCGTGTACATCGCAATTTCCCGCGCAAAGCAACAGCTTTACGTCCCTTACGATGTGGTCGAATGGCTCGGGTACCACAATTATCAGGGATTCAGCGGGTCGCACGGTTACTGATTGAACTCACAGGCACTGGCGGCGAGCAGGTTAGGCCGACGATGGGGCCTGCCTGCTTAGCGGCATTACGGCCGGTACACCGGGAATGCCTTGATCACCGGGACTATTTCCGGGCCCATCGCCTCCACCGTTTTTGGCGGATTGCTCGGTGTGGGAATGTTCCTGGCAAAGTGAAAGATGATGGTCTGGCCGGTGCCACTGTCCCGGTAGTATTTGAAGAAACTGACTTCAGAGAAGCGCCCATCCTTGCGCAGAGACTCGTGGAAATACATCACCAAATACACGATGCCGGTGGCATTGTCCGTCGCCAGTATCGACGGCATATTCGGGTTTTCCTGCTGGTGAAGCCGGACGGTATTCCTGGCGAGGTCGAGGGGTTCGAAACGGTTCATCTCGCGAGGGACCACGGTAAAATCCACCATCTCATTCCAGGCATCGACGCTTTCCTGCGCCGGGAAGTATTCCCACAGGCCGGGTTTCTGAAATTTCAGGACGAACGTCTTGCCGTCGAACACCACCGATTTGGTTTCGGCAATGGAGGGGCGCGACAGGTCGGGGGCAACAGTGGCTGGAGGCGAAGCGCAACCGCAGAGCAGGGCCAAGACAGACAAAACAACTAGCGTGATTTTCATTTCAATCCTTGAAAATAGTTTGAGGCAAGTCTCTTGCGCGAAAGACAGTAGTCCAGCCGGCGGCTGAATACCGCCTATTTAGTTGAGAAACTGCATTTTCCCGATCTGTCCTTGAGGGCTCCCTCACAGCTTTAAAACACTTTCTGAACAACCCCAAACCACCTTGTTAGTTTCCGCCAGCCACTTATTTCAGAGTATGACAAGGGTGAGCGTTTGATATTGAAGTGCTATCACCTCTTTAACTAACAAGGATGTCTGTGATGAAAAGCCTGCACGGGTTACCGTGTCTTATCAGTGCTTCGGTAGGGGCTCCCGGTGAAGCCCGCAACTTGCCCGCCGATGTGCAGTGCATCCAGTATTTATTCAATCTGATCATTCCCAAACTGGGTTTTCCGCTGGCCGAGAATGGCAAGTGCGATGGCCAGTTGGTGCAGTGCATCAGCCAGTACCCGTTCCGTCACCTCAAATACGCCCACCCCGGTTGCTTGAACGTGCTGATGCCAGAGATCGCCACCGGCCTGGACTTGACCCAGACCGCGAACAAGAAATGGATCGGCCTGGCGAAGGTGTCCGCCGACAAGGCGTACCTGCTGAAAACCCCAAGTGCCAAGGCGGCTAAGCGGCCCTACATTGTCAAAAACGACGTGGTCGGCGTGCTGGCCTTCAAGCATGGCTGGGCGCAGGTCGAGTTCATCAATGCTCAGACCCGTTCGTTTACCGGTCGGATCAGCCAGGATCAGTACAGCCGTTTGTCTGCGCCTAAACCCTAGCCACGCGCCCCAGGCAGACAGAGCCCTAGTCAGAACCTCCGATTACGCCGCAACGTGCCACGCACGTTGCGGCGTTCTCATGTCTGGTTTCAGGCTTTGTTGCGGTTGAACAGCTTACGGATCACGGCGAACAACGCCACCACGCCAATCACCAGAAATTTCTTTGCAGCCAGCAGGAAGATGCCGATTTTGGCGAAAAAACCGGCTTTGGCTGCAATCCCACCGGCGACCAACGCAGCGAGACCGTAAGTGGCAAGCTTGTCGGTGCTCGGGTTGAAGTCGGTGTACAGGTTGCCGTCGGTGAAGTTGGTAAAGGCCAAGACCTTGGGCAATTCCTGCTTGATGGTGGGCAGGTCGGCCATGGCGGCGACGGCGTTGAGTTCCAGCACGCCTTCACGACCCAGCACACGGATGCTGTAGTTGAGGGTGGTCTGCTCGGCGTCGTCGGCCTTCAGTTCGCGGGCCCAATACATCTTGTGGGTGCTGTCGTCGTAGTGCGGCGGCTCGGCCCAGCCCAGCAAGTGCAAGCCGGCGTAGCCTTGTTGCTGGCGTTCTTTGTTTTCGGCCTCGTCCTCTTCCTGCATCTGTTTGAGCAGTTCGGCGTAGTCGATTTTTGCGGCGTCCTCGTCGGAAATGTGCCCGTCGGCCTTGTAGCTGACGATCACGCCCCAGCCGCGCTCCGACAATGGGCTAACGGCTTTTGGCACGATCATGCCCAATGTCTTGAAGCCCGGCGGGTTGCCCCAGCCATCCGTCAGCAAGCGCTCGGTGTCGGCGGGGTCGAGGTAATAGAACTCGTCGTTGAGCTTGAGGGTTGCAATGCCACTGGGCAAGGTGACCGTGCCGGTCTTCTGTTTGAGGGACTTGAGGAAATGTTCGGCCGTTTCGGCGGGCGCACTGGCTTCAACGGGCGCGGGTGGGGAAGCGGCAAAGGCGGGGGCGGCAGGCAGGCTCAAAGCGGCCGCCGCCAACAACAGGCGGAAGTAATTCATGGTAGTCCCTTACATTTTGAATTAATTTCGCAAAATAATAACTGAAAGGACCTGCTACGGGTTAGCGAAAGGTCTCCCGCAACAACCCGGCAAACGCATCCCGCGCCAGGTGCCGCTGGGTGTCCTTGTGCCAGAACAGCAGGTTGTCCACGGCCTGCAGTTCATCAAATCGGTACGACGCCAACTGATTGGCCTGCTCATAGCGGGCCAGGATGCCTTCCGGCGCGAGCGCCACGCCAATGCCCGCGCTGACGCAACCGATGATCGTGCCCCAACTGGCATAGCTGGCGATGGCCGGCTTGAAGGCGTGGGGCTTGACCCAGTTCTCCAGCGCCGCCCGATATGGGCAGCCGGGCGGCCACACCAGCAGGGTACGGCCGGCGAGGTCCTCGGCGCTGTGGATCGGTGCGCTGGAGGCGCTGGCGATCAATACGAGGCGTTCGCTGTAGACCACGCTGTGCTCGAGCTTCGTGCTTTTGTTGCCGGCTGCCACCAGCGCCACATCCAGGCGGTGGTGTTGCAGGTCATCGAGCAGTTCGCCCCATGCGCCGGTGACCAGCTCCAGGCTGACATCCGGGTAGCGCCGGTGATACTCCGCCAGCAGCGGCGGCAGACGGCCGCTGGCGCTGGACTCCACCGCACCGATGCGCAGGGGGCCACGGGGAATGGCGTTGGCATCCACCGCGCGTTTGGATTCGTCCACCAATGCCAGGATGCGCTCGCAATACTCCAGGAATATCTCACCGGCAGCACTGATCGCCAGCCCGCGCCCGGCGCGGATAAACAGCGGCGTGCCCAGCTCGCCTTCCAACTGCTTGATACGCGTGGTGATGTTGGACGGCACACAGTGCAATTGCAGGGCAGCATGGGCCACGCTGCCGGTCTGCGCCACGGCTCGCACCATTTTCAGTTGGGCCAGTTCCATTACTCAGTTCCAGTGAATTCAGAAGTCAGAAACGCTTAATTGTCCTACGCCTTGCCCGGGCCAAGACTGACGGCATTCCTTCTCAGTTTTCGGATGCCGTCGATGAACACCCCGTCACCCCTGAAGCTTACGCTAGTCATTGCCAGCGTCATCCTCTGTTGGGCCTATTCGCCGATTGGCGTGCACATGGGGCTGAACAGCTACAGCCCTGGGCAGCTCGCGCTGCTGCGGTTTCTGATCGCTTCGCTGTTCATGGCCGGTGTGGCGCTGGTGATGGGCATCGGCCGACCGCGCCTGCGGGATGTGCCGTGGCTGCTGGTGTTGAGCTTTTTCGGGGTGTTCCTGCATCACACCAGCCTCAATTATGGACAGCAATTCGTGAGTGCGGCGGCGTCCAGCGTACTGGCGCAATCGGCACCACTGTTCAGTGTGTTGATCGCGTTTTTCTGCTTGAAGGAGCGGGTCAGCCTCTGGCGCTGGAGCTGCGTGTTACTTGGCTTGTTTGGCGTGCTGGTGGTGATCTGGGGCGATCACGGCGTGGGCGATATCGACCCGCGCGGTGTGCTGATCCTGCTGGCGGCGGTGTCGTGGAGCCTGTACTTCGTTATCCAGAAACACTATGCCCATCGCTATAGCCCGCTGACGATGGCGTGCTACATGGTGTGGGGGGGCACGTTGATGCTCTGCGTGAACCTGCCTGGCCTGCCCGCTGCCGTGGTGCAGGCGCCGTTGCCGGAAAACCTTGCGGTGCTTGTGCTCGGGATTTTCCCCAGTGCTTTGGCGTACCTGGCGTGGGGCTACGTGTTGAAGCATGTCGAAGTCAGCCGCGCCTCGGTGGCGATGTACCTGATCCCGCCCGTCGCCATGGTGATGGCGGCGACGTTGCTGGGTGAGCACATCGCCCTGCAAGTGGTGCTGGGCGGCGTGATTGTGTTGGCCAGCGTGGCAGCGATCAGTCTGGAAGGGCGTTGGCGGTGGCCTCTCCGGTATACAGCTTGATGATTTCGTCGATCTCGCCCGACATCTTCATGCGCAACAAGGTGCGCAGGATTTTTTGCACCGGCACATTCGGATCATTGCGCACAGTGCAGCCCAGGTTCTGCTGATCGATCACTGCGGCCTTGTGCAGGCGTTTGCCGACCGGCATCCGCTGGTTGAACCGGTCGAGTATCCATTCATTGGTCACGGCGAACTTGAAGCGCCCGGCCACCAGTTTTTGCAGCACCTGCTCTTCGCTGCGGGCATCGTCACGGCTGAGCCGGCCGCTGGCAAACAAAGGCTCAAGGATGGCGTAGCGATAATTGAGCACCGTGCCGATGGCCTGTGGCGCAAGTTTGCCAACCTGAAGCGGCTGCGCAGGTATCTGAGTGCTGACCAACAGGTTGCGCTGCACCATCAACGGGATACTCCACGTGTAATCACCCGACAGGTTGTCGACCCAGGCCTGGGTGACATAACAGCGCACGTCAATCTCGCCATGCTCCATGGCGCTGGAGATTCGCGCGCGTGCCAATACGTGGAATTCGGCCGGCTGACCGACCTGGGTGGCCAGGCTCAACATCAGGTCATACAAAATGCCCTGGGTGGGCCGTCCGTCCTCCAATTGCACCATGGGCATCGCCCAGCTGTCGGAAACCGAGAAACGCAACGGTGCGGGCGCTGCCAGGCTCGCTGTGGTGATCATCCATAAGGCGCCCAGGACTACGCGCATATGCTCTCCGGGTTCAGGCCTTTTTGGGGCCAATCAGGAGAGCTTAGTCAGATTAGGCGAGCGTGCCGGATGCAATTTCCCCCTTGCTCCGCTAGCATTACCGGCTTCCGCTTCCCAGTTGCGACGGTTTTCGATGAGTTATCAGGTTCTTGCACGTAAATGGCGTCCGCGCTCGTTCCGCGAAATGGTCGGCCAGACCCATGTGCTCAAGGCTCTGATCAATGCCTTGGACAGCCAACGGCTGCACCACGCCTACCTGTTCACCGGTACCCGAGGAGTGGGCAAGACCACCATTGCGCGCATCATCGCCAAATGCCTGAACTGTGAAACCGGTATCACTTCGACGCCCTGCGGCACCTGCTCGGTGTGCAAGGAAATCGACGAAGGGCGTTTCGTCGACCTGATCGAAATCGACGCCGCGAGCCGTACCAAGGTCGAAGACACCCGCGAGCTGCTGGATAACGTGCAGTACGCGCCGAGCCGTGGCCGCTTCAAGGTCTACCTGATCGACGAAGTGCACATGCTGTCCAGCCATTCCTTCAACGCCTTGTTGAAAACCCTGGAAGAGCCGCCGCCCTACGTTAAATTCATCCTGGCCACCACCGACCCGCAGAAACTACCTGCAACGATTTTGTCGCGGTGCCTGCAGTTCTCCCTGAAAAACATGACCCCCGAGCGAGTGGTCGAGCATTTGACCCACGTGCTGGGCGTCGAGAACGTACCGTTTGAAGACGATGCCTTGTGGCTGCTCGGCCGCGCCGCCGATGGTTCGATGCGGGACGCCATGAGCCTCACCGATCAGGCCATCGCCTTTGGTGAAGGCAAGGTCATGGCCGCCGACGTGCGCGCCATGCTCGGCACCCTCGACCACGGGCAGGTATTCGACGTGCTGCACGCGCTGATCGAAGGCGACGCCAAGGCGTTGCTCGAAGCCGTGCGCCACCTGTCGGAGCAAGGCCCGGACTGGAACGGCGTGCTCTCGGAAATCCTCAATGTGCTGCACCGCGTTGCCATCGCCCAGGCCCTGCCGGAAGGGGTCGACAACGGTCATGGCGACCGCGACCGCGTGTTGGCCCTGGCCCAGGCGTTGCCGGCCGAAGATGTGCAGTTCTATTACCAGATGGGCCTGATCGGTCGCCGGGACCTGCCTTTGGCGCCGGACCCGCGCGGTGGCTTTGAAATGGTGCTGCTGCGCATGCTGGCCTTCCGGCCCGCGGACGCTGCCGATGCGCCGAGACAGCCGCTAAAGCCAGTGGGGATCAGCCAGGCCACAGTTGATTCCGCCAAACCAGTGGCTGGCGCGGCAGTGGTTGCGCCAGTGGTGGCTGCACCCGCGCCGGTCGCGCCGGTCGCGCCGGTACCTGAGCCAGAGCCTGTGGTTGCTGCGCCAGTGGTCGAGTCGGAACCGATCGCCGAGCCTGAGCCGGTCGTCGATTTGCCCTGGAATAATCCGGTAGACGCCGACGCTGAAGTCGAGCAGGTGCCTGCCGTGGAGCCTGTGCTGGAAACCAGCAGCGAGCAGCCCGAGCTGACGCCGATGCCCAAGCCGACCCCGGACAGCGTGGTGCCGGATGCCCCTGAGTGGGCCTCTGCGCCTGTTCCCGAGCCAACCGTGGCCCAGGTGGAAGCTGCCACCCCAGGCATCGACCTTGACGACGAACCGCCGCTGGACGAAGACTACATTGAGCCGGACATGGATTCGGCCTACAGCTACCTGGACGACCTGGCCAGCGAACACACCGCCGAGCCGGCCCCTGAGCCCGAGGCGGAACCCGCTTCAGCCCCGGCCACCGGCCTGGCGCTGCAATGGCTGGAGCTGTTCCCGAAACTGCCGATCTCCGGCATGACCGGCAGCATCGCCGCTAACTGCACGCTGATTTCCATTGAAGGCGACCACTGGCTGTTGCACCTGGACCCGGCCCACAGCGCCCTGTTCAACGCGACCCAGCAGCGCCGCCTGAACGATGCGCTGAACCAGTACCATGAGCGCGCGTTGACCATCGCCATCGAGCTGATCAAGCCTGAGCAGGAAACCCCGGCTCAGGCCGCGAGCCGCCGGCGTATCAACCGCCAGCGTGAAGCGCAAGACTCGATCCACGCTGATCCGCTCATCCAGCAAATGATGCAACAGTTCGGTGCGGTCGTCCGTCACGATACTATTGAACCCGTCGAAGCCCCGGTGCCCCAAGCGTCATAACACCGGGCCAATCATTGATCCACGTACTTTTGAGGTGATTCCCATGATGAAAGGTGGCATGGCCGGCCTGATGAAGCAGGCGCAGCAGATGCAGGAAAAGATGGCCAAGATGCAGGAAGAACTGGCCAACGCCGAAGTCACCGGTAAGGCCGGTGGCGATATGGTCAGTGTGGTAATGACCGGTCGTCACGACATCAAGCGCGTGAGCATCGACCCAAGCGTATTGCCAGGCACCAGCGAAGATGATCTGGAAATGCTCGAGGCGCTGTTCGCCGCGGCCGTCAACGACGCCGTGCGCAAGATCGAAGCCAACAGTCAGGAAAAAATGGGTGGCGTGACCGCTGGCATGCAACTGCCACCGGGCATGAAGCTGCCGTTCTGATCGGCAAGCCTTAGCTAGACTCAAATGCCAGGCCTCGTGCCTGGCATTTTTTTTACTCGCCCTACGGGACGGTAACTCTATAGAACCTCGGGGTATCAGCCGGTGTCTGCACTTGATAGCGATGAATTCGATTACCGTTAAAGGAGCACCTTCATGCCTCAAGAACCGATACTGAACCAGCGCATCGTCCTGGTCTCACGCCCCCAGGGTGCACCCACCCCGGAGAACTTCCGCCTGGAGCGGGTGAGTCTGCCGGACGTGGCAGACGGCCAGGTCCTGCTTAAGACGCTGTACCTGTCCCTTGATCCCTACATGCGCGGCCGCATGAGCGACGCACCGTCCTACGCAGCTCCAGTGGAAATCGATGAAGTGATGACCGGCGGCGCTGTCAGCCGTATCGAGCAGTCGCGTCATCCGAAATTCGAAGTGGGCGACCTGGTGGTCGGTGCTACCGGCTGGCAGAGCCACAGCATTTCCGATGGTCGCAACCTGATCCCGGTGCCAAAAGGTCTGGCCAGCCCGTCGATGGCCCTGGGTGTGCTGGGCATGCCGGGTATGACCGCCTACATGGGGCTGATGGACATCGGCCAGCCCAAGGAAGGGGAAACCCTGGTAGTGGCAGCGGCATCCGGCGCGGTCGGCTCGGTGGTGGGGCAGGTGGCCAAGCTCAAGGGCTTGCGCGTCATCGGGATCGCCGGGGGGGCGGACAAGTGCCGCTACGTGGTAGACGAATTGGGCTTTGATGCCTGCATCGACCATAAGAGCGCGGACTTTGCCAACGAATTGGCGCAGGCGTGCGACAAGGGCGTGGACATCTATTTCGAGAACGTCGGCGGCAAAGTCTTCGACGCTGTGGTGCCTTTGCTCAACCCCAAGGCGCGCATTCCGCTGTGCGGGTTGATCGCCGGGTACAACGCCCATGAAGCCCCCAGCGGGCCGGATCGCTTGCCGGCGCTGCAACGCACCTTGCTGACCAAGCGTGTGCGCATTCAGGGCTTTATCGTGTTTGATGACTACGGTGATCGCCAGCCCGAGTTCCTCAGCGCCATGGCGCCGTGGGTGCGCGATGGCAAGATCAAGTTCCGCGAAGATGTGGTCGACGGCCTGGAGCAGGCGCCGCAAGCCTTCATCGGTTTGCTGGAGGGACGCAACTTCGGCAAGTTGGTGGTGCGCGTCGCACAGGATTGAGCATTTGACGCTAATCCGAGGCGCGGGTATAAACCGCGTCTCGTTGTTTTGTCGGACCCTTCGCCCATGAGCTTCAGCCCCCTGATTCGCCAACTGATCGACGCCCTGCGCACTTTGCCGGGCGTGGGCCAGAAAACTGCCCAGCGCATGGCGCTGCAACTGCTGGAGCGTGATCGCAGCGGCGGCACCCGGTTGGCCCAGGCCCTGAGCCAGGCCATGACCGGTGTGGGCCACTGCCGCCAGTGCCGCACCCTCACCGAAGAGGAGCTCTGCCCGCAATGCGCCGACCCGCGCCGCGACGACACGCTGCTGTGCGTGGTGGAAGGGCCGATGGATGTGTACGCGGTGGAACAGACTGGCTATCGCGGGCGCTACTTCGTGCTCAAGGGCCACCTGTCGCCGCTGGACGGCTTGGGCCCGGAAGCCATCGGCATTCCGCAACTGGTGGCGCGTATTGAAGAGCAGGGCACCTTTACCGAAGTGATCCTGGCCACCAATCCGACGGTGGAAGGTGAGGCGACCGCGCATTACATCGCCCAACTCCTGAGCAACAAAGGCCTGATCACTTCGCGCATCGCCCATGGCGTGCCGCTGGGTGGCGAGTTGGAATTGGTGGACGGTGGGACGCTGGCGCATTCCTTCGCCGGTCGCAAACCCATCGCCCTTTAAGGGGCCACACAGATCAAAAGGTGGGAGCGGGCTTGCTCGCGAATGCAGGGTAGCAGTCAACAAAGATATTGACTGATCCACCGCATTCGCGAACAAGCCCGCTCCCACATTGGTTTTGTGTTGTGGGTGAAATCTGCAGTCAACTTGATAACCAAGCAAGCGCTTGGTAAGTTCGCTCTACCTCACAGTGGAGCTTGCCGATGTCTGCCTATCAGGACTACTTCGACCCCAGCCATCAATTGGTCCGCGACAGCGTGCGCCGTTTTGTCGAACGCGAAATGTTGCCCGGCGTCGAGCAGTGGGAAGAGGCCGAGAGTTTTCCCCGAGAGCTGTACCTCAAGGCCGGCGCGGCGGGGATACTGGGCATCGGTTACCCCGAAGCCCTGGGTGGCAGTCATGAAGGTGATCTGTTCGCCAAAGTGGCGGCCAGCGAGGAGTTGATGCGCTGCGGCTCCGGCGGCGTGGTGGCGGGGCTGGGTTCGCTGGATATCGGCCTGCCGCCTGTCGTCAAGTGGGCGCGACCCGACGTACGCCAGCGCGTAGCGCCGTTGGTGTTGTCGGGTGAGAAGATCATCGCCCTGGCTGTCACAGAGCCGGGCGGCGGTTCCGACGTGGCCAGCCTGCAAACCCGCGCCATTCGCGACGGCGATCACTACCGCGTCAGCGGCAGCAAGACCTTTATCACCAGCGGCATCCGCGCCGATTTCTACACCGTGGCCGTGCGCACCGGCGAGCCGGGTTTTGCCGGTATCAGCCTGCTGCTGATCGAAAAAGACACCCCCGGTTTTACCGTCGGCCAACCTCTGAAGAAAATGGGCTGGTGGGCGTCGGACACGGCTGAATTATTCTTCGACGATTGCCGGGTGCCTGCTGGCAACCTGATCGGCGCCGAGAACATGGGTTTCGCCTGCATCATGGGCAACTTCCAGAGCGAACGCCTGGCCTTGGCCCTTATGGCCAACATGACCGCACAACTGGCACTTGAGGAAAGCCTTATATGGGCCGCGCAACGCGAAGCCTTCGGCAAACCCATCGGCAAATTCCAGGTGATCAAGCATCGCTTGGCGGAAATGGCCACTGCCGTTGAAGTCTCCCGCGAATTCACCTACCGCCAGGCGGCAAAGATGGCCGCGGGAAAGAGTGTGATCAAGGAAATTTCCATGGCCAAGAACCTCGCCACTGACACGGCGGACCGTGTGACGTTTGACGCCGTGCAGATACTCGGGGGCCAGGGCTATATGCGTGGGAACCTGGTGGAGCGCCTGTATCGGGACAACCGTATCCTGTCCATCGGGGGAGGGACTCGGGAAGTGATGAATGAAATCATCAGCAAGCAGATGGGGTTGTGATCTTGTGTTCTTCTTGGCCTCTTCGCGAGCAAGCGGGCTTGCTCGCGAAGAGGCCGGACCGGACAACTAAGTAATCAGTTCAAGCGGTCAACGCTCAGTCAACGCAAACTGCGTCAAACAAAACGTCGGAATCCCCATATCTTCCAACCGCTGCGACCCACCCAACTCCGGCAAATCAATGATCGCCGCTGCTTCAAAAATCTGCGCACCCATGCGCCGCACCAGGTTCGCCGCCGCGATCAGGGTGCCGCCTGTGGCAATCAAATCATCGAAGATCAATACCGAGTCACCCTCACACAGGCTGTCAGCGTGCACTTCCAGGAAGGCCTCGCCGTACTCGGTCTGATAACCCTCGGCCAGCACGTCGGCTGGTAGCTTGCCCTGCTTGCGAAAGAGGATCAGCGGCTTGTTCAGTTGATAGGCGATGATCGAACCGATCAGGAACCCCCGCGCATCCATGGCGCCGATGTGCGTGAAGTCAGCCTCGACATAACGCTGGGCAAAGCTGTCGGCCACCAGCCGCAGGGCGCGAGGCGATTGGAACAGCGGGGTGATGTCACGAAAGATCACCCCAGGCTTGGGGAAGTCGATGACAGGGCGGATCAGGGATTTGATGTCGAACGAATCAAAGGTCATCGTCGAAGAGTCCTGGGCTGGAAACGGACTCGAAGTATACCTGCGGCCTCGCCAGTTGGCGCGGCCGCAGCGTCTGGATCAGGCGTCGACCGTGCCGCCGGCCAATGCACACAGTTGGATCGGGTCGAGGATATGCACTTCCTTGCCTTCGGCAGCGATCAACTCGTTCTGCTGAAAACGGGTAAACACGCGGGACACGGTTTCCACCGCCAGGCCCAGGTAGTTGCCGATTTCATTGCGCGACATGCTCAGGCGGAACTGGTTGGCCGAGAAACCACGGGCGCGGAACCGCGCGGACAAGTTGACCAGGAAGGTGGCGATGCGCTCGTCGGCGGTTTTCTTCGACAACAGCAGCATCATTTGCTGGTCGTCGCGAATCTCGCGGCTCATCACGCGCATCAGCTGACGGCGCAGTTGCGGCAATTGCAGGGCCAGTTCGTCCAGGCGCTCGAAGGGGATTTCGCACACTGACGTAGTCTCCAGCGCCTGGGCCGACACCGGGTGAATCTCGGTGTCCATGCCTGACAGCCCCACCAGTTCACTGGGCAAGTGGAACCCCGTGATCTGTTCTTCGCCGCCATCGCTCAGGCTGAACGTCTTCAACGCGCCCGAACGCACTGCATAAACGGAGTCGAACTTGTCGCCCTGGCGAAACAGAAACTCGCCTTTTTTCAGCGGGCGACCGCGTTTAACGATCTCGTCCAGCGCATCCATGTCTTCCAAATTCAACGAAAGTGGCAGGCAGAGGGGTGCCAGGCTGCAATCCTTGCAATGGGCCTGGCTGTGAGCGCGCAGTTTGACTGGCTCGGACATTTTTTAATCCTTGTGGGAAAACACACATAAGACGTAAGGGTAACGCACTGGAGGCCGCTGAAGCCAGCGTGTACAAAAAACCGGTAACGGTATAAAGGTTTTTGTACCAAGGTCGATACAGCAGGCATACCTATTAGTCGGAGCCTGGATCATGTCTGTTATAGCCGCCTACAACCCTGCCATCCGCATTCCGACTGTGCCGGATGCAAAGCCATTGGCTGAGGCCAAGGAAGAAGTTCCAGGCGCCGAAACGGCTACTGCGCCCAAAGTGGTAGAAGGTGTAACCGTGACTATTTCCGCCGATGCCTTCAAAGCCGCGGGTGCGGCCAAAAGCTCCAATGCGGATATCGATGACAGTGGCCTGGACGACAACGTCAAACAGGTGCTGAAAATGATCCGCCAACTGAAACAGCAGATCGCCGAAAAACAGGCCGAACTGGCGGCAGTCGCGGCCGCCAATAACCTCTCGCCCGAAGAGGCTCGAGCCAAGACCAGTGCTCTGCAAAGCGAAATCAGTTCTTTGCAGGCGGGCCTGATGTCGGCTCAGACCTCCCTGGCCAAGTCGATGAAAGGTATGAGCGCCAACGACTCGATGAAGGCCGCCTCGTTGTCGATGTAATCAGATCACCCGTGAAAATCGTTGCCGATTCTGGTGCTCCAGGTAGGCATCGAACACCATGCACACCGAACGCACCAGCAGTCGCCCGGCCGGCAATACACGAATGCCCTGGGCGTCGAGTTCGATCAGGCCATCTTCGGCCATGGCCTCCAGTTGCGGCCAGATGTCGTCAAAATACCCGCGAAAATCAATGTTGAAGGCCGGCTCGATCTTCTCGAACGCCAGGCTGAAATTGCAGATCAACTGTTGGATAACCTCCCGCCGCAACCGATCGTCCGAGGTGCAGACCAGGCCGCGGCTGGTGGCCAGTTGCGCGCCGGCCAAGCTGTTCTGGTAGGCGTTGAGGTCGCTGCTGTTCTGGCAGTACAGGTCGCCGATCTGGCTGATCGCCGACACCCCGAGCCCGATCAGGTCGCAATGACCGTGGGTGGTATAGCCCTGGAAGTTGCGTTGCAGAGTGCCTTCTTCCTGGGCGATGGCCAGCTCGTCGTCCGGCAGGGCGAAGTGATCCATGCCGATGTAGCGATAGCCGGCTTGGGTCAATTGCTCGATGGTGGTTTGCAGCATCAGCAGCTTTTCTGCCGGAGAAGGCAAGTCGTCGGTGTTGATGCGCCGCTGCGGCATGAAGCGTTCCGGTAGATGCGCATAGTTAAATACCGACAGGCGGTCCGGTTGCAGGCTAATCACTTCCTCCACGGTGCGCGCGAAGTTCAGCGGGGTCTGCTTGGGCAGGCCGTAGATCAGGTCGATATTGATCGAGCGAAATTGCAGGGTGCGCGCGGCGTCGATGACTGCACGGGTTTCTTCCAGGCTTTGCAGGCGGTTGACCGCGCGTTGCACCTCGGGGTCGAGGTCTTGCAGGCCGACGCTGACGCGGTTGAAGCCCAGCTCGCGCAGCAGGCCCATGGTGGCCCAATCCGCCTCGCGGGGGTCGATCTCAATGCTGTAGTCGCCGGAATCATCATCCAGCAAATTGAAGTGCTGGCGCAGACATGCCATGACCTGGCGCAGTTCGTCGTGGCTGAGAAACGTCGGCGTACCGCCGCCAAAGTGCAGTTGTTCCACTGGTTGTTTCGGGTCGAGGTGGCAGGCCACCAGCTGGATTTCCTGCACCAGGCGTTGCAGGTAAGCCTGGGCGCGGCCACGATCCTTGGTAATGACTTTGTTGCAGGCGCAGTAGTAGCAGATGTTCGCGCAGAACGGCACATGCACATACAGCGACAATGGCCGCACAGCCTTGCGACTGTCGCGCAGGGCGTGGAGCAGGTCGAACGTGCCGACCTGGCTGTCGAATTGTACGGCGGTGGGGTAGGACGTGTAGCGCGGTCCTGCCAAGTCGTAGCGGTGAATCAGATGGGTGTCCCAACGAATGGCGTCGAGCATGCGGTCGCTCCCCCGGATTGGCTAGTGGGGTGAGTCTAGGGGCACGTCGCGGGTGCCATCTTGATTTGCATCAACGGGGAGCGGCGCTACTTAGTGGCCCATTAGCCAGTGCTGGTGCGGACCGGGCAACGTCCAGATACCGAAGAGTATGACCAGCAAGCCACCGGCCATCCGCACGCTGCGTTTGCGCAGTAGCGCCGTGACCCGCTCAGCCGCCAGGCCGGTGGCCAACAGTACCGGCCAAGTGCCCAGTCCAAACGCCAGCATCAGCAACCCGCTGTCCAACGCATTCCCCTGGCTCGCCGCCCACAGCAATGTGCTGTAGACCAATCCGCACGGCAACCAGCCCCAGAGTGCGCCCAGCAGCAACGCGCGCGGCAGGCTGGACACCGGCAGCAAACGGTTGGCAACGGGCTGGATATGCCGCCACAGGCCGCGTCCGAGGCTTTCGATGCGGGTGAGGCCGCTCCACCAGCCCGCCAGGTAGAGGCCCATACTGATCAGTAACAGCCCGGCGAGTACGCGCATGAACATCGCGGCCGGGCTGTTCGCCACCGCCCAGCCGGCCAGGCCGATCAACACGCCGGCAGCGGCATAGCTGAGGATGCGCCCCAGGTTGTACGCCAGCAGCAGGCGAAACCTGCGGCTGCGCTGCTCCCTGGGGATCGCCAGGGTCAACGCGCCCATCAGCCCGCCGCACATGCCCAAGCAATGGCCGCCCCCCAGCAGGCCGAGGATCAATGCGGAGACCAACAGCGGCGCCAGTTCAAGCATGGGGCGGGTCTTTGGGCGATTGTTCGGGGTGGTTGGCTTCTTCGACACCGGCCAGGTGATTCGGGTCCTGATCGTCGAACAGCACGCTATGGGCCGGCCCATCGAGGTCGTCGTATTGGCCGCTGTCCACGGCCCAGAAGAAGATGTAGATGGCCACGCCCACTAACAGCAGCGCCGCCGGAATCATCACGTATAAAGCTGGCATCTGCACTCCATGTCCGCACGGCTCACACCGGCAGCGGGCGGGTTACTGAGGGGGCTCGGGCAACTGGCGCGCTCGGCAGGCGAGTCAGGCGCAGGGCATTGAGCACCACGGTCAACGAACTGAGGGACATACCGATCGCCGCCCAGATGGGCGTGATCCAACCCAGGGCGGCAAACGGCAGCATAAGGCCATTGTACAGCCCGGCCCACAGCAGGTTTTCAATGATCACGCGACGCGTGCGCCGCGCCAGGGAAAAGGCTTGCACCAGCGCGTCCAGACGGTTGGAAAGCAACACCGCATCGGCGCTGGTCTTGGCCAGGTCGGTGGCGGTGCCCATGGCCACGCTGATATCCGCGGCGGCGAGCACAGGCACATCGTTGACCCCATCGCCGAGCATCATCACCTTGCGGCCTTCCTTGTGCAGTTGTTGCAGCACCTGCAACTTGTCATCAGGGCGCAGGCCACCGTGGGCTTCGTCGATCCCCAATTCGGCGGCGACACTGGCGACCATCGGCGAACTGTCCCCGGACAGCAACAGCGTGCGCCAGCCGCGCGCCTTGCAGGCGGCCAGCAGGGCCGGGGCGTCACTGCGCAGGCGATCATCGAGCACAAACCAGGCGAGGGCGCCTTCGCGGTCGCCAAGCAGCAGCCATTGACCCGAATCTGTCGGTGAGGCGGGGATCGCGCAACCACTGAGTTCGCAGACAAAGCCCGGTTGGCCAATGCGCAATTGGCGCTCGCCAACGCGGCCTTCAAGACCAAGCCCAGGCGAACTGAGCACCTCATCGGCGGCCAGCGGCGCGCGGCCAAAGGCGCGGGCAATCGGGTGTTCGGAACGGTTTTCCAGGGCGGCGGCGAGGCTCAGGCACAGGTCCGTGCTCAATGTGCCCAGGGGACGGATGGCTCTCAAGGCCAAGCGGCCTTCGGTGAGGGTGCCGGTCTTGTCGAAAATCACCGTGTCGATTTGGTTCAGCCCTTCCAGCACGTGTCCGCGAGTCAGCAATAACCCGAGTTTGTGCAAGGTGCCAGTGGCGGCAGTGAGCGCGGTGGGTGTGGCCAGGGACAAGGCACATGGGCAGGTCGCGACCAACATCGCCAATACAATCCAGAACGCCCGCGAAGAATCCAATTCCCACCACAGCAAGCCGATCAGGGCGGCGGCGATCAGCGAGCACAGCAAGAACCACTGCGCAGCGCGGTCTGCGATCTGCGCCAGGCGCGGTTTCTCGGCCTGGGCGCGCTCCAGCAGGCGCACGATGGCGGACAGGCGCGTGTCATGGCCCAAGGCGCGCACTTCGACTGTTAATGCGCCTTCCACATTGAGGGTGCCCGCCGTGACCGCATCCCCGGTTTGGCGCGGTTGCGGCAGGTATTCACCGGTGAGCAGGGACTCATCAATGCTCGATTGGCCGTCGAGAATCACGCCATCCGCCGGCAGTACGGCACCGGGGTGCACCAGTACACGGTCACCCAACGCCAGCTCGGGAAGCAGGATGCGCTCGCTTTGACCATCCGCCTTGAGCCGCAGGCACGAGGCGGGCAGCAGGTTGACCAACTGCGCCGTCGCGGCAGCCGTCCGCTCGCGGGCACGCCGCTCGAGGTAGCGACCGGCCAGCAAGAACAGCGCAAACATGCCCACCGCATCGAAGTACAACTCACCTACGCCGGTGATCGCGGTCCAGATGCCCGCCAGATATGCACCGCCGATGGCCAATGAAACCGACACATCCATGGTCAGGTGACGCGTACGCAAGTCGCGCAGGGCACCCTTGAAAAACGGTGCACAGCTGTAGAACACGATGGGTGTTGTAAGAAACATCGCCACCCAGCGCAGGATCACATGCAGCTCCGGGCTCAGGTCGATGTTGAATTCCGGCCAGGTGGCCATGGTTGCCATCATCGCCTGGAACCACAGCAGCCCAGCCACACCCAATTGGCGCAGGGCCAGGCGGTTTTCGCTGGCCAGTTGCTCGGCAGCGCGGTCCGCTTGATACGGGTGGGCGGCGTAACCGATATGGCGCAGCTCGCTGAGTAACTGGCTCAACGGCAACTGCCCGTCAGCCCAGCGCACCAGCAAGCGGTGGTTGGACACGTTCAGGCGCGCCTCGGCCACGGCGGGCAGGCGGCGCAGGTGTTTCTCGATCAGCCAGCCACAGGCGGCGCAGCTGATGCCTTCCATCAGCAGCGTGGCTTCGGCGAGTTCGCCGTCGTGGCGTACAAAGGGTTTTTGCACGTCGGCGCGGTCGTACAGCGCCAGCTCGTCCACCAGTTGCACGGGTAACGCCTCAGGGTTGGCCGAGGCTTCGCTGCGGTGCTGGTAGTAGCTTTCCAGGCCACCGGCGACAATCGCTTCGGCCACCGCCTGGCAGCCGGGGCAACAGAGTTCGCGGCGTTCGCCGAGGATCACGGCGGTAAAACGGCTGCCAGAGGGGACGGGGAGGGCGCAGTGGTAGCACGGGGTGGTCATGATCTGGAATCTATAGTGGCTGGGAGCGGCGGTGCGACTTGCCCGCGATGCGCGAAGCGCAGGTTTTTACTTTTTCAGGTCTTCGGCACCCTGCAACGGTTCATCACCTAGCAGCAAGTCTTTGTCGTGGCTGACCTGTTCTTCCTCGAACATGCGCCAGGTGCGGTCGCCTTCCACGCCGAGCAATTCGACGAAGCGACGGCCTTCGACCTTGTCGGTGACCTGGCCTATGTAGCGGCCGGGTTCACTGTCACTGCGGGCCAGGTTGATCTTGCGATCCTTCTCGGGCTGGGTCGGGGAAATCAGGTTCAATTCCAGGGTGGTAGGGTTGCTGTTGCCGGTGAGGTTCACCTCGACTTCACCGGTCAGCTCATCCAGGTGCATCTTGGCGCGCAGTTGCAGGGTCTGGGCCAGCAACTCACGGTCGAGGGAACGGTTGATGCCTTTGCCGGCCTCGTAGTAGTTGTCGTTGACCAGGTTGTCCGGGTTGTTCACCGCGATGGTCACCATGGACAGGGTCAAGGTCACCGAGCAGGCCAGGATCGCAATGATGATCCAGGGCCACAGATGCTTGTACCAGGGGCTTGCAGCAGTCGCTAGGGGCATTGTTGGCTCTCTTGATTAACGGACGTGTGGGCCGATGAATCGGCTCTTGGCTTCAATCTGGACGCTGGCGTCATCGGCATCCTTGAGCATGAAGGTCACCTCGTTGGTGCTCGATGGTAATTGTTCCGGCGCACTCGACAGCTCCACCGGCATGCTGACGATATCGCCGGCGGCCACCTTGATCTCGCGGCGGCCCTGCAGCTTGAGGTCCGGCAGGCCCGAAGCATCGAGCACGTAGGTATGGTCGCGCTGATCCTTGTTCATGATCTTTAGGCTGTAGACGTTTTCGATACGCCCTTCGGCGTTTTCGCGAAACAGCACGCGGTCTTTGCTCACGTCGAAACCCACCAGAGAGCGCATGAAGAATGCCGCCGCCAGCAGGCTGATCATCGCCAGCAATACCAAGGCATAGCCGATCAAGCGCGGGCGCAACTTGTGGGTTTTCTGCCCGGAAAGATTGTGCTCGGTGGTGTAGCTGATCAGGCCTCGCGGGTAGTCCATCTTGTCCATGATGTTGTCGCAGGCGTCGATACACGCGGCGCAGCCGATGCACTCGATCTGCAGGCCGTCGCGGATGTCGATACCCGTAGGGCACACCTGCACGCACATCGTGCAATCGATGCAATCCCCCAGGCCCTGGGCCTTGTAGTCGACGCCCTTTTTACGCGGGCCGCGCAGTTCGCCACGACGTGGGTCGTAAGAAACAATCAGCGTGTCTTTGTCGAACATCACACTCTGGAAACGCGCGTACGGGCACATGTAGATGCACACCTGTTCGCGCAGCCAGCCGGCGTTGCCATAGGTGGCGAGGGTGAAGAAACCCACCCAGAAATACGACCAGCCATCGGCCTGGCCGGTGAAGAACTCGAACACCAGCTCGCGGATCGGCGAAAAGTAGCCGACAAAGGTCATGCCGGTCGCAAAGCCGATCAGCAGCCACAGGCTGTGCTTGCTGACTTTGCGCAGGAATTTGTTGGCGCCCATCGGCGCTTTATCGAGCTTGATGCGTTGGTTGCGGTCGCCTTCGGTGACCTTTTCGCACCACATGAAGATCCATGTCCACACACTTTGCGGGCAGGTATACCCACACCACACGCGTCCGGCGTACACGGTGATAAAGAACAGGCCGAACGCCGCAACAATCAGAATGCCCGACAGGAGGATGAAGTCCTGGGGCCAGAAGGTCGCGCCGAAAATAAAAAATTTACGCTCCGGCAGGTTCCACCACACAGCCTGGTGACCACCCCAGTTCAGCCACACAGTGCCGAAGTAGAGCAGGAACAGACCGGCACCACCGAGCATGCGCAGATTGCGGAACAGGCCGGTGAAGGCACGGGTATAGATTTTCTCTCGCGAGGCGTAGAGGTCGACGGTTTTGGCAGGCGGGGTAACGTCTTGTACCGGTATCTGGTCGCTCATCATTGCATCCCACGGCGGTGGAGACTTGCCTCGGCCAGTACGTGCCAACCGGGGTCAAATTAAAGGGTGTTGCAGTGGCCTGATGATACGCCCCCGTTGCTGCTGAAAGGGGACGACCTACGTGATCTGGATCAATTGACTTGGAAAGTAGGGTCGGTTTTGGCTGGCTCGGTCGCCAAATCGAAGGAGATCCAATGTGGGAGCGGGCAAGCCCGCTCCCACACTAGGTCTTCGGTGTTTTCAGAGCATTTGAAAGGTCTTACTGCTCCTCAGCCTTCTTATCCCCATGGGACAAGCTGTAAACGTACGCCGCGAGCAAGTGCACCTTGTCATTCCCTTGCAGTTGCTCCTGCGCAGGCATCTGGCCCTGACGGCCCCAGCGGAGGGTCTGTTGCAGTTGGGCGAAGCTCGAGCCGTAGATGAAGGCGCCCGGGTGAGTCAGGTCAGGCGCGCCCATGGCGGGGGTGCCTTTACCGGCAGGGCCGTGGCAGGCCACGCAGTTGGCGGCGAAGAGTTTTTCGCCGTTGGCCACGTCAGCCTTGACGCCTTCTGGCAGTTTGCGACCGTCAAGGTTGGTCACCACGAAGGCGGCGACGTCGCTGACGCCTTGCTCCTTGAGGATATCCAGCCAGGCCGGCATCACGGCATGGCGACCCTTCATGATGGTTTCCTTGATGGTGGCGGGCTCGCCACCCCAGCGCCAGTCGGCGTCGGTGAGGTTGGGGAAGCCATAGGCGCCCTTGGCGTCGGAACCGTGGCACACCGAGCAGTTGGAGGCGAACAGACGGCCCCCCATCTTCAAGGCTTGTGGATCCTTGGCGACTTCCTCAATCGGCATCGAGGCGAATTTGGCGAAGATCGGCCCGAACTTGGCGTCCGACCTGGCCATTTCCTTTTCCCACTCGTGCACGCCGGTCCAACCGGTCTGGCCGTTGGCGAAAGCGGTTTGCTTGTCGTTATCGAGGTAGTTGTAGCCTGGCAGTAGGCCCTTCCAATTGCCCAGGCCCGGGTACAGCACCAGGTAGCCGAGGGCGAAGATGATGGTGCCGACAAACAGCATGAACCACCACTTGGGCAGCGGGTTGTCGTACTCCTCGATGCCGTCGAACGAGTGGCCGACAGTCTCGTCGGTTTGCTCGGCCCGCTGGCCCTTGCGGGTCGACAGCAGCAGCCAGGTCAGGGCGAAGATGGTACCCAGACTGAGGACTGTGACGTACAGACTCCAGAACGTAGTCATTCTTTGTTACTCCTAGAAGCTTGCTCGACGTGCTTGATGGCTTCGGGATCATCCGCAAAGGGCAGCAAGGTCGCGTCTTCAAACTCCGACTTGCGCTTGGGGCTGAAAACCCACAACGCCAGGCCGATAAAGGCCACCATCACCACAACGGTGCCCAGCCCACGAATCATCCCGATATCCATGAAGAATCACCGTTTGCTTTTGATGATGGTGCCAAGGCCTTGCAAGTAGGCCACCAATGCGTCCATTTCGGTCTTGCCCTTCACGGCTGCGGCTGCACCGGCGATGTCTTCGTCGGTGTAGGGCACGCCCAGGGTGCGCAAGACTTCCATCTTCTTCGCGGTGTTCTTGCCGTCGAGCTTGTTTTCCACGAGGAACGGGTACGCCGGCATTTTCGACTCAGGCACGACGTTGCGCGGGTTGTACAAGTGCGCACGTTGCCAGTCATCAGAGTAACGACCGCCGACACGCGCTAAATCCGGGCCGGTACGTTTGGAACCCCACAGGAATGGGTGGTCCCATACGCTTTCGCCGGCGACCGAGTAGTGGCCGTAGCGTTCGGTTTCGGCGCGGAACGGGCGGATCATCTGCGAGTGGCAGCCGACACAACCGTTGGCGATGTAGACGTCGCGGCCTTCCAGTTCAAGCGCGGTGCGCGGCTTCATGCCTTCCACCGGCTTGTTGGTGACGTCCTGGAAAAACAGCGGAACGATCTGGGTCAGGCCGCCGATACTCACGGCGATGACCATGAAGAAGGCCAGCAGGCCGATATTCTTCTCGACTACTTCATGCTTCATCAGTGGGCTCCCACAACGGCGATCTTGGCGGCGGCTTCGGCTTCGGCAGGGTCGGAGGCACGCACAGTGCGCCAGACGTTGTAGGCCATGAACAGCATGCCGGAGGCAAAGAACGCACCGCCCAACGCGCGGACGATAAAGCCCGGATGGCTGGCCTGCAGCGCTTCGACGAAGGAGTAGGTGAGGGTGCCGTCATCGTTGATTGCACGCCACATCAGGCCCTGGGTGATGCCGTTGACCCACATCGAGGCGATGTAGAGCACGGTACCGATGGTCGCCAGCCAGAAGTGCGTGTTGATCAGCCCGACGCTGTGCATCTGCACACGGCCGAACAGTTTGGGGATCATGTGATACAGCGCGCCGATGGAGATCATCGCTACCCAGCCGAGTGCACCGGCGTGTACGTGGCCGATGGTCCAGTCGGTGTAGTGGGACAGCGAGTTGACGGTCTTGATCGCCATCATCGGCCCTTCAAAGGTCGACATGCCGTAGAACGCCAGCGATACCACGAGGAAGCGCAGGATCGGGTCAGTGCGCAATTTATGCCAGGCACCCGACAGGGTCATCATGCCGTTGATCATGCCGCCCCAACTCGGGGCCAGCAGGATGATCGACATGGCCATGCCCAGGGACTGCGCCCAGTCCGGCAACGCGGTGTAGTGCAAGTGGTGCGGGCCGGCCCAGATGTACAGGGTGATCAGTGCCCAGAAGTGCACGATGGACAGGCGATAGGAGTAAATAGGACGTTCGGCCTGTTTCGGCACGAAGTAGTACATCATCCCCAGGAAACCGGTGGTGAGGAAAAACCCTACGGCGTTGTGGCCGTACCACCACTGGATCATCGCGTCCGTGGCCCCGGCGTAGGCCGAGTAGGACTTGAACAGGCTGACCGGCAACGAGGCGTGGTTGACGATGTGCAGCATCGCCGTCACCAGGATAAACGCCCCGTAGAACCAGTTGCCCACATAGATGTGCTTGGTCTTGCGCTTGACGATGGTGCCAAAGAACACCACGGCATAGGTCACCCACACAATGGCAAGCAAAATGGCGATGGGCCATTCCAGCTCGGCGTATTCCTTGGTGGTGGTGTACCCCAGTGGCAGGGTGACGATGGCGCCGACAATGACCGCTTGCCAACCCCAGAAGGTGAAGGCCGCGAGGCTGTCGGAGATCAGTCGCGTCTGGCAGGTTCGCTGCACGACATAGTAGGAGGTGGCAAACAATGCACATCCGCCGAAGGCGAAGATCACCAGGTTGGTGTGCAGCGGGCGCAGGCGGCCAAAGGTCGTCCATGGCAAACCGAAATTCAATTCCGGCCAAACCAGTTGCGAGGCGATGAACACCCCGAGCCCCATGCCAAGGATCCCCCAGACCACCGTCATGATGGCGAACTGGCGGACTACCTTATAGTTATAAGCAGTCGGACTGATTGCTGTGCTCATTCTAAGGTTCCACGGTTTAGGTTTTTTTATAGGTAAAATCGGCCGCAAGTATGTAGAAAGCGAGGGGCCAATGCAACGCAATGGCTGACCTGTATCAATACGTTCCACGCCAGATTCTGCGCCCTTTCCATGTTTGGTGTAGGGATAAAATCCGAAATGGAAAGCTGATCGAGTGGACAGGAAATTTCGGGGGCGCAACGGCTGCCGTCGCGTAGGCCGGGAATGGTCCACTGTGGGAACAAGCGTAGACCCGAAAGTGAGGAGGGGAAAGGTGTGCTTTGGAAGGGTGCGACACTTGGTCGCTCATGATGTGGCTCATTCAAAAGTGAGCATGAACCTGTGACGAGGGAGCAAGCTCCCTCGCCACAGGTAAGCGGAGCCTCCCCTGATCAGAGGAGGCAGTCAGATGTTATTGGGGCTGGCTTTCTGGCGTTGCACCATCAGCGTTGTGGGACAGGCTGTAAACATACGCGGCCAACAAGTGCACTTTATCGTTACCTTGCAGCGCTTCCTGCGCTGGCATCTGGCCTTGGCGGCCGTGGCGGATGGTTTGCTGCAACTGCGCAAGGCTGGTGCCGTAGATGTAGCCGGCCGGTTTGGTCAGGTCGGGCGCGCCCATGGCTTCCATGCCGTGGCCTTGCGGACCGTGGCAAGCGACACAGGTGGTGTTGAAAGCCGCTTGGCCTGCGGCCAGGTCAGCGGTGCTGTCGGCAGGCAATGGCAGCTTGGCCATGTCGTGGCGGACGTAGGCAGCGACGTTTTTCACGCCGTTGTCGCCGAGCATGTCACCCCAGGCCGGCATGGCCGCGTGACGGCCGTTCAGGATGGTGGCCTTGATCGCTTCAGCCGAACCGCCCCAGCGCCAGATGTTGTCCGCCAGGTTTGGGAAACCAAACGCGCCCTTGGCATCCGAGCCGTGGCACACCGAGCAGTTGGAAGCGAACAGGCGACCGCCCATTTTCAGCGCTAGCGGGTCCTTCGCGACTTCTTCCAGCGGCATGGCCGAGAATTTGGCGAAGATCGGCCCGAACCTGGTGTCAGCCTTGGCCATCTCCTTGTCCCACTCCTTGGCCGACGTCCAGCCGTCTTCATAGCCCGGCAACACACCTTTCCAGTTGCCCAGGCCCGGGTAGAGGATCAGGTAGCCAACCGCAAACACCAGGGTGCCGGCGAACAGCATGAACCACCACTGGGGCAGCGGGTTGTCGTATTCCTCGATACCGTCGAAGGCGTGGCCCATGGTCTGGTCGACGCTGCCCTTGGTCTCGCCCTTGCGGGTGCCGATCAAGAGCCAGGTCAGGCCGATCAGGCTGCCGAGGGTCAGTACGCAGATCCATGTACTCCAAAACAGGGTCATGGCCGAGTGCTCCTTATTGCAGGCTCTTCTTGAGCGTCGGATGGAGAAGGTTCATCGGCGAACGGCAACAGGCGCGCCTGTTCGAATTCCGCATTGCGCCGGTTGTTTAACACCCACAGCGACAGGCCGATAAAGGCGATGGCGACCACCAGCGTGCCGAGGCCGCGGATGGTGCCCGCATCGAATTCAAATCCCATGGCTCACCTCTTGCTCTTGATGGCAGTGCCGAGCACTTGCAGGTACGAAACCAGCGCGTCCATCTCGGTCTTGCCTTTGAGGCTGGCCACGGCGGCACTGATGTCGTCGTCGGTGTAGGGCACGCCGAGGGTGCGCATCACGTTCAACTTGGTCTCGGTGTGGCTGCTGTCGACCTGCGCGGTGACCAGCCACGGATAGGCCGGCATTTTCGACTCGGGCACCACGTTGCGCGGGTTGTACAAGTGCGCGCGGTGCCAGTCGTCCGAGTAGCGTGCGCCAACGCGCGCGAGGTCCGGCCCGGTGCGCTTGGAACCCCACAGGAACGGGTGGTCCCACACACTTTCGCCGGCGACCGAGTAGTGGCCGTAGCGTTCGGTTTCGGCGCGGAACGGGCGGATCATCTGCGAGTGGCACTGTACGCAGCCTTCGCGGATGTAGATGTCACGGCCTTCCAGTTGCAACGCGGTGTAGGGCTTCATGCCTTCAACCGGTTTGTTGGTCACGTCCTGGAAGAACAGCGGGACGATCTGGGTCAGGCCGCCGATGCTCACGGCCAGCACCATGAGCAGCATCAGCAGGCCGACGTTCTTTTCAATCGTTTCGTGTTTCATCACAGACTCCTCAGGCCATCTGCGCCGCAGCGGCAACTTCGGCAGGTTGCGCCGAACGCACGGTGCGCCAAGTGTTGTAAGCCATCAGGAACATGCCGCTGAGGAAGATCGCACCGCCCACCAACCGCACGATGAAGCCAGGATGGCTGGCCACCAGGGTTTCGACGAAGGAGTAGGTCAAGGTGCCGTCTTCGTTGACCGCACGCCACATCAGGCCCTGGGCAATGCCGTTGACCCACATCGAGGCGATGTAGAGCACGGTGCCGATGGTGGCCAGCCAGAAGTGCGCGTTGATCAGGCCAAGGCTGTACATCTGCTCGCGACCGAAAACTTTCGGGATCATGTGGTACAGCGCGCCAATGGAAATCATCGCTACCCAGCCAAGGGCACCGGCGTGTACGTGGCCGATGGTCCAGTCGGTGTAGTGGGAGAGGGCGTTGACGGTCTTGATCGCCATCATCGGGCCTTCGAAGGTCGACATGCCGTAGAACGCCAGGGAGACGACGAGGAAGCGCAGGATCGGGTCGCTGCGCAACTTATGCCATGCACCCGAGAGCGTCATCATGCCGTTGATCATGCCGCCCCAGCTCGGTGCCAGCAGCACCAGCGACATCACCATGCCCAGCGACTGTGCCCAGTCCGGCAGCGCGGTGTAGTGCAAGTGGTGCGGGCCGGCCCAGATGTACAGGGTGATGAGTGCCCAGAAGTGCACGATGGACAAACGATAGGAATACACCGGGCGCTCGGCCTGTTTCGGCACGAAGTAATACATCATGCCGAGGAAACCGGCGGTGAGGAAAAAGCCTACCGCGTTATGCCCATACCACCACTGCACCATGGCATCCGTCGCACCGCCGTAGAGGGAGTAGGACTTGGTCAGGCTAACCGGGATTTCCAGGTTGTTGACGATATGCAGGATGGCCACGGTGATAATGAACGCACCGAAGAACCAGTTGCCGACGTAGATATGCTTGGTGTTGCGCTTCATGATCGTGCCAAAGAACACGATGGCATACGCCACCCAGACAATGGTGATCAGGATGTCGATCGGCCATTCCAGTTCTGCGTATTCCTTGGAACTGGTGTAGCCCAGTGGCAAGGAGATGGCGGCCGAGAGAATGACAAGCTGCCAGCCCCAGAAGCAGAATGCGGCGATTTTCGGCGCGAACAGCTGCGTCTGGCAGGTACGTTGCACCGAGTAGAAGGAGCTGGCGAACAGCGCGCAGCCACCAAAGGCGAAGATCACCGCATTGGTGTGCAACGGGCGCAGGCGGCCGAAGCTGGTCCAGGGCAAGTCGAAGTTGAGTGCAGGCCAAACCAATTGAGCCGCGAGAAAAACCCCGAGCCCCATGCCGACGATGCCCCACACCACCGTCATAATGGCGAATTGGCGGACCACCTTGTAGTTATAGGCGGTACTTAAAGTAGTGTTCATGGTTCCCCATCCACGGTTCAGCCCAAGCAGATGCGACACTTGGGCTGGAGTTATAGGCAGACTAAAAAGCGAGGCAAGCATGGCCAAAGAGCACAAGGCCAGTATTGACGGGGATCAATGGGTGCAGTGTGTGCGGGAACATGGGTGGCTGTGGGATGCGGCGTCGAGGACGACTTCAGCCGCTCCAGTCACGCTGATCCTGGCCCACGGCGCCGGTGCACCAATGGATTCCGGGTTTATGAACGACATGGCTGCACGCCTTGCGGGGCATGGCGTGAACGTGTTGCGCTTCGAGTTTGCGTACATGGCCCAGCGCCGGGTGGACGGGGGCAGGCGGCCACCGAACCCTGCGCCCAAACTGCTGGAAGGATGGCGCGAGGTGTATGTCGAGGTGCGACGTCATGTCGCTGGGAAACTGGCGATTGGCGGCAAGTCCATGGGCGGACGCATGGCCAGTTTGTTGGCCGATGAATTGGGCGCCGATGGGCTGGTGTGCCTGGGGTATCCGTTCTATGCGGTGGGCAAGCCGGAAAAACCACGGGTCGAGCACCTGGCTGGGTTGAAGGCGCCGACGTTGATTGTGCAGGGCGAGCGCGATGCGCTGGGCAATCGGGCGGCGGTGGAGGGGTACGACGTGTCGCCGAGCATCGAGGTGATGTGGCTGGTGGCGGGGGATCATGATTTGAAGCCGTTGAAGACGTCGGGGTTTAGTCATGAGCAGCACTTGGAGGCTGCGGCGGTGAAGGTCGCTGAGTTTCTCGGCGCCTCTTAGGGATCCTTCGCGAGCAAGCCCGCACATTTAGATGTGTGAATGCATTCAAATGTGGGGGCTTGCTCGCGAAAGCGGCCTACCGGTTAAACCGCTCCACCAGCGAATACTGGGTATGCGCGGTATGCGTCAGCTCTTCACTCAACTGCGCCGAGTTCAACGCCTGCTCCGACGTCTGGTCCGCCAACAGCGCAATCGTGCTGATATTACGGCTGATCTCTTCGGCCACGGAGCTTTGCTCTTCAGTGGCAGCAGCGATCTGGGTCGTCATGTCGGTGATATGTGCCACCGCTTCGCTGATGCCCACCAACGCCTGATCCGCTTCCATCACCCGCGCTACGCCTTCTTCGGCCTGGCGATGCCCGGCGTCCATGGTTTGCACAGCGGCAGCAGCGGTGTGCTGCAGCTTGGCGATCAGGGCATGGATCTGCCCGGTCGACTCGGCGGTGCGTTGGGCCAGTTGACGGACTTCATCGGCAACGACGGCAAAGCCTCGACCCATCTCACCGGCACGCGCCGCTTCGATGGCTGCGTTCAAGGCCAGCAGGTTGGTCTGGTCAGCGATCCCTTTGATCACATCGACCACACCACCAATCTCATCGCTGTCCTTGGCCAATTGAGTGACGGTCACGCCCGTCTCCCCAACCGCCACCGACAGACGCTGAATCGCCTCGCGGGTTTCCCCGGCAATGTCGCGACCGCGACCGGTCAGGCGGTTAGCCTCTTGGGTCGCATCGGCGGTGCGCTGCACATGGCTGGCGACCTCCTGGGTCGTCGCCGCCATCTGGTTGACCGCCGTCGCCACCTGCTCGGTTTCTACACGCTGGCGTTCCAGGCCGCTGGAGCTGTTATGCGCCAGGGTGTTGGACTGCGCCGCCTGGGCGTTCAGGTGCTCGGCAGTGTCCTGCAAGCGCGTCAGACAGGTCTTCAGACGCGCCTCCTGGCTGAGGATCGACATCTCCAGGCGCGCCTGGGCACCACGGCTGTCGGTGTACATCTGCGCGATCAACGGGTCGGACGTGGTCTGCTCGGCCAGGCGCAGCAAACGCTTGAGGCCACGCTGTTGCCAACTCAAGCCCAGCAGGCCCAACGGCACCGACAACCCCGCCGCCAGGGCAAAGCCCCAGTGGGAGTTGAGTGACGCGCCGATCATGAAGCTCAGTTGGCTCACCAGGATAAACGGCAGCCAGTCCTGCAACACCGGCAGCCATTTGTCCCGCTGGGGGATCGCTGACTTGCCCTGGTTGATGCGGTGATAAAGCGCTTCGGCCCGGCGGATTTGCTCAGAGGTGGGCTTGATGCGCACCGATTCGTAGCCGACCACCTGGTTGCCGTCGAAGACGGGCGTCACATAGGCGTTAACCCAGTAGTGATCACCGGTCTTGCAGCGATTCTTGACGATGCCCATCCATGGCAAGCCTTGTTTGAGCGTCGACCACATGTGCGCGAACACCGCCGCCGGAACATCCGGATGACGCACCAGGTTGTGCGGGGCACGTACCAGTTCTTCGCGGGTGTACCCACTGATTTCGACAAACGCGTCGTTGCAGTAAGTGATCACGCCCTTGGCATCTGTGGTGGAGATCAACCGTTGCTGAGCGGGGAAGGTACGTTCGCGCTGGGTAACGGGTTGGTTATTACGCATGGTTGTTCAATCCGCAAGGCTTTCAAGGGTTGTCGGCAGGAATGGCGGTTTATTTAACTTATTTTTGCAACAATCAACCGGCCAGCATCGGGTAGGTAAACAACCCGAAGTGAAGCAGGTTCAAACCAAAGTGTGTGGCTATTGCCGCGCCCAGGCCGCCGAAGCGATAAGCCAGGCCATATCCTGCCCCGGCATAGCGACCGGTCCGCCAAGGCCCGCATGAAAACGCCTCCACGCACTGCGCGTGGGTGAAGTGATTGCCAACCCTGGTAACGACTGGTTATAGTCCAGGCCTCTTCATCCCTTCACACAAGATCAGCCCATGCCAGCTTTCCAGCGCATAGCGGTAGTCGATTCAGCGTCCAACGCTGCAGTCGTGCCGTGCGGGAACCAGCAGCCTGCGCAGATCAGTCACTACCCCCCACCTGTCAGTCGCACGCCGGTGTACGCAGTCGTATCACCGCCGGGTGTTGGCCTTTCGGGCTGATCAGCTGATTGCTGTTCCCGTCTGCCCGCCTGAAAAAAACCTACTGAGTTTCAGCAACTGCTGAATCGGCTTTTTTTGCCTGATGACAGGTGGTATCCATGTCTGTTTTTTCGAAACAATCCGTGGCCGCGGCGGCCTCGACGAGCCTGTTTGTCTTGCTGTGGAGCAGCGGGGCGATTTTCTCCAAATTGGGCTTGGCCCATGCTTCACCCTTCGCGTTTCTGTTGATCCGCTTTGCCATTGCCCTGGCGGGGTTGGTGATTCTGGTGCCGATCCTCAAGCTGAAATTGCCACGCCCCGGCAAACCCATGGTGTATGCGGCGGCGACCGGCCTGGTGTTGCTGGGGGCCTACCAGATTTTTTATGTGCTGGCCCTGGACCTGAAAGTCACTCCCGGCATGATGGCAACCATCATGGGCGTGCAGCCGATCCTGACGGTGGTGCTGATGGAACGTCAGCGCTCGTGGCGCCGGCTGTTCGGCCTGGGGCTGGGGTTGGCGGGGCTGATCATGGTGGTTTACCAGGGCATCGGGTTGTCCGGTATGTCCCTGGCCGGGATGCTGTTCGGGCTGCTGGCCCTGGCAAGCATGACCTTCGGCTCGATCATGCAAAAGCGTATCGCCGACAACCCCTTGGGCACGCTGCCGGTGCAGTACCTGGCGGGGCTGCTGCTGTGTTCGGTGGTGGTGCCGTTCCAGCCGTTCCACTTTGAGCACAACAGCGGGTTTTACCTGCCGGTGTTGTGGATGGCGCTGGTGGTGTCGGTGCTGGCAACGCTGTTGCTGTACCGCCTGATCGCCCGGGGCAACCTGGTGAATGTCACCAGTCTGTTTTACCTGGTGCCGGCGGTGACGGCGGTGATGGACTACTTGATCTTTGGCAACACGCTCGCTGTGCTGAGTCTGCTGGGGATGGGGTTGATCATCATCGGGTTGATGTTTGTCTTCCGTAAAAACTGATCCAATCAAACTGTGAGCGAAGGGCTTCGCTCACAGTTTTTTCGGGCGCAACACCAACCACAACGCGCCGGCAATCAGCACCCCGCCATACACGTGCGCCATGGACAATGGCTCATCCAGCAACAACGCACCCCACAGCACGCCGAACGGCGGGATCATGAAGGTCACAGTCATCGACCTCACCGGCCCAATGGACGTCAGCAGGCGGAAGTACAGGATGTAGGCAAACGCCGTGCACACCAGCCCCAATCCCAACAGTGACAACCACACCTGCCAACCACCCCAACTCGCTGGAGGCTGGCTGATCGCGCTGTAGGCGAAAAACGGCAGCAGGAACAACGTCGCCCCAAGCATGCTGCCCAGGGCCGACAGGCGACTGTCCAAGCCGCCGCGCTGATCCAGCCAGCGCCGTGTCAGGAACCCGGCAAAGCCGTAACAGGTGGTTGCCAGCAAACAGGCCAGCGCGCCCATCAATAACTCCAAGTCAAACGCCACCGGCCCCGCGCGGGTCAGCACACCCACGCCCAACAAGCCGAGAAATACCCCAGCGACTTTCGAGGGCGTCAGGCGTTCGCTGAAAAACAGCCCGCCAATCAGCACGCCCATCAACGGCGTGGTTGCATTGAAGATCGCCGAGTAACCCGCTGGCAGCACCTGGGCGGCCACCGAATACATAGTTGCCGGAATCCCGGAGTTGATCACCCCCAATAGCAATACAGTCTTGAACTTGCCCTGGAAATCCCAGCTTACGCGCATCATTGCCAGGATCACCAGCAACCCGGCGGCGGCAATCGACACGCGGAAAAACGCAGTCGGCATCGTGCCGATTTCCGGCGCAATAATGCGCATGAACAGGAAACTCGCGCCCCAGATGGCAGCGAGCCCCAGCAAGTAAAGGGTGTCGACAGGTCTCACGGATCACTCCCACATAAATAGGCGGCGAGTGTTGCATGACATTTCTAATGATTACAGAACAAACCGCGTCACCATCCCATTCAGGTCCACCGCTAAACGCGACAGTTCCTGGCTGGCCGCCGAAGTTTGAGTGGCGCCAGCGGCGTTCTGGGTGGACAGGTCGCGAATATTCACCAGGCTGGGGTCCACATCACGTGCCACCAGCGCCTGTTGCTCGGCGGCGCTGGCGATCACCAGGTTGCGCTGTCGTGGATGCTCTCGATGCTCGGCATCCACACCTCCTCAATGATCAGCGCGCTTTGCCGCAGCTTGGCCATCTGGCCCAGGCCAAACATCCCGACGATCACCAGCAAGCTGGCCAAAACCGCAAAACTCAGACTGGCACGCAGACCGATCTTTATGTTCCTCAATGACATCTCAGTGCTCCTTGGGCGATTAGATCCTGCTCCCGGATCGGTCTTAGGACCTTGTAGGGAGGGAGAGGGCGCGCTGTATATCAAAGTGCTATCACTGTAGTGATCAGGGTTTCCCTTAGTTGGATCCGATGCCCTTGGTCGTTCACCCAGACCCGTGCGCAAAACGATGTTGCAGGCTCAGGCTGACAAGGCCCGCCGTTTTAAGCGTGCAGATAAAACGCAGTGCGACTAAACGGTGCGTTTATTGACCGATTGGTCGAATTAAAAAATTGAAAATAAATGGACGAAATGAACGAAGGTGTACGAGGCATTCCCAAAATGACCCTTCTCCTGCACTCGTACACTGGCTAAGCTCAGGGCTTCCAGATGCCCATAGAGGTTTCCCGCATGTCGCAGTTCGCCCTCGCTGTCGCCCAGATGATCCTCGATGGCTTCGACGACTACCGCGAGCACTTCCGCCATATCACCGATGGCGCCCGCGAGCGTTTTGAAAAGGCTCAGTGGCAGCAGGGGCAGGCGGCGTCGGCGGCGCGGATCAACCTCTATGAAGACAAGGTCAGTGAAGTGACCGCACGCCTGCGCGAGCACTTCGATGAGGCCGCCTTACTCGACATTAATGTGTGGCCCGTGGTGAAAAGCGCCTACATTGGCCTGATCGACCTGCGTTTTGACGATGAGCTGTCCGAGACCTGGTACAACTCGATCTTCTGCGGCCTGTTCAGTCACGACCTGATCAGCGACGGCTGCATGTTTATCCACACCACTCGGCCCAGCCTGCGCCGGGCAAGGGCCGCGCAGACGCGCACCTACACGCCCGCCGGGAAAATCCCGGAAATGCTCGCGCAGATCTTTGCCGACTACCGCTTCAGCGAACCCTACGCCGACCTCGCCGCCGACCTGCGCCGCCTTGAAGCCCAACTGCGGGAAAACATGCCGGACTGGGTATGCAAGGACCCGGACCTCAAGGTCGAGCTGTTTTCCTCGGTGCTCTACCGCAATAAAGGCGCCTACCTCGTCGGGCGCATCTATACCCGCGATGAACAATGGCCCCTGGTGATCCCGCTGCTGCACCGCGAAGGCCAGGGCATCCAGATCGATGCGCTGATCACCGACGAAGCCGATGTGTCGATCATCTTCTCGTTCACCCGTTCCTACTTCATGGTTGATGTGCCGGTGCCGGCGGAATTCATCGGCTTTCTCAAGCGCATCCTGCCGGGCAAGCACATCGCCGAGCTGTACACCTCCATTGGTTTCTACAAGCACGGCAAGTCAGAGTTCTACCGTGCCCTGATCAATCACCTGGCGACCACCGACGATCAGTTCATCATGGCCCCCGGTGTGCGCGGCATGGTCATGAGCGTGTTTACCCTGCCGGGCTTCAACACTGTGTTCAAAATCATCAAGGACCGCTTTTCACCGTCGAAAAACGTCAACCGCGCCACGGTGATCGAAAAGTATCGCCTGGTTAAAAGTGTCGACCGCGTAGGGCGCATGGCCGATACTCAGGAGTTCGCCGACTTCCGCTTTCCCCTGAGCAAATTCGAACCCGAGTGCCTGGCCGAGCTGTTGGAAGTCGCCGCAGGCACTGTCGAAGTGGAAGGCGACACCGTGCTGATCCGCCATTGCTGGACCGAACGGCGGATGACCCCACTCAACCTTTACCTCGAGAATGCCAACGCCGCCCAGGTGCGCGAGGCCCTGGAAGATTACGGCCTGGCAATCAAGCAACTGGCGGCGGCGAATATCTTCCCCGGCGACATGCTGCTGAAAAACTTCGGCGTCACCCGTCACGGCCGCGTGGTGTTCTACGACTACGACGAAATCTGCTTTCTCACCGAAGCCAACTTCCGCCACATTCCCACACCACGTACGCCCGAGGATGAAATGGCCTCCGAGCCCTGGTACTCAATCGGCCCGCTGGATGTGTTCCCCGAAGAGTTCCCGCCGTTCCTGTTCGCCGACGCCGGCCAGCGCAAACTGTTTGATGAGCTGCATGGCGAGTTGTACAACGCGGACTACTGGAAAGGGCTTCAGGAAGCGATTCGCGCCGGTAAGGTCATTGATGTGTTTCCTTACCGGCGCAGGGAGCGCGATCATTTATAAGGTGTGATCTGTCCCTGAGCCGGATTTTTGGGGAGCGCTCTTCAGAAAACGCCAAATTTGCTGTTGGTCGACTGGACGCCTATTTTTTCCAAGTGGTACTGCGCGGGCTTCATGTCATTTTTCGCGGGTTGGTAATGGCCTGAGGTATTGGATAAGTACGTTTTGCCCGTTAGGGTTTGTTTCAAGTAGCCGGCACTGACGACATTACTCGACTGTCCGGCACCGGCCCCCATTTCCGCGACAGCGGGGTGGGAGACCATCTTTGGCGCTACATTTTTATTGATGTTGGCAACGACCATCTGGCCGTCTCCAGTCACGACGAACTTGGTGATTGTGTTCGGTCTCTTCGCGATGTTCAGATCGTCTGGTTTCTTTATGGTTGTGACGGTGGCTATCGGGTTTCTGGGGTTCGTCGCCGCGCCCGCCAGGTGCATCTCCGCGTTCAGGTCTTTCGCTCTTGTATTGGTCAGTTTCGGATAGCCCTCATATCCGTTTTTTGTAGAGGCGTCGTGAGCGCCAGTGGGGTTTGACGACCAAGAGGAAGTTGTTGAAAAAGATTGAGGAGCAATGTCTTGATATTTGTCGGCGTAATTATGCAAATGACGGGTGTAAGTGTTGGAGTAACGGCTGGAGTCGATAGGCATATGAAAATCCTCGAGAGTCAAAGACGAAAACAGTCATGCGTTGTCTTGCCATTCGCCAAATGCGTCATAGACCACTCATGAAACTCATTCCTCGTGCTGCTTGGCTTGTAACGTGATAGTTCGAAATTCTATTTGCCCTCAGGTTGGTAGTCGGCTCCGACGAGACTTGGCTGTTGGGGGGTGTTGAGGGCGGCTTTTCCGTGTAGGCCGGAGGGAACTCATAGCGGGGCGGTGGCTGCGTATCTGCCGAACGCGGTTGTGCTCGCATGGATTCTTCATAGCTTGGTAAGCGTGACGTGACGGAATCGATTGGCATATAAAGCGCCTTTTTCAGGGTTGAGCGGTCTGATTTGCGAGGCGTACCTGGAGACTTATTGAAGCCTGTATATCTCATCCATCAAATCGGACTTTCGCTTTTTAACAGTGAGAAGGGCCTCCACAGCTGTGTAGTAAAAGTCGCTATTGGGTTGGGCGCTAAAGACCATCGCCACGTGATGGAACGTCTCCCGATGTGTCGAAATCTGCGACAATCCCTCCCACTCAATCGATTAATGCTGTGCAGGTCTCGCCTGCCTTACCCAAAAGACCCTTGCCGCCCTGATGACTGACCAAGCGCCCACTATCGACCAACTGCTCAAAACCCTCGATCACGCCATGCTTGCCGACCGCAACCGCTTGCGGCGGCAGTTACTTGAGCTGCGCAAGAAACCCGATGAGGAAAAGCTGGCGCAGTGGGTTGCGCGGATGCAGGCATCCTGCGCCCAGGTCACGGCGCGGCGTGCCAGCCTGCCAGTGATTCGCTACGACGACAGCCTGCCGATTGCCGCCAAGCGCGATGAAATCAAGGCGGCGTTGAACAAGCATCAGGTGCTGATCATTGCCGGTGAGACCGGTTCGGGTAAAACCACCCAGTTGCCGAAAATCTGCTTGGAAATCGGTCGCGGCCAGTTCGGCCTGATCGGCCACACTCAGCCACGCCGGATCGCTGCGCGCAGCGTTGCCAGCCGGGTGGCCGAAGAGTTGGCTACGCCGCTGGGCGCGTTGGTCGGCTATCAAGTTCGGTTCGAAGACCAGAGCGATTCCAACACCCTGATCAAGCTGATGACCGACGGCATCCTGCTGGCGGAAACCCAGAACGACCGCTACCTGGAACGCTACGACACGATCATCGTCGACGAAGCCCACGAGCGCAGCCTCAACATCGACTTCCTGCTGGGCTACCTGAAAACCCTGCTGCCGCGTCGCCCGGACCTGAAGGTGATCATCACCTCGGCGACCATCGACCTGGAGCGCTTTTCCAAGCACTTTGACGATGCGCCGATTGTCGAGGTGTCGGGCCGTACCTTCCCGGTGGACACGTGGTATCGCCCGCTGACCCTGGAGCAGGACGAGGAGGGCAACCGCGTCGAAGACGACTTGACGGTTGACCAGGCGATCCTTGCCACCCTCGATGAAATCGCCGCTTATGAGCGCAGCGAACGGCGCAGCCCCGGCGACGTGCTGGTGTTTCTGCCGGGTGAGCGCGAGATTCGCGACGCCGCCGACATGTTGCGCAAAGCCCAGCTCAAGCACACCGAAATTTTGCCGCTGTACGCACGCCTGTCGCCGGCCGAACAGCAGCGCATTTTCCAGTCCCATCCGGGCCGGCGCGTGGTGTTGGCGACCAACGTTGCGGAAACCTCGCTGACCGTGCCCGGCATCCGTTATGTGATCGACAGCGGCACTGCGCGCATTAGTCGCTACAGCTACCGCGCCAAGGTGCAACGCCTGCCGATCGAGGCGATTTCCCAGGCCAGCGCCAATCAGCGTAAAGGCCGTTGCGGCCGGGTTGAGCCGGGGATCTGCATCCGCTTGTTCAGCGAAGAAGACTTTATCGGCCGCCCGGAATTTACCGACCCGGAAATCCTGCGCACCAACCTCGCCGCCGTGATCCTGCAGATGCTGCACCTGCGCCTCGGCGAAATCACCGACTTCCCGTTTATCGAGCCGCCGGACGGCAAGGCCATCAGCGACGGTTTCAACCTGCTGCAAGAGCTCTCGGCGGTCGACCGCAACAGCCAGCTCACGCCCTTGGGTCGCCAACTGGCGCGCCTGCCGGTGGACCCGCGCATGGGCCGCATGCTGCTGGAAGCGGCCAAACTCGGCAGCTTGCAGGAAGTGTTGATCGTCGCCAGTGCCATGTCGATCCAGGACCCGCGCGAGCGTCCGCCCGAGCGTCAGCAAGCCGCCGACCAGGCCCACGCGCAGTGGAAAGATCCGGATTCGGACTTCGCCGGCTTGGTCAATTTGTGGCGCGGCTTTGAAGAACAGCGCCAGGAACTGACGGCCAGCCCGCTGCGCAACTGGTGCCGCAAGAACTTCCTCAACTACCTGCGCCTGCGCGAGTGGCGCGATTCCCATCGCCAGTTGAGCCTGATCTGCCGCGATATGCAGTTGACCATCAACAAAGAGCCGGCGGACTTTCCAAAGCTGCACAAGGCGGTGTTGTCCGGCTTGCTCAGCCAGATCGGCCAGAAAACCGAAGACGGCGATTACCTCGGCGCACGCCAGCGCCGCTTCTGGATTCACCCCTCATCGGGCATCGGCAAGAAGCGCCCGCAATGGCTGATGACCGCCGAACTGGTGGAAACCACCAAGCTGTATGCGCGCATGGTCGCCAAGATCGACGCCGACTGGATCGAGCCGCTGGCCGGGCACTTGATCAAGAAAAACCATTTTGAGCCCCATTGGGAGAAGAAGCGCGGGCAAGTCGTGGCCTTTGAGCAGATCACGCTGTTCGGGCTGATTGTGGTCGGGCGGCGGCCGGTGCATTACGGGCCGATCGACCCAGTGGTGTCGCGCGAGCTGTTTATCCGCGAAGGTCTGGTGCGTGGCGAGATTCAGTCGCGGGCCAAGTGCCTGACGGCCAATCAGCAGTTGCTGGAACAGCTCGACGAGTTGGAAGCCAAGGCGCGCCGCCGTGACATCCTGGCGGATGAAGAAACGCTTTACGCTTTCTACGATGCGCGCCTGCCAGCAGAGATCCACCAGACCGCGACCTTCGACAGCTGGTACAAGGTCAACAGCCAGAAAGACCCGCAACTGCTGATCATGCGCGAGGAAGACGTGCTGGCCCGCGAGGCCAGTGAGGTCACCGCCGCGCATTATCCGGACACCCTGCACTTGGGCGACCTGGAACTGGCGTTGAGTTACCACTTCGAACCCAATCACCCGCGCGACGGAGTGACCCTGCGCGTGCCGGCACCGCTGTTGCCGGCCTTGCCGCCGGAGCGTCTGGAATGGCTGGTGCCCGGGGTGATCGAGGCCAAGTGCATCGCCCTGGTGCGCAACCTGCCCAAGGCGCTGCGCAAAAACTTTGTGCCGGTGCCAGACTTCGTCAAGGCCGCTTTGCAACGCGTCGAATTCGGCCAGGGCTCGTTGCCTCAGGCGTTGGGCCGCGAACTGCTGCGCATGACCGGCGCGAGGGTCAGCGATGAAGCCTGGGCCGAAGCGTCACAACAGGTGGAAAGCCACCTGAAGATGAACCTTGAAGTGGTCGACGGCCAGGGCAAGTTCCTCGGCGAAGGCCGCGACCTGGCTGAACTAACGGCGCGCTTTGCCGAGGCCAGCCAGGCTGCGTTGGCCGTGCCGCAAACCGCGAAAAGCCAGCAGCCGGTGGAGGCCAAGGTGTTTGCGGCGGTGGCGGAAAAAACTCAACAGAAGATCGCCGGGCTTTCGATGACGGTGTATCCGGCGCTGGTGGAAGAAAACGGCACGGTCAAGGAGGGGCGCTTCTCGACGGCTGCCGAGGCTGAATTCCAGCATCGCCGCGCATTGCAGCGTCTGCTGATGCAGCAACTGGCGGAACCGGCCAAGTTCCTGCGCGGCAAGTTGCCTGGTTTGACCGAGCTGGCGCTGATGTACCGCGAATTAGGGCGTATCGACGCGCTGGTGGAAGACATCCTGCTGGCCAGCCTCGACACCTGCGTACTCGAAGGCGAAGCCAGCCTGCCGCGTGACGGTGCCGGTTTGGCTGCCCTGGCTGAGCGCAAGCGTGGCAGCTGGACTGAACACGCCGAACGCACGGCGCGCTTGACCCTGGAGGTGCTGAAACTCTGGCATGGCTTGCAGAAGCGCTTCAAAGGCAAGATCGACCTGGCCCAGGCCGTGGCCCTGAATGACATCAAGCAGCAGTTGAGCAGCCTGGTGTACACCGGTTTCGTGCGGGAAACCCCGGCGCAGTGGTTCAAGGAACTGCCGCGTTACCTCAAGGCTATCGAGTTGCGCCTGGAAAAACTGCCCAGCCAAGTACAAAAGGATCGGGTGTGGAGCGGCGAGATGGGAGGCTTGTGGACGCAATACGAAAACCGCCTGAAAAAGCACGCCCAGGAAGGCAAGCGCGATCCCCAGTTGGCGCTCTATCGCTGGTGGTTGGAGGAGTATCGGGTGTCGTTGTTTGCTCAGCAGTTGGGTACCAAAGTGCCGATTTCCGATAAGCGTTTGAGCAAGCAATGGAGTCTGGTGGAAGCCTGACCCCTTTCCCGGTTTTCCAGGCATAGCAGGTCCCACATTAAAATGGGCATATCTGCGAGATGGCGCCAAATCCTAGGGTTTGTGGCAAACTTCGCCGTTATAAATGCCGGGATCGTCGTGAAGCGTCACGACGCGATGGAATAAAGCGATGCCAGTTTGGTGTCCGCGGTGCGGAATCGGACTATTTACAGTTTGGTACGACGGTACCAATATCTTCTGCCTGACAGATTTAGAGGAACGACCGTGCATAACGTCGTCATCAGCGGCACTGGCCTGTACACCCCAGCCAACAGCATCTCCAACGAAGAGCTTGTGCAGTCTTTCAATGCTTACGTGCAACAGTTCAACAGCGATAACGCCGCCGCCATCGAGCGCGGTGAAGTGCAGGCGTTGACTGAATCCAGCGCAGCCTTCATCGAAAAAGCCTCGGGCATCAAGAGCCGCTTCGTGATGGACAAAGACGGCATCCTCGACCCGCAGTGCATGGCCCCGCACCTACCCGAGCGTAGCAACGACGAGTGGTCGGTGCTCTGCCAGATGGCCGTCGGTGCTGCCGAACAGGCCTTGCAACGCGCCGGCAAGACCGCCGCTGACATCGACGGTGTCATTGTCGCCTGTTCGAACCTGCAGCGCGCCTACCCGGCCATCGCCATTGAGGTCCAGGAAGCCCTGGGCATCGAGGGTTTTGGGTTTGACATGAACGTGGCGTGTTCCTCGGCCACTTTCGGCATCCAGAACGCCGCCAACAGCATCCAACTGGGCCAGGCGCGGGCGATCCTGATGGTCAACCCGGAAGTCTGCACCGGTCACCTGAACTTCCGCGACCGTGACAGCCACTTCATCTTTGGTGACGCCGCCACGGCTGTGATCCTCGAGCGCGCCGACCTGGCCACCTCCGAGCATCAGTTTGACGTGGTCAGCACCAAGCTGTTGACCAAGTTCTCCAATAACATTCGCAACAACTTCGGCTTTCTCAATCGCGCAGCGCAAGAGGGTATCGGCGCGCCCGACAAGCTGTTCGTGCAGGAAGGCCGAAAGGTTTTCCGTGATGTGTGCCCGATGGTGGCCGAGTTGATCGGCGTGCACTTGGTTGAAAACCAGCTGAACGTGGCCGATGTGAAGCGCTTCTGGCTGCATCAAGCCAACTTGAGCATGAACCACTTGATCGTGAAGAAACTGCTCGGCCGCGAGGCCACGGTTGAAGAAGCGCCGGTGATTCTCGACACCTACGCCAATACCAGCTCCGCAGGTTCGGTGATTGCGTTTCACACCTATCAGGATGATTTGCCCAAGGGTTCCGTGGCCGTGCTCAGTTCGTTTGGCGCGGGCTATTCGATTGGCAGCGTGATCCTGCGTAAACGCTGATCTACCGGTCGATCACGGTCAAATGTGGGTGCTGCTTGCCTGCGATGGCATCACCGCGGTGTGACTGATACACCAAAGTGCCTGCATCGCAGGCAAGCCAGCTCCCACAGGAATCGGATTTCGACAGTGAAATCGAGGTTAATCAATGGCAGCAGCGGACGACGCGCACCTGCTTGAACGTCTGCTCAAGGGTGAGCAGCGGGCCTATAAGGAGTTGGTCGCCACCTACCAGAGCGCCATGCGTGCGGTGGCTTATGCCATCGTCGGCCAGCGCCACGCCGACGAAATCGTGCAGGATGCCTGGCTGTCGGTGGTACGCAACCTGGCTAAATTCGAAGGGCGTTCCAGCCTCAAGACCTGGCTGCTGACCATCACCGCCAACGCGGCCAAGGGACGCTACAAGCAGAATCGTCGCGAGGTATTGCTCGATGATCTGCCTTCACCCCACGGCACCATTGGTGATGACCGTTTCACCCCGGACGATGGCCACTGGGCCGTCGCCCCCTACGCCTGGCATCAGGACACCCCGGAAGCCTTGCTGACCGAAGATGAATTGCGTGAATGCCTGGAACACACGTTGCTGAGTCTGTCTGATCTGCAAAGCAGCGTGCTGGTGCTGCGTGAACGCCAGGGCCTGGAGCTGGAAGAGATCTGTAATCTCCTGACGCTGTCGCTCTCCAATGTCCGTGTGCTGTTGCACCGAGCGCGGCTTAAAGTCTTCGCCACGGTGGAGCATTTTGAGGAGACGGGCGAATGCTGACCTGTAAAGAACAAGTGGCACGTTCCAGTGACTATCTCGATGGGCAATTGACCTTTCGCGAGCGTCTGCTGGTGCGTCATCACTTGATGTTCTGCCCGAACTGCCGACGGTTTATCCGCCAGATGCGTCTGATGCAGGCGACGCTGAAGATAATGCCGGATGAGCCGGTTGAAGGTGTGGATGCCTTGGCGCAGCGGCTGGCTGCCGAGCGGCTCAAGGGGGAGTGATGTAGCTGCAAGCTGCAAGTGAAAAGCGGCAAGTGACGCGCTTCTCCTTGAAGCTTGTCGCTTGCCGCTCAAAGCTGCTTCTTTAGAACTTGGCTTCTGCGTCCAACTGCAGGGTGTTGGCGTTGGCATCGCGGTAGCCTGCGGCGCTGGCGTAGTCCGCTTTGGTCAGGAAGTAAGTGGCGCCGATAGCGAAGTTCTTGTCGATGTCGTAGCCGACTTTGAACTTGTGACCGCGTGCACCGGTGAAACCGCCGGCGAAGTCCGAGTCGGTGAGGGCGCCGACCACTGCATAACGCTGTACGTCGCGGTAGTTGTAGTCCAGGTTGAAGCCGAACACTTTGGACTTGGCACCGAGTAACCAGGCAGTGTCCTTGTCTTTATCCGTGGCTTTGGTGTTTTGCACGTACTGGCCATAGAACGACAACGGTACAGCCAGGCCGCCGATATCGATTTGGCTGAAGCCTTCATACAAGCGGTACTCGCTGGCATTGCCGGCTGTGGTATTGGCGACCGTTTCGGCTGGGGTCAGGCAAGCGCTAGAGCCGGCGGTCGGGCAGCGGCTGTCCTCATCGTTCTGGAACGCATAAACACTGCCGCCCAGTGTCAGTTTCAGGTTGTCGGTCAGGGTGAAGCGCGACCCCAACTGGCCGGCGGTCATGCGCAGGTCATTGCGAAACTGCACGCCGTCGCCGTTGACGTTGTCCTTGAGGTTGTAGTTACCCAGGCTCCCGAACAGTTCGGTGCTGCTGCCCAGTGGGTATTTGTAAGTCAGGGCCAGGCCTTCCGGGTTGATATCGCTATCCCAGATCACATCACCCATGCTGACCCACGGCTGCAGCATTTTGCCGCCGATGACGTGCAGGTTCTTGATCTGGTCCGGGTGGTAGTCGATGTAGCCGAGGTCCAGCCAGATCGACTTCTTGTTGAAGTAGCCGTCCAGGTCCTGGTTCGTGGAACGGGCGTCGTCACTGCTACCCGTGGCGATACGGATGCCGGTGTCGACCTGCGAGTTGATCTCGGTGTAGGCGCCCAGACGAGCACGGATGCGCTCACGATCCTTGTCCTTGCCGCCGTTGTTCGGGGTGCCGTCGATCTTGATGGTTTCGTGGCGGAAGCGCACGTCACCCTTGAGCTGGGTCTTGGCAGCCCAGGCCAGTTTCTGGTCAAAACTGCTCAGCTCATTGGTTTTCTTCGCGGTGGCCGCGATCTGTTCGTTGGTCTCTTGTTGAGCTTGCCGTGCGATCTGCTGTTCTTTCTGGTCTTTAGCCAATTCGCTTTGCAGTTCAGTGTACTGCGCAGCGGTGATCTGGCCGTTGGCCTTGAGCATGTCGAGCAATTTAGCGTCGACTGCAGCGCTGGCCGGAACGCTCAGGGCCAGCAACAGGCCGCCGCACAGGACCGCCGCAGTTTTAGTGGAAGCAAGACGCATATCAATCTCCGAAGGTGAGGAGGGATGGCAAACCATCCAGGACACAACCGACCGATGAGGGACGGAAAAATAACCACCTGCTAGAACCAGGCGCTCTAAAAACAGGCGTCAGTATCACGATCGTTTATGACGGCGAAGTGGCTAAGCGATGTCATCTAGATGACAAATTAATTAGGGTCGGAACTATTGGTTTAGAGCCTTGTCGCGCGATTCGGGGGTGTGCTCGGACCGGCGATAGGCGATACTCGCGAGGCTTTCACGCCCCCGATCAGTGAGGATGCACATGCCGTTGCAACGCCTGGACAGCCTGTCCGAAATCGCCCCGCAGATTTGGGATGCACTGGTGCCGGACGCCCAGCCTTTCGTGCGGCATGCCTTCCTGAGTGCCCTGGAAGACAGCGCCAGCCTGGGCCCGCAATCCGGCTGGCAGCCGGAGCATTTGCTGCATTGGGACAGCGATCGGCTGGTGGCAGCATTACCCAGTTATCGTAAGTGGCATTCCTATGGCGAGTACGTGTTCGACCATGGGTGGGCGGATGCCTGCGAGCGGGCCGGCATCGATTACTATCCCAAGCTGCTGACAGCTGTGCCGTTCAGCCCGGTGAGCGGGCCACGCCTGTTGGCGGCGAATGCCGAGGAGGGTTTTGAACTGCTGAAAAGCCTGCCGGGTTACCTGGAAATCGAAGGGCTCTCCAGTGCCCACATCAACTTCACTGACGCGCTGGCCGATGCTGCACTGGCGCAACAACCGGGTTGGTTGCAGCGCCTGGGGTGTCAGTTTCACTGGCAGAACCGTGGCTACCGCGACTTCCAGGATTTCCTCGATGCCTTGAGTTCACGCAAGCGCAAACAGATGCGCAAGGAGCGTGAGCAAGTGGCGGGGCAGGGCATCGAGTTCGAGTGGTTGCAAGGGCATGAACTGAGCGAGGCGCAGTGGGATTTTGTCTACGCCTGCTACGCCAATACCTATGCGATCCGCCGCCAAGCCCCTTACCTGACCCGCGCCTTTTTCAGCCTGCTGGCCGAGCGCATGCCCGAAGCGATTCGCGTGGTCCTGGCCAAACAAGGTGCCCGCCCGGTGGCCATGGCCTTCAGCCTGATCGGTGGTGGCAGCTTCTACGGCCGCTACTGGGGCTGCCTGGCGGAATTCGACCGCCTGCACTTCGAAACCTGCTTCTATCAGGGTATGGACTACGCCATCGCCCACGGCCTGCAACGCTTTGATGCGGGGGCCCAAGGCGAGCACAAGTTGATTCGCGGGTTTGAGCCGGTGATTACACGCTCGTGGCATTACCTGCGTCATCCCGGATTGAAAAACGCCGTGGAGGGTTTCCTCGAGCGCGAGCGGGTGGGGGTCGTGGCGTATGCCGAAGAGGCGCGGGCAGCCCTGCCTTATCGACAGGGCTGATGCACTTCACTTCAGCCCGGCTCCTCCTTGCCCAGCCATCGATAGGAAAAACCGCCGATCACCGCGCCAAGGATCGGCGCGAACATAGCCGTCATCACCCGCTTACTGACGTTATGCCGACTAAAAATGTAAACACCAATTCCAACTATTTGATTTAATTAAACAAAAACAAAAATAAATCGTAAAAAGTTAATAAATACTATGATTTTCACACCTTGTTTACATACCGGAATACGTGTTAGTCCGTCGCATTAATTTCGAAAAAATCGCATTTTTGTCCCCAAAACTCACACCTGCATCGTGAACTGAATTCAGCCGTTGCGCCGTGTCGTCCGCACATGAGGATCTTTCCCTATTCCGCAATATACCCAAGAGTGCCCCGAGCCCGTGGACGCATGCTCAATCAACCAAGGAGGTATCCACCTCTACAGCCGACTACGCGCAGACGCCCACTTGCGGTACCAACTGGATATCCACCCGACGATTGGCCGCTCTCCCGGACGTGGTGTCATTGCTGGCAATCGGCTGACTGCCTGCCGCGCCTTGGACGGTAAAGCAATTATTGGGGATGTCGCTCATGCGCTGCATCCAGTTGCGCACTGCCGAGGCGCGGGCGTAGGAAAGCTGCAGGTTCTGCTCGGCGTCACCCGTGGTGTCGGTGTGCCCGACGATGACGATCAGCCAACCGGGTTGGGCCTTGATGTTGACCAGGGCATTGATCAGCACCTTGGTCGAGCCGGGCTTGAGTTCAGTGCTGCCGGCATCGAACAGCGACAGGCTGTCCAGGCGCACCGGGGTGGGCATGGCCTGTTGCGGTTGGTCGTTTCCTGCCATTTGACTCCACCACCAAAACCCGCACGCCAGGGCGACTGTGGCGGCCAGTGCAAACAGCCACAGGGCAATACGCCGCTTGCGGGTTTTCGAAACCACAGGCGGCACCTCAGGCATAGGATGGACTGGCAGGACCACCACCGGCATCACGAAGGCCGGCTGCGGAACCCTCGTCGATATCGGCAATATTTCGCCCGAAGATACGTTGCGTTGCAGGCGCTGCATCAGCCCACTGATCTGATGACGCAGCGCCTGCAACGTGACCAACGGCACTTGCCCGTGGCGATTCAATTGCGTGGCCAGCCGCTCCAGCTCACTGTCCACGCGCTCCAGAACGGGCAGCGCTTGCGTCGTTATTTGAAGGCTGCGCAGCAACGGCTGCAATTGAGCAAACAACCAGGCCAAGATGTCCAGGCGCACGGAGGCCATGGGCGGCCACACGCGTGACCATTCGTTACACAGCGCCTCAATCAATGCCACCCCTTGTGCCATGCCCTCCAGCCCGTGGCGTTGGCTGCGGGCCAGCGCAAAGGAGGCGGCAGTTTGCAGCTCTGCGCCGTTGTTGTGGAACAAGGTCAGGCACAACTGCTCGACCTTGGCCCAGTCGACGTCCGGACACGCCGGGTGGCTCAGCTTGGCCATCTCGTCACCCAGCGCAGTAAACCCGTCGAAGTCACGCGGGTCACCGCCGACTCGAATACGCATTTCAAATAACGCCGTCATCTAGCATCCTTTCCTTATAGGTTTACGGCTTGGGCAGGTAGTGCTGCCGTTTCAGGTGACGCACCAATACCTTGCCCTCAGGCGCCAAGGTCGTACCGAAGGTCACGCGCTCGCCGCCTTGCAGTTGCGCGTCCAGGGCGTACTCCAGATGGCCCGGTTGGGTCTGCGGCAGCAGTTCGATATTCACTGCTGCCAGGCGCGGCTCGTACTTGAGCAAGGTGCTCGTTAGCGTGCCCATCAACCCATGTGCGGCGGCGGGCAGTCCTTGCAGGATCAGGCCCATGTCCGGCAAACCGTAATCCGGTAGGTGACTGATCGAGCCCGCCCGGCTGTTGAGGATGCGTTGCAGATTGTCCAGCACCGACAGGGTGTGCTGGTCTTCTTCCCGCACTCGGTACAGGTCCAACTCGCCGTCGAAGTTCTGCAACAGCATCTCGTAGAGCGACGGGTTCAGCTCGCTCACGGTTAGTCCTTTTCCAGGGGTTGCAGGGTCAGGCGGTTGTTGCCCAGTTCGATCACCCGCGCCCGGTCCGGGTCCAGGTCATCGCGGGTCAGCGTCAGGCGCCAGGTGTTCATCTGCGTATCGGGGGTGCGAAACAACGCCACCACGGTCACGAACTGGGCGTCTTTGTGCATGGGCACATCCAGCTGTGCGCCCTCTGCGGGTTTAACCACCACCGCTCGTTGGTCCAACAGGTCAGCGCGCAGCAGGTTGTCAGCATCGCTCAGCACGCTGTCGTAGGTCGTCTTGCCCACGACTTTGTTGTCGCGCAACTGATACACCCGCACCACGGTAGGCACCGATAAACCACTCATGTCCGTCACGTCGGTGTTCATCGCTGCCCGGCCGGTAAAATCCAGGTGCAGGACTTTTACCTGTTTGTAGAAAATGGCCTTGGCCATGGACGCGGTGCCGTCGGTTACGGTCTGGGTCAGCCCGCACCCACTCAATAACGCACCGAGCAGCGCCACCTTCAATAGATTAAAAACGGTACGCGACATGCTGTGCCTCTCTGTACTGGGGGGTGCTGTGCAGGCCTTGGTATCGGCCCAGGTTGATGGTGATGGTGTCGTGTTCGCCGATCTGCCAGGCCTCGCTGCCCAGGCCCAGGACGCCGGTCATGCCCAGCAGCACGGGCGCGCCGCCCAGCACCGGTTTGGGCAGGCTGTGTATCGGCAGCGACAGCTGCAATTTTGCGGTGCAACGCCAGCCCAGGTAGACCCGCAGCAACACCAGCAAGTCGTTATGCAGCTGGCTGCCCGGCAACCAGCCACGCGCCTCAATCAGGTCCTCGGTGAACAGCGCCAGGTGCAACTGACTGTTGGCATCAAAGCCGACGCTGCCCAACGGCGTGCCCTGGGACAAACTCACCGGGTGACGCTTCGACAGGCTGGCCGGCTGCGCCAGGGCTACTTTTTGTGGCCAGTGCGGCGTCACCCGGGGCTGGGTGTTGGGTGCCAGTAACTTGACCAGCGCGCTGATGCCTTCGGCGTTGCGCGTCGGCAGGCGCATCACGCTGAGCAGCGCCAGGAAGCGCGAGATCGGCGTGGCGATCTGCTGGGCGGTGCCAGGAATCCCCAGGCCGATCAGCCCCAGCAGGCATTGCGACGTCGCATCGCTGCCGCCCGCCTCAAACGTCGCAGGGTAGGAGTACTTACGCCAGATGCGATAGAACTGGGTAAATATCCGGTGGTTAAAAATATCCAGGAACGCCTCCAGCGCCTCATGGCCTTCGCGGCGCTGGGCGATGTCGTCCAGGAAGCTCGTCGGCATCGGTGAGTCGACGCCGTACAGGCCCAGCAGACGGGTGCGTACCGTCGCCGGACGTTCGGGATGGTCCTCGTCGGTTTCGATGGCCTTCAGTTCTCCCGCAGGAAAACCCATACCAGGGTCCGGCCGAAAGCGCACAGGGTCATCCGCCGGGTGCGCGGTGCTACCCAAGGGCGGGTGATTGGGCAACGCCTGTTCCAGCAACTGACAGAAACGGTAGAGGCTGGCCTCAGCGACCCGCCCGTCCAGCGCTTGCAGTAAACCAGCGGCTTTCAGCCGGGAATACGCTGACTGTGGTTCTCGTTCCATCGCAGGCACTTTCCAGTAGGTTGCAGGATCAGCGTGAGCTGGTTGAACAAATGAATGTCGGCATACAGGCCAAAGAAGCGATGGAGCATCTCGCCAAACAGGCTGATGTCGCCTTCCCCTGAAAAGCCATTGGCATCCAGGGTGATTTCGATATCCACCCCGCGTAGCAGAAAACCTTTCTCAAAACGCTGTACCAGATGATGGCGAACGTCGACAATCGCCTCCAGGCGCCGGCGATTCAGCTCGCTGCCGGTCCAGTCGTACAACGCCAGGGTGCCGCGCAGCACCTCGGCGCTGTCGAGCATCGGCAGGAAGTTCGAACCCAGATGGCTGAGCACGCGCCAATGAAAGCGGTCGCGGTTCGGTGGGTACTGCGGCAAACTCGGCGCACACAGGTTGTGCACCCGCAGGCCGGTCTGAGTCGATTGCACCAGGGTGTCGAGCAAGGTGCTTTGCAGGGCCTTGCGCGGTAATAGCCCATTGGTGCCGGTCAAGCGCAGGGAAAGGCTTTCGCTGCCCTGCAACCGATCCTTGTCGAAGCCGTCACCGCCCAGGATCAGCCAGGTGTCGTGCAAGCCGTTGGCCGAACGCTTCAACCGTGTATGGAAATAACGCTCAGGAGCCTCGTCGCGCAGCATGCCGCCCTTGTGGCGAAAGCTGGTGAACGGGACATAGTCCTGGCGCACCGCGTTTTTTGAGGAGGTCACCTGGTCGACCGAATAAATTTCTGTGTGGCCGTCCTGCAAGCGCATAGGCCGCAACAGGTAGTCGGTTTGCAACGGCGCCAGGGTCAGCGGGTCGGCCTCCAGCGGGAACAAGTTGATGACCGGCACGGCATGTAGGCGAATGTGTTCGCTGCTCACACTAAATTCGTGCGGCCATGCCTCGCGCAGCACCACATCCAATTCGAACCAGGGTGTACCGACGGTGAGGTTCAGTTGTTCCAGACCACAAAGGGTCACAAACATGAATTTTTCACGAAAGGTGAAGTACTCCAGCAGCAACTGATAACCGCTGAACGCGCTATCGCCCTTGGGCCACAGGCGATCTTCATCGGCGAACCCCTTGGGCGCAAAATGACCGTCCAGCGCCTGGCGCTCCTGCCCCGACAAGCGTACGTACAACGCCTGCGTGTTCAGGGTCAGTGCCTGGTGCAAAGCACTGGCCAGCGGTGCGTCGGCATTCAGGTACAGCGGCAGGCGACTGAGGTCGATCTGGCTCCAGTCGCTCAACGCCCCGCAGGCAAAACGCAGGCGCAGCAGAGAACGACCGTCTGGCTCGTAAGCCAGTCGTACCGACTCCAGGGCCAACGGTTGCAACATTAGGTCCTGGGTGGTGGTGTAACGGCAGCGTGTGCGTTGCGGGCCGATGGGTTGGGAGAGGATCTCAAAACCCGTGGCGATGGCCTCGCTGCGTTTCATCTGCGCCAGCTCAGGCACCAACTCGACGACCGACAATGAAGGGATGGTGCGCAGGTAATGCGGCCACAGCAGGCTGACCAGACCCTCGGTCAGCTCCGGCAAGTCATCGTCGAGCTTCTCGCGCAGGCGCCCCATCAAGAAGGCAAAGCCCTCGAACAGACGCTCCACATACGGGTCTTGCGCGCCCGGTTTATCCAGGTTGAGCTGAGCCGCCCGATCCGGGAACGCTTCGGCGAACTCCTTGCCGGCTTCGCGCAAGTAACGCATCTCGGCATCGAAGTAGCGCAGTGTTAAATTGTCCAAGCTCACAGAAAGATTCCAGATGAATAAGGGTTAACCGCAAAGCACTGCAGCGCGTACCGGGTCAATCGCTACTAGTCCTGCCAATAGCGCCTCGGTACGCCGGGCCAGGGTGGGTTTGTCCGCATCGTTGCGCTGTGCTTTCATGCGCAACAGCTTGAGCAGGCGAGCCTTAACCTCAAAGTTCAGCTCTGGTTCCCACACCGCCAGGGCGTGGTGCTGCGCGGTAGCGTCCAACTCCCCCAGCAGGTGCAGGGCCAGATCGCTTTTGCCATATTGCTCGGCTACCCGCGCCATCAGCAGGCGCAGCAGCCAGCGCTGACGCCCGGTTTGTATTCCAGGCCGGGATGCCAACCAGGCGAGCGCCACTTCCACGCCGTCGCTGTCGGCCTGGACCAGGGCTTCGCCCTCCAGCGCCAGGATGTCAGCGTCTCCCGTGGTCAGTACCGCCTTCGGTGCCGGTAGCCATTGCTGGGCACGATTACCACTGACGTGTTGGGTGATCCAGTCGCGGGTAGTCTCATCGGCGAAGGGCGTACCGTCGTTCCAGTGCAACAGTTCCAAGCCCGGCAGACGTTCGAGAAACATCCCCAGATCACGCTTGACGATATCGGCCCAGCTGTCTTGTGGCGCCGGTTGTTTACTCAGCGCCTGGTACAGGTACCACTGCAGATCCAGCCAGAAATGATTCACCCCCTCGGCGTACACCCGCTCGACCTGATCGAGCAATTCAGCCCAACTCTGTTGCAGGTACAGGCGTTTGAGTTGTGCCCGATAATCGCCACGAGGTGACGCCAGACGCGTATTACCGCTGGCTTCCTCAGGCGGTGCCTGGTGTACCGTGTCCCAACGCAAACTCTTCATCAGTCGATGGGCCGCCAGCCAGCCCTGGGGCTGTTCGCGCAAATACCCCGCCAACGCCCGACCGTTGTCCAGCAGGTCGCGCCCGGACTTGATGGCCGTGGCGGTCGGCGCCGCCGTCTGCACGTTCGACTCATGACTGACACTGTGCTGCGGCACCAGTGCATCCACCCCACCGGACTGGGTCAACCGGGCGGATAATGCGCCGTACAGCGCCCCAAGGGCCGGACGCTGGTCCTGCGGCCACGCCTCAAGCCCGCGCTCCAGCCAGGCCAGGGCCGCGACCGTGCGCTCGGCCTCGCTGCGCACCACCTCGGGGTATAGCGACAGGCTGTCCAGCACCTTACTGCTGGCCAACCATTCCAACGCCATCTTGCGGCTGTTGGGCCGCGTCGGCAGAACTTGGGCGGCATAACGCTCCACTAGCGCGGCCAACAAGGTCAGCCCGTCAGCTAACCCGGCCTCACCGTCCTTTTGCAAACGCGCCCACAGGTAATAAGTCCCCACCCGCAGGTCCTTGCTGGTGTGAGTAAGCAGCTTCTCGGCCAGTTGAACCACCCGCTCGGCATCCGCCCCGGACAGTTTGTTGACCTCTTCGCGCATGCGCTGGAAGTCATCGTCATAGCCTGGATCTTCGCCTACGGGTGAGTCCGCACTGATGGGCAGAAGCCACGGCTGCCAGCGTTCGGCCTGGTCGCGGCCGAGGGCCAAGGCATCGCGCTCACCCAAGCAGTGTGTGATCAGGGTGCGCAGGCTCATTCAAAACTCCCGTTTTGCGCATAGGGCACTTCTGCGGCACCTTCGTTGAGAAAAATCTGCGACGGCAGCGTGAAGTTGCGAAAGTTGAGCAAGGCCAACGGACCCGCGCCCAGCTCGGTGCGCAGGTTCCAGGTGAGATTCAGGCCATCGGGGGCCTTGAGGACCAAGCGGTAGCGGCTATCGCCGTCGTCCAAGGGGGTTATTCGCGCTTTTTCCAGCAAGCGAATCAGGCCCCAAGTGCCCTGGTAGTCACCGAACAAACGCTCGCCGGTATGGATGCTGGTCCAACTCAGGCTGGCGCCCGGATGGTCACCACGTCCCGGCCAACTGAAACGTTGCCAGAGCTCTTTCTGGTTGAAGTACTGATGTTGCACACCGTTGAGAATAAAGGTGGTTTGCACCACATCGCGCACCGGTTTGCCTTGCAGCTCAAAGCTCAGGCCCATGCCGCCGTCGGTGTAGATCACGTCAGCCAAGTGACTGAGCTGGTTGATCGCCGCCAGGAACTGCGGGTTGAAGCGCAAGCCCTGACTATGACGAGGGTCGGCTACCCAACGGCTGCCTTCCTTGCGTAGCACACCGCTCAGTTGGCGCTGCAAAAACTGCTCGATGCGCCCGGAGTCGGCGCGGATCATCTGCCCCAGCATCGGCAGCGAGGAGTCACTGGCGGTGTCAGCAAACGGGTAGCGGCCGGCGAAGGCGCCTTGCCAGTCCGTAACAATTGCCCGCTGCCACTGATTGTTGAGCCCAGCCGCAGAGGGTTGCAAAACCCGCTGCCAGGCTTGATCCAACGGCTGCACAAAGAGCGTATGGCCGACCCCACTCCACTCCGCGCCCAGGCTGGCAGCAATCAGGCTACCGTAAGACTGGGTGTCAGTCAGGTCCACGCTCTTGCCCTGAAAAACCGTCTGCGCCAGAGCCTGAGTCATTTCCTGCGGGTCGGGTGCATTGCTTACTTGCTGCAGTTTCAAACGCACCCGCGTGACCCGGGTGAGGAACGCTTGCAGGCTCAACCGGTCGTTATCGGCCTTGCCCTCGGGGGCTTTGCCCAGCAGCGTCAGCAACGGCCCAAAAGTGGCATCCAGCGGGCTGCGTGGCATCTGGGTTTGCTGGTCGATCACTGGCACCTTGTCCTGGTCGATCAGCTTTTGTGCGGACTTGATCAGCGAGTCGGCCAGCGCCTGGCTGCGAGTGCCGGCCTGCCCTTGATAGGCCAAGGTGTTCATCAGGGCAATGAGCGGCGACTGACGCACATCGGTCATCAGGGTCAACTGGTCGATCACATCAGGCAGGCTGTTGGCCTGATGCCAGCGCAAACTGTTGAGAAAATCCAGCCAGGCGTTGGCGTAGTCCTGAAAGTAGCGCTCAGTGAGGCGTTCCTTGAGCACACTTGGGGTCAGTTCGGTGGCGATGTCGGTCTGGTTGTCGCTGAGTACCCAATCGATTTCCTCGCGGCGCGCCTCGGCGATATCGTCAATGGCCTGGCGTACCTGGCCTTCCCAGGCCTGGCGGGTGAACACCCCCGGCACGCTGGATTCGGTGTAGAACAACGCCAGGGCGTCGGTTTCACCGACCATGCCTTGCACACCCAACTCAGGATATTGGTTAGCTGCCAGGTCGAGGACCTGCTGGTACAGGGTGGTTTCGGCATTGCGCTGGCCCAATTGGCCGAGCAGCACTTGTCGGGACAGTGCCACCAGCGTCGGGTCAGCCTTGATGGCCCAGTCCGGATGCGCTGCCAGGTGCTCGCCATAGAACCGCCACAGGGTGGGCGACAGGCCTTGCCAGAGGCCCGGAGATATCCCGGCGCGTGATGGCTCGGCGTTGGTCAAGGCTTTGGTCAGGAAGGTCGCGTCAGCTTTTTGCGGGCGCGCCATCATCAGGTACGCCTTCAATTGCTCGTAGGCGCCCTGGGCCCGCTCAGCCCGTTGCTCGCTGCCCGGGGGCAGACTGATCAAGGCGTTGAGCTGGCGCTGCAAATTGGCCGCTGCCGGGCCACGTATCAAGCGGTTGTTGGCGTCGACATAACGTGGCCACAGGGCATCGAGCAGGGCTTGATTTTGATTCAGGCCAAAGCGCTGGTACCAGGGCATGCCGTGTTTGGCGCGGTAATCCAGACGTGCCAGCTCGCGCACCAGATCGTTGAACGCGCTCAGTTGCTCGTCGCTGTTTCCCGGCTGTTGCAACGCCGCCAACGAAGTTTGCACGTGGGCAATCTGCACACGGTTACTGACAAACGACAGCAACAAGCCTGCCCCCCACAACGCAGCCAGCACCAGTACCAGTGCATAACTGACGCGTGGAACGCTCCAGCCCAGTCGACTGCCGCTGGTGGTTTTATCATCAAGTACGCCACGCCATACCGGGGCTGCCGACCAGATATGTTCCACTTGCTTCGTGCGCGGTACCGGCAGGCTGAACCACAACCCGCGCAACGGCACGCCACGGGCAAACTCACCCGCCAGCGGTGCCAGCGTGTGACGCCAACGGGCAATGCCCTCGGCCTGCAAGTCGCGGGACAGGCGCAGCAGGAAGTCATGGCCCATCATATTGTTGATCTGCGCCAGGCCTTCGCGACGCAAAGGCTCCAGCAAACTATTCAAACGACCTTGCAACACTTGCGCATCAAAGCGTGCCGGCAACAAGCAGCCTACCGGTCGTGCCTTGCGGGTGTCCTGCGACCAGGCACTGTCGCAGACCTGCCACAGGTACAACGGCAACTGCCAGTTCAGACCACCGGCCAGACGCTGCAACTGGCGCACGCCCGCGCCCATCGCGGCATCATCGGCGGCCTGGGTGTTGTTCAGTGCCCAGACCACCCCGTCCAATGCACGCCAACGGCTTAGACCAGCCCACTGCTGAGGGAATGACTGCTCCAGCGTCGACTGGGCACTGCCGCCCCATAATAGGACGGTGCCTTGGCCTTCCAGCCAGCGCTGTTCCGCTAGAGTCGGGGCGATGGCTTCGATTTCGGCGGGTTCGCCGACGACCAGTAGCAGGCGAACCTTGCGGCGCCAGAAGAAACCGTAGCACTCGCGCAGGTGATCACGCAGCTCTCCTACCGCTAACGCGTCTGGGGATGAGGGTACTGGACTCAATGGTGAGATCGGCGCTTCGGCATCCGGCCCCACGACTCTCAGCGCCTGGCGAGCCGCCAAGCGATCCCAGGCTAGCAGAATGACCGGGCAGAACCAGCAAAGCGCGAACCACACGCCCAAGCTCCACAGCACCAACTGTTTGAGCGGAAGTTTCGGCCAACCCAAATAGCCGCCGCACAAGCTGTACAACAGGCCACCGAGCAGCACTAGCAGCGTCATGATCAGCAGGTAACCCAACCCCACGCGAACCAACGAGCCCTTACCCACGTCCTTAATTGTTGCCATGAGGCACCGCCACTCCAATCGCCAATCGTTTGTTCCCATCCTGACTCAGCCAACCACATGGCTGACCAGCCTCCCCCGCTTGCAGCAATGCCAGGGACATACCGATAAACGGAGCAAGATGCGCCAGCACACCCCATTGTCCCGTCAGTTGATGCTCGACCGCCGACCAACCGCCCGCAACAAATGCTTCCTGGCTGGCTTTATCCAACGCCAGGCAGGTGGCCGGAGGCGTTTTCAATCCGGCGTAACGCTGCAACTGCGTACAGAGTTCGGCAGGCGGCTCACCTGCTTGATATTCACCCCGATGTAACAACTGCCGACCCTGTCGACTTACCCGCCAGAGAAAAGCAGCTTCACCGGGCACCTCGTTCTCTTCAGCGCCGTCCACCGACACCACGCCGGCACACAACAGCCAGTCGTCCTCGCCACGGCAATCGCGGTGGAAGGTATCGATCAAATCGTCCAGATCAGTCAGGTTCTGTAATGACAAACGGGCCTCGGGCAACACCACTCCCGCTCGGGCCAGCACCTCAACGAAAGCAGCCTGGCTGCTCTCATCCCCCACCCAGGCAATCGCCCGCAGATGAGGCCCGCACTCGACTAGCCCAGGGAGCGCCAGGGTCAAGCGGGCCAGGTGTCGGGCCAAGGCTGGGGTGCGCTCGGTGATCACACCCAACGACAACGGGCAACGCAACATGGGCTGTGTGGCGCCGGGTATCGCCAAGGGTGATGAGATGCCTTTCATCAAGTTCAGGTAATCTTCTTGCATGTCACCCGCAGGCCCCAGCAACAACACGTCCAGCACCGGTAAACCGAGAGAACGCCGTTGCCACCAACGCTGCATGGCGGCCTCCAGGGTGCGCAGATACACCTTGCGGTTGAACGGTTCGATCTGCCACACCAACACACGCACCGCCAGGAGCAACGCCCAGCACAGTGGCAGCACCGCACTCCACAGCCACAACTCCAGGCGCGGTTGTTCCTGGGGCCAGAGCATCAGCAAGGCTGTCGATTGCACCCCGAACAGCAGCCCCAACCCCAACCACCAACCTCGCCAACGCGGCGCGCCCGGCTCAACGAAGTCGGGGTACTCAGGGGGCCGGTTCATGGTGCGACAATCATTGAAGTTGCCGCCAGGGTGCTGACCAACTGGCAACCGCACGCGCAACGATGGCCGTCCAGCGCCACAGGTTTGCCGTCCATGGTAGAAATCGACGTACCTTCGACAATGTGCGTCATGCCATGCAGATTGCAACGGACTTGATCGTCCACACAGGCCACCGGCTTACCGAAGGCCTCGTAGTGTCCCGACAACACCTCACCGCCGAAGGGATGCAATGGGTCGCCCATGCGTACTAGGGGCATCATGACACCAGCTCCTTAGCCTGCTCGACCAAGCCACCAGTGCGCTTCAGATAGTCCAGCATGCTCTGCATGCGCAGGGCTTCTTCCCCCTCAATAATGGCTTGCGTTTGCTGCGCCACCACCTCACCGATCGCAAAGGTCGGTTGCAGGACTTTCTCTGCCCCTGGCAGGAAAGGCTCCACTTTGCCACTGACAACGTTGATCACCTGGTAACCCACCGACGCAGCGCCCAGCGTGCCAGCCAGACCTTTCCAGCCATGACGACGGATGCTGTAAACCCCGCCCAGTACCAGTGCGATGCCCACCACACGCCCAGCCACCACCACCGGGGTCATGCGCTTATTAGTCTCACCGCCGAAATACACCATGCGATAACGGAAGTAATCCCCCCACAACTCCCGTGAACTCATAGCGTCGTGCAAAAACCAGGCACGCGAGTCATGCACCTGGTCGTCAAACAGCGCGACCACCGCAGCTTTCTGCGGCGAATCGGTGACGCGAAACTTATTGCTGTTGGTCCCAACTTCAACAAAGAGCTCCTTGGCGCGCACCTCCCCCTCAGCCTTGATCCGCTCGTACTCTTGCTGCTCGTCGTCATCATTGAGCAGGTACACCGTGTCCCTGAGCGCTACATCGACTACCCAGCCCGTCACGCTGCTCTGATCGCGCCGCCAACCTTGATAGTCGTGTTCGAACTCTACAGCGGCTTCGTGGATCTGCTGCTGATCCTTCACCGGCTCGTAAGTGGGCGGACTGGCCGTCCCCAACAGAAGCTGTGCTTCGTTCTCCTGACCTCTGGCCTCTTTTCGCTTGCGTTTGGCGTCGGCGATCTCAGCCTCACGTTTGGCTTTTTGCGTCTCTTGCAGCGATGCATTGGTCTGTATGGCCTTGCCGTAGAAGGGTTCATTGGCGTAACTGCCACGGGCCAGACGCTCGATGCGCCATCCGGTGAGCCAGGCCAATTGCGCGGCCATGGCGTCTTCGAGGGAATGCCCCAGACGTAGGGATTCGTCGTTCGGCGGAGTTTGTGCGGTGTTCTCTTCGACTAGGCCCAGGGTGCTGCGCCAGGCATTGAAGCGGTCGATGAGTATTGGAGTGGTATCAAACTCTTCTAATGTATCGAGAACCATATGTCTCGCTGGAGAAATTTGCCGCAGTTTATCCGGCAACACCGCCTCAGGCACCGTTAACGGTGCACCAGCCGCAAAAGCCTCCGCATACAGGTCATGCAGCACAATCTGCGACATCAACTCGCCCGAACCGCCCCGGGCCTTGCCTTGATCCTCCGGCGGGTAACCGCCGCCCACATCCGAGTGCACGCCGGGGTAGACCACTTCTCGGGCGTAAGGGGGATAAAGGCCATCGGCGTAGCGAATCGAGTCCAGTGGGAAGCACAAGCGTTGTTCGTGGGCAGCGACAAAATGCCGGCAGACCTTGATCCACTCGGGGAATGTTTTGACATCAGGCAATTGCTGCGTGCCATCAGCCCAGTCCATATGCCCGTCAGCAAAGGGCGCGGCATGGGCGCTACCGACCGAGGCCACGGTGTCCAGCAGGCCAAGAAACTCGATGGTCAACGGCAGTCCCAATAGTGCCTGCTCCGGGTCTTCGGCACCTTCCGGAGTATCGAACAGCTCGCTCAACCAGGTAACGAAAGTGCGTGCCTCCGCTGCCCCACGAGAAAAACCATAGACGAACAGCTTGATCGCCAGCACCTTGGGCTGTGTCGTCTCGACCTTGACCCTCAAGGGCTCCAACAGCGAGGCCATAGCCTGGCGTCGGCTGCTTTTTCCCAATGCAGTCAGCGGCCAGGTAGTGGCCATTGTCTTGAGCTTGGCCTGGGCGACCGGCAGATCCAACCCCTGCTTGTTGTTCAGGGCGAAGGACAGTGCATCGGCAATTTGCAATAGCCCCCAATTAATCCGGTCCTCACCCCGATTGGCGAAGGCCAGCCCGCGCATGCTGAAGTCCATCTCACCAATTTCAGGGAAGGGAGTTCCCACACCAGGGATGTAATAACGAAAGTAGCCGCTTTCCGGCTGCTCCAGGCTGGCGTGGTAGAGCCGGGCGATATTGGTCGGGTGGGGCGGTGTGGCCTTACGGGTATCGTAGGGTTCGTTGTTGTTAGTACCGTCAAAGAACAAGCTGATATGCAGGCTGCGTGCGCAGGTGGAAGCACCCCGCAAACCGCGTTGGGCATTTAACTTCTGGCGATACTTCTCTGTCTCGGCCATTTGTAGGTCGTAATTATTGATTACGCTTTGCGGATCACTGGGCAAACGCCCTTTATTTGAAAATATAGCTGGCGCATAAGCCGACTCAATGTTCTTCACTTCGGACATATGGCTGGCTCCTTCATTTCCAACGGATCCTTGATTGGGCTATTTGGTGATGGATAGCGCCAACAGGAAGTTGATACCTTGACTTTATTACAGGGCAGAAAATGCACTTCCAACGCACACAGCCTGTCTTCGTAAGGAGGCAGATCCACTATGGCGCTGTGTTGTTGGTAATTGGCTTTGTGCTTTACCATAAAGGCTCGAAATGCATCCGTACCTAAAGGAGGGGATTTCGCATAAGGATTCGGATCAGTTTCCCACTCCACTTTAAGCTTCAAGCCTGGCTGCCATTGCCTTGGCAACATCGCACAGCACATCCCACCACCATAGCCATGTGGAGATATATTGGCGCCGCCATAACCATTCACGGAAAAGTGATTAATGGCCGCTGACGTGTGATTCACTCCATTCAAATTGCCCGCCAAAAACTTTGACTCTCCCACCGAGCACCCAGCCAGTAACGCAAGTAAACAACCGCCCACCCATTGGCACACAACACTGTCTTTTAAATAGCTCATCCCCACTCCTTATTTGCTATCAAGTTCGGTACGGAAAGCGCCGACCCCAAGCGCCTTTCGTTCAAAACCTGGATCGGTTGTGTCCGGAATTGTTCGTTTTCACTTTCAATAAACAGATTCTGTACGTCCCTGGAATCACCACGAAAACCGCGTTGGGCATTTAACTCCTGGCGATACTTCTCTGTCTCGGCCATTTGTAGGTCGTAATTATCGATTACGCTCTGCGGATCACTGGGCAGGCGCCCTTTATTTGGAAATATGGCCGGCACATAAACCGACTCAATGTTCTTCACTTCGGACATATGGCTGGCTCCTTCATTTCCAATGGCTCTTTAATTGGATATCCAGGTTGGCCATAAGCCATGCAGGCAGTTGTGACCTTTATTTGATTGCATGGTAGAAAGTGAACCTTTAATGAACACAGCTTTTCTGTCTCATAAGCTGGGAGGTCCACTATGGCGCTGTGTTGTTGGTAGTTGGCTTTATGTTTGGCATACGCCGCTCGGTACGCGTCGGTTCCCAAGGCAGGTAAATGCGCATTAGGATTCGGATCAGCTTCCCACTCCACTTTAAGCTTCAAGCCTGGCTGCCATTGCCTTGGCAACATCGCACAGCACATCCCACCACCATAGCCATGTGGAGATATATTGGCGCCGCCATAACCATTCACGGAAAAGTGATTAATGGCCGCTGATGTGTGATTCACACCATTCAAATTTCCCGCTAAAAACTTGGACTCCCCCACCGAGCATCCAGCGAGTAACACAAGCAAACAACCGCCCACCCATTTGCACACAGTACTGCCTTTTAAATAGCTCATCCTCTACTCCCTATTTGCGCTCAAGTCCGGTACGAAAAATGTCTGCATTGATCAACAGATAGCTAACGACGCTCATCTAAGCAATATCCGCACGGTCAAAATTCAGCTTTGCGTATAGTTTCAAGTCACCAAAATAGTTTTCCCGATTCGCTTGAAGCACTACCCGATAGCAACTTGCAAAACATTGCTCATGGGAAAGTTCCGGAAACTTCATCCTTGCAACCGCGAGCAAATTTTGTGCGTCACTGATGCTGCCCAACCGGTCAAATTGAGAGTCAGCCAAGCTAATGGGAGGAAAGGTTTCATCCAGGGTCTGATTCGACCGATAGGTGCCAGGCTGCCAAGCAGGCTGCTGGTCCCGATCCAGCCAGCTCCAGAACAGGGTCACGCGCAGGAATTGCTCTTTCTGTTCAGGGCTCAATACGCTGGCCAACACTTCAGACATTACACGAGGGTCATAAAAGCGCAGCAATCCAGACTGGCCTCCCCACTCAAGCTGCGAGAGCCCCTGAAGGGACTTAGCCAAAACATCAAACGGCATAGGTGAAATCAACAGCATGAGGCGTGGCAGATGCCCAACCTGTTCAACCAGCTCTTCCAGCCAGGCTTTGTGCCGCCAGTCGTCGAGGTTGATTCGCATCAGAAGGGGCGCCTGCGTCAACAGTGCCTCCTCTGGTGTTTCGCTGAACAAAGAAAACCAGGACATGCCCGGCTCCATGAGACGAAGGGCTGGTAATATGGATATATCCCAGCCTGCTTGATCAACCACGACATCGACATGCCCCACGTTCGCGGAGCCGCAAAGGCTTTCTATCTGCTCGATCCATCGTGTGTAGTGCTCTTGCATTTTTCTACCCTCAGCCAGCGGTGCGCATGACTGCGCCCGCCGCTTGCGTTTGAGCAATTTTCAGACATTCTTCGCACACCGACTGCGGCAATTCGGGCATGGGAAAACTCTGGCTGGCGGTTGTTTCCCAGACATGCTGGCCCTTAAGGTTGAGCTTTCCTGGGCTGTGGATGTCGATGGCGCCCGCCGGGGTGATACGGATGTAACCACCGCCACAAGCCAGGGTGATGCCGTTCTTGGCCGTCAGTTGCAGGTGGCCCTGCACGGTCTGCATGGTGATGTCTTGCTGGGCAATCAGATTCATCACGTCGCCGTGGGATTCGATTTCCAGTGGTCCCTTGCCGGACACCAGGCGCATGCCTTCCTGCTGGGCCAGTAGCGAGATGGCCTGATTCGCGTGGAGGGACAGGCGCTGCGCGGCGGCCAGGTTGATTTCGTCGTTGCTTTGCACGTACATCGCATCGCCGCTTTTGAGCAGGAGGCTGGCGGGGGTCACCGCACCAATACCTTTTGGGGCACTGAGCAGGATGGCCGAGGCGTTCAGGTCTTTGGCGCTGTCGTGAAACTGCTGCAAGCCGGTGATAGTGGGCTGGCGGCTGTGGTGGGCCTGAGCGATGTCCTGCCAGTCGGCGATTTGCTGTTTCGCGCCCTGGATCTGACTGGAAGCCGGCTCCATGGTCAGTACGTCACCGGTGGCCTTGGCCTGTTCATCAGCAGTGATAAACAACCCTTTCCCACCCCGAATTGCGCCCCAGCCGTCGGTGCGCAGTTCAAAGCCTTCACCGCGCTTTTGCTTTTGCGCATCGACCAGGTGCCCGAGGTTGAGTTGGCTCTTGCCGCTGTGCTCGGTACTGAGCTTGATGTGCTCCTGCCCGCGCAGGTCTTCCATGCGCAGCTTGTTGTTGGCTGGCGTGCGCAGCACGTTGCGCGTGTAGTCGCGTTTACCCAGCGTCACGTGGTCAGGGTGCTGGCTGTCGTGTAAGGCATGGGCGATGTACGGACGGTCCGGGTCGCCCTGTTCAAAGGCAATGGCGACTTCGGTACCGGGGATCAGCGGCAGGTGCAGGCCATGGGTGTCGCCGGCATAGGGACGCGCCAGACGCAGCCACAGGCTTTCTTCACCGGGTTTCCAGCTGTCGCGGTCGAACAGAAAGTTAACTTTGTAGCGACCCTCGATATCGATGTGACCGTAGGGGTCATGTTCCTGCGGGCTGGTGACGCGGGCCGGAACGGTGCCGGCGATTTGCGGTTTGCTGTGCAGCGCTGGGCGAAAGCACACCGTTTCCGAGTAAGGGATTGCCTCAAAGCTGACTTCAAAACTGCGATCCCGAGCGGCACGCGTGGTCAACTGGGTAATGACCGCACCAGGGCCAAACGCTTGCGGCGCGCCGCCTGAGATCTTGAGCACCTGACCCGGCGCCAGGGTGGCGCTGCTGCTAACACCGCTGAGTTGAGTCTGGCCATTAAGGTAACGCTCGTGACGCAGGCGCGCATAGAAAAAACCGCTTTCGCTTTGCAGGTCTTCGTCATGGGCATAGGGATCACCCAGTACGGTGTACGGTTCGGCGTAGTGGTAGGCCTCACCGTAGGTGGTGCTGGCACCACGGGTTTGATCAACATCGCCATTCAGGTGGGCCGTGGCAACACGGTGATGGTAGGCGCGGATGTTGACGTGTTTTTCTACGACTTGATGGCTGGATTGCAAGGCCCACACGCCATCCTGCCCGCTGCTGCTTAGGCCCGACTGAGGGCGGTACGCCAGCGCGACGTCGAACTGATAGTGACGTTGGTCATCGTGAAACTCCACCACGTCGATGTTCAGGCGCTCGTCACGGGTGAAGCGGTACCAGATGCCGACGTCGGCCAGCAGACGGTTGATGAAGGCCAGATCGCTTTCGCCGTACTGCATGACTTGTTCGCGCTTGGGGTATTCACGCACTAGGTTGAAGAGAAAGTCCTGGCCTTCAAAATCGTGGCGGGTACGCAGAATACTTTCGACGATCTGCGGCACCGACTGGTGTTGGTAGATCCGAAATTGCCGGCCTTGGCCAAGCAGCGCCAGGTGTGGTTCGAGGGTGATTTCGTAGCGGGCTTCATCAATGGAGCCGGACAGGCGTTTAAATCCGGTGACCACACCGTGCAGCGTGCGCAGTGGCTTGACCTTGGGCGCACTCAGGCCCAAAAACGGCAGGTTGTGCGGTGCACCGTGCAGGCTGAAACAGGCGTTCTGGCCGAGGATTTTTTCGGCGCCGATATCGCTGTCGAAGCAGGTGAATTCAACACGGTAGTTGAACGGTTGGCTCAGGGCCTCTGAACCCTCGAAAGCGAGAACGTCGAGCCGTGCGTCAACGTCGCGAACGGTGAGTGTGTGACGGCTGTGATCGAAGAAAGTGCGCAGTTCGTTGAGCATGTTCAGACCTCCATGGCGACGGGTAATGTCGCGTCTTGGGTGTCTGTGAAATTCAGCACAATGCCTTCTTCATCGCTGTAGCCCAGGGTCACGCCGAGGATTTTCTGCTGGGCGGCCTGGCGTTGCAGCAATTGCTGACTGAGCACCGGCAGGATCTGCTGATTGAGCAGACTGTCGATGTTGCGCGCTCCCGTGTCAGGCAGCAGGCAGGCGGTCACCAGGGCCTCGTTGAGGGCTGCGTCGATCTGGCAATCCAACCCGTAGTGGCGCTGCAGACGTTTGGCGACCTGAGCAAGCTTGATCGCGACGATGTTTTTGAGGGCGTCGGCTTGCAGCGGGCGGTAGATCAAAGTCTGGAAGCGCGCCAACAGGGCCGGCTGGAAGTGCTCGCGCAGGATCGGGCGCAGCAGCTCGTGCAGAATGCTGTCCGGCGCGCCGGGGAACTCTTGCAGGCAGGCTTGCAGTTCATCGCTACCCAGGTTGGAGGTCATCAGAATGACCGTATTACGAAAGTCGATTTCCCGTCCTTCGCCATCACGCATGCAGCCACGGTCGAAGACTTGATAAAAAAGATTGAGGACGTCGCGGTGCGCTTTTTCTACCTCATCGAGTAGCACCACGCTGTAAGGACGTTGACGCACCGCTTCAGTGAGCACACCGCCCTGGCCATAACCGACGTAACCGGGCGGCGAGCCTTTGAGCTGGCTGACCGTGTGGGCTTCCTGGTATTCCGAGAGGTTGATGGTGATCAGTGATTTTTCGCCACCGAACAGCTTGTCGGCCAGGGCCAGGGCGGTTTCGGTCTTGCCGACGCCACTGGTGCCCACCAGCAGGAACACACCCAGCGGTGCCTTCTCGTCCGTGAGTCCGGTCTTGGCCGCACGCAGGCGTTGGGCCAAGGCGCCGAGGGCGTGGTCCTGGCCGATCACTTGTTCACCCAGTTGTTGCTCCAGCTCCAGCAGGTTGGCTTGTTCGTCCTTTAGCAAGCTGCCCAGCGGCACGCCGGTCCAGTCGGCAATCACTTCGGCCACGCTGCGGGCGTCAACGTCCAGGGAGAGCAATGGCTGGTTGCCCTGGGCGTCGCTCAGTTGTTGTTGCAGGTGCAGGCAAGCGTCCATCCGTGGCGGTTCGGCCTGACGGGCATCAAGCAGTTGTTGGGTGAGGTCGAGTTCGCGGCGGTATTGCTCCTCAAGCTCTAGTTGCTGGCGGTGCAGGTCGGCGTGTTGCGCAGCGATGATCGCCAAACGCTCGCCTGCGGAGCTGCCACTCAGTTGTTGATCTTCTTCTAGGGCTTGACGCTCCAGCTCCAGGGCGGTCTGCCGGGCCTTGATGCGGACCAGCGCCTGGGGCTCGCAATCGAGGCTCATGCGTACCCTTGCGCTGGCGGTATCCAGCAGGTCGACGGCCTTGTCCGGCAGTTGGCGGCCGGTCAGGTAGCGCCGCGACAGGTTGACCGCCGCCTGTACCGCAGCGTCCAGAATATGCACGCCATGGTGGCTGGCATAACGCGCCTTGAGGCCGCGCAGCATCAGGCTGGCGTTGGCGTCATCCGGTTCGTCGACCTTGACCATCTGGAAACGTCGTTCCAGGGCGGCGTCACGTTCAAAATACTGTTTGTATTCGCTCCAGGTCGTGGCTGCGATGGTGCGCAACTCGCCGCGCGCCAGGGCAGGCTTGAGTAGGTTGGCGGCGTCAGCACCGCCGGCCTGGTTGCCGGCGCCGATCAGGGTGTGCGCTTCGTCGATAAACAGCAGTACCGGGTGAGGCGATTGCTGCACGGCGTCGATGACGTTTTTCAGGCGTTGTTCGAACTCGCCTTTCACCCCGGCGCCGGCCTGCAGCAGGCCCAGATCCAGCGTGCGAACACTGACAGGCTTGAGGCTGTCAGGGACATTGCCTTCAACGATGCGCAATGCAAGGCCTTCAACCAGCGCGGTTTTACCCACCCCGGGTTCACCCACCAAGATCGGGTTGTTCTTGCGCCGGCGACTGAGAATGTCGATGACCTGCCTAATCTCATCGTCACGGCCGAACACCGGATCGATCTGTCCCGCCCAGGCCTTAGCGGTAACGTCGTGGGTGAATTTGTCCAAGATGACTTTCAGGGCTTCTGACTTGTCCGCACTGGATGAAGCCTGTGTTACAGAGGTCTCGGTTCGGTTCAGCACGGCCTCTTGTTGCACCTGTGGCCGCTCTTCGGAATGCTGGTCGAGCATTTCGAATAACCGCTGTAACTGGGTGTCGCTGATACTGAGCAGCGGCCAGGCGGCATCACAGGTGAGCAGGCTGGGCGTCTCCAGCAGTGCGCCGAGCAGGTGGGCCGAGCGCAACGTGTCGTTGTTGCCATCCAGGGATGCCTGCAACCAGGCGTTCTTGATCAGTTGTTGCAGCTTGCCACACAGCTGCGGCTTGGCCTGCACACTGCGCGGCAGACTGTCGAGGTGATCGAGCAGGCCGCGCCAGAGTGCATCCATATCCCATTCGTAGCGACGGGCGATGAGGGTCAGGTCGCCTTCGCCCTGCTCCAGCAACTTGAGCAACCAGTGCTCGATACTGATCAGCCCATGGGCGCGGCTCTGGCACAAGGATGCCGCCGCGCTCAGTGCCTGAGCGCAATAGGGGTTGAGGCGGCGAAGCAAACGGGCAGAACTCTGAGCCATGGGATACATCCCTGTTGTGGATTTTCGGTGTGCCGTCTACAGCACAGACAGTTCGATGTGTTTGGCTCAGCGCCCGCGAGCGGACGCTCAACCCTGCACACCGCGAACCAGCAGACGGAAACCCGCCTGCTGGCCTTCTCGCATCAGGCGCTCTGGCGTTCGTTCCAGGAATCGGAGTGAATGATGTTGCCGTCTTTGTAGGTCCAGGTGACCTTCTCGTAACGCAGCTCGATCTGCTCCAGGTGGTTGTGCTTTTCCTTGCTCGGGTCTTTGACGTCGTGCATTTTCGGCGCGACTTTTACGACCTTGACGTTTTCCAGCTTGGTGATGAAGTACTCGACTTCCTGGCCGGCGTCATCGATGCGGTACCACTTGAACTCGGCGCTCTTGAGGGTCTGGCCAGTGGTCACCGCCTTGTACAGGTAAGGACTGGACGCATCGATTTCCTTGGAGAACAGGAACGGGGTGTGCACCCGGGTGCCAGTCAGCTTGCCGGTGTTGTTGTCGGTGGGGATGTACAGGCTGTGGTCCTGGGCGATGACCTCGATACTGCCTTCGCGCTTTTGTACGTCCACGGACCCTTTGATTTCAGCACCGCCGTCATCTTGCAGCCAGAGGTAAACGGGAATAGCCATGTAAAGCTCCTTTTCTCAAAATTTGAATGCCGCTGGATGCGGCCGGGGGTGTCTGTCCAGCACCGCTGTGGGCAACGCACAGGCCCCCACCTCCGGCACCAGACGGATATCGACGCGACGGTTGGCAGCACGCCCAACCTCGGTGTCATTGCTGGCCACTGGCTGGTTGGCACCAAAGCCCTGGACCGCAAAACAACTGTCGGGGATGTCGCCCATGCGCTGCATCCAGTCACGCACCGAGGCGGCGCGGGCGCGGGACAGTTCAAGGTTTTGCTCGGGGCTGCCGGTGACATCGGTATGCCCGGCAATAACAATCAGCCAGCCTGGCTGGGCCTTGATGTTGACCAGGGCGTTGATCAGCACCTTGGTCGAGCCAGCCTTAAGTTCAGCGCTGCCCGTGCCGAACAGTGACAGGCTGTCCAGGCGCACCGGGTTGGGAACCTTCGCAAGCGGGGGGGCTTTGGGCGGTTGTCGATGACTGGCGATGGTCGCCAACAGCGGCTGGCGCAAAATTTCGCCGCGATACAGTCCCAGGCCCAGTGCCAGCGGTTCGCCCTGTCGGTAGTAGTCGTCCAGGCGACTGGCATCTTGGCGCAACACTGCAACAGCGTTTTCACGCAAGACGAATTGGGGTTGGTCACGACGCTCGGCTGGGGGAATGGAGGCATAGCGTCGCAAGTCGTCACTGACCTGCCGCAGCAGCAGGTTGTTCTGCCATGCCGAGCTGGCCAGGGCCACGACGCCAGCTACCGCAAACAACCAGCACGCCACTACACTTGCCCACAGGGCTGGGGAGCGTCGGGCGTGGAGCGGCAGCAGATTCAGCAAGGGATCAGGAAACGGTAAAGCCGGACTTACCTCCACCAGCGGTTGCCCGGCATCACTCAACCCCACCTTGTCACGTAACCATTGTTGCCATAGATTGCCGGCGACCTGTAGGGGTAGAACCGGTACCAGGGTGATGGCGCAGGCCAGTGGGTGATGAGTGTCACGGGGCTCGAAGTGCGGAAGTAGTGTTTCCTTCAGCCACGTCGCCACGCTGCTGACCTGAACGCTCCTGCACAAACGTGCGGCGTAGGTTGCACTGTCGGCGGCCTGCCGCTGCCAGTCGGTCAGGCTGATACAGGCACCAGCCTCGCGCACCAGAGGGCTGGGTTGACCGGCCTCCCAACTGAACCAGGTCCTTTCGCCTTTTGCGGCTTGCACATAACTCACCAGCATTAGCGGCAGTGCCAGGCCGCGCTTGCGCACCAGGGCGAGCTGATGGCAAAAGACGCGCACCTGACCCGCAAGCTCTGCGGCGTCGGTGTGCTCGCCGGGGTTGGCAACAAACATGACGCTAAGTTGCCCACCCCAGTCCGGGCGAAAGGCCTGGATGCCCGTGATGATCGGTAATAGTTGCTCAAGGCTGGGGATACGCACATAACACCCCTGCGAGGTGGTGCGCAGGGCCAATTGGTCAGCTGGCACCGCACCGAATAGACCACTCAGGCCATCGCCACAGACCAATATCACCGGCTGACGGTAGGCAGTCGGTGGCAGGAAGGTATCGCCGACCAACACCAACTGCTGGCCCTGCCGTGCAAAACGGCGTCCCACCCGGACCCAGGCCCAGGCGACCACGATCACAACGACCAATGCCGCCACGGCACTTATCCAGCCGGCGAACGGTATGACCATCAGCAGCATCAAGGCAAGCGTGCCGCCCCACAGCCAAAGGTTTTGTGTCAGCTTGAGCGTCATACCACCACTCACGCCTGGCCAGGTACAAGCGTGGCGATCAGACTGCCCAGCCAGTGATCCAACCCCCACCAAGCACCGATCAGTAACAGGCCCGCCGCCAGGATATGAACCAGTGGAGATCGCAACCCACGCAGAGGATTCATTCGATGGCCGATGCCCTGGGTCATGACCGCCTGGTTGAGCGCCAGGGGGGCGACCCGTGCATTCAACGCGTCCAGCAGTTGCTCACGCTCGGGATCGCCCACGTTACGGTACCGGCCCTGAAAGCCGAGCATCAGGACCCGCTGAAAGGCTGTCAGTACCAGTACGTCAGGCGAGGGCTGGCGAAGTGATTCGCGCATGTCTTCATACAAAAACTCACCGGCCTGGTGGCGATTGAAGAACTTGGCCTGCAAGGGCTCACTGGCCCATTGGGCATGGGCATCACCCTTGGCACAGCTGAGCGCGGTCTCGTCCAGCAAGGCACACAGGGCGTGACTGATCAGCTCAATGCTGCGTGTGTTTATGTTCGCATCCTTGAGCCCCTGCTGGACCTGCTCGACCTGCTTCTCGCAGCGTTTCCACAGTTCCGGACCATCTTGTATCGAGGCGCCCTGGCGCAGTTCGACGACCAGTAGGTAGCTGTCTTGCAACAGCGCATCAAGCTCCTGCGCGGTGACGGCATGTTTTTTCGAGGGAGTCAGATTCATGCGCGCAGTACCGCAAACAGTTCGAGTTTGATGTCAACCAGCGTGCTCGGCACATAGAACGCGCAGGTCCCTTCAGCCAGCATCGCTTGCCCTTTGGCATGGCCCAGATCAAGGGCGAAGTACTGGTTTTCCAGGCGCAATGGAATGGCTGCTGGCACATGGCTGAGCGGCTGCAACGGCACACCGTCGAGGGCTGCGTTGACCAGGTAATCGACATCGTCCGGCGTCCCCACCTTGCACAGGCGCGGGAACTGGCTCTGCAACTGTGCCGCCGGCATTCGGCAGCGCACCGACAGGTAGAAGTCAGCACCGTCCCTCTCACGCAGGCGTGCATCGTTGAGTGTGACTTGCCAGCGATTAGCCCCCACTTCCTCCAACTCCAGGGCAATAACCCGCGACGGCAGACTGGCTTCCAGCAAGGTGGAGATGGTGCGCATCAGGGGCGGGAATACACTTTCCAGCTGTTCGTGTCGGTAAGCAGGAATACAGTCCAGGTCCTGCTCCAGCGAAAAAGTCAGCAGGCTGCCGGCCAGCTTGATCAGCTCCAGGTACACCTGTTCGGGGTGCCGTGCCGGATGTACCTTGAGGTCGGCCAGTACCGGTTGGTAGGTGTTCAATGCATTGAGCAACCAGAACAACGACACATCGGCCACGGCAAAATCCGCCATGCGCTGATTGCTCTCGCGGCGCATGCCCATCAGCCGTTGCCGCTTGGCGGACAATTGGGTCAGCAGGTTATCGAGCTGGGTCAGCAGCCCTGGATGGGCCGCGAAGCTGAGTAACGGCGGCACATAATCAGGATCAAGGTTCCACTCGCCCTGTCCGTCACGCACCAGACGTACGATCGGACAGGTCAGGTAATCGGCATTTTCGTCGTCAGCCAAGCGCAGGGTCAGGGCGTGCTCCAGCACGCCAATCGACTGCACCTCGTCGGCGTAGATATCCTGCACTTGCCGCCAATCCTGGCGATAACGCGTTGGCCGCTCGGCCCTCGCTCCGTCGAACACACAGTTATTGCCATTGGCTTGTTCCAGTGGCAACGCCAAGAGCAACGTAGCCTCTTGGGCGTCATCGGGCAGCAGGCGAGCCAACTCCAGGGCGGCTGGCAACCGATCCACATGGTCGGTATCGACCAACGTGCCATCAGGCATACGCACCCGCACATGAGTGGCCTTGAGCTTACCCAGGCGTAAGGCTTGCAGGTCGAACGCCACCCCCTGAACACCCCAGGGGTGTACCAGAGACAGATGGGCCACACTCTCGTTAGCCCAGGCCTCCCAGCGTGCCTGCTGCTGGAATTGTTGCGGGGACAGTAAGGCCCCCGCAGCCCACAGGGGGCGGTCGATCTTCATGACATCATTTCCCTACGAAGTGGCTTAGGCTTTTGCCTTGGGCATCTGCGAAACCAGCGACAAGTTCACGTCCATGCCTTCGACCTGAAAGTGCGGCACCGCGTACAGCTTGACGCGGAAGAAGCCAGGGTTGTCCTCGATGTCTTCTACCGTCACCTTGGCATCGCGCAGCGGGTGGGAGGCTTGCAAGTCGTCGCCAGGGTCGGTCATTTCGGTGACCAGGCCACCGATCCACTTGTTCAGCTCCAGTTCCAGCAAACGGCGGTCCTTGGTCGTCCCGATGTTTTCGCGCTGGATCAGCTTCAGGTAATGGGCGATGCGCGACAGCAGGAAGATGTACGGCAGACGCGCATTGATTCGGCTGTTGGCCGTGGCGTCAGCAGTGTCATACAGCGCCGGCTTTTGCGCCGAGTTGGCCGAGAAGAAACACGCGTAGTCGCGGTTCTTGTAGTACGACAGTGGGATGAACCCGAGGTTGGCGAATTCGAATTCGCGGGTTTCCGGAATCATTACCTCGGAAGGAATCTTCACCTGGTTGCCAGTGCCCAGGTCGTACAGGTGAATCGGCAGATCGGTGACTGCGCCACCCGATTGCGGTCCGCGAATCTGTACGCACCAACCGTTGGTGATAAAGCTCTTGACCATGTTGGCGGCGAAAGCGAACGAAGCGTTGGTCCACAGGTATTTCTCGTGATCCGGGCCCTTGACGCTTTCGCTATAGTTAAAGCTGCGCACCGGGACAGTGTCCGGGCCATACGGCAGACGACCCAGCACGCGGGGCATGAGCAAACCGATGTAACGGGAGTCGTCGCTGTCGCGGAACGCCTTCCACTTAATGTATTCGGCCCGGTCAAAGTAGTTGCCGATATCTTTGATCGCCGCCACTTCTTCCATCGACTGCTTGCCAAAGAACGCAGGACCTACGGAACCAATGAACGGCATGTGCGCCGCTGCTGCCACTTTGGAGATATTACGCAAAAGAGCAATATCCTGCGGGCCGCGATTGAACTCGTAGTTGGAAATCGCCGCTGCAATCGGCTCGCCACCCGGGGTGTCGTATTCCTGGGTGTAGGTGTGCAGATACAGACCGCTTTGGGCAATTTCAGGCGCATCTTCGAAGTCTTGGACCAGATGATCCTTGCTGATATCCAACAGTTCGATACGCACGTTCTGGCGGAAATCGGTCTGGTCAATCAACGATTTCACGCCGCGCCAAGTCGACTCGACACGCTGAAAGTCGGGATGATGCATGACCGCGTCGAGTTGACGGCTGATCTGTGCGTCCAACGACGCAATGTGTTCATCCAGCAGGGCTTTGTCTAGGCGCTCGACTTTATGTGACGACTGTTTGAGCAGGTCCAGGAAGACACTGACGGCCGCAGTGACCCGTTCATCCGCAGACGCTTCGGACAGGGCCTCGGAGTTTTGAAACGCTTCGATGCCACTCAACTGCGCAACCGGGCTGAGGTTGATCTTGGCGAACAAAGCGCCATAGATACCTTGGCCGCTGTCTGCGTCGTGGGTTTTAGTCAACTGCGAGGGTGCGGATGATTGTTCTGCGGACATGGTAAAAACTTCCTTATTAACGAACCGAGGGCAATTAACGATCTTCTTGTGGTGCCAGAGCGGCCAGTTCGACTCGTAGCTCGTCACTCAGCGCGTCATCTCTGAGGATGCGTTCCAGCTCGTGGCGGAAGGTCGCGTTGTCCAACAGGTTGGATTTGAGGTCGCGTAGCAGATTGCGCATCGCCAGCAGGGCTCGCAGTTGCGGAATTTGCCGCGCTACCTGCTCTGGCTCGAAATCTTTCATGCTCTGGAAATTCAACGCGACAGCGGTGTCGGCGTCATCATCGACCAGGGTATTTTCCACCGCCAATTTCAAGCTTGGAGAAAACTCAGCTAAGACACTGTCGAAGTTGTTTTTATTAATGCCTACCTTGCTTCTTTCTGATAACGAGCGCTGTTCTTTACCGTTGCTGTAATCGCCCATCACCATCAGCTTCAGTGGTAATTCAATTTTTTTCTGTGCCCCGCCGGTGTGCAAATCGAGCTTGATATTGACCCGTGCCTTGGGCACTTCATTTTGAAAGCTGTTTGAAGCCATACATCCTCCAGACATAACTCTACGAGACGGAAGAACGCCATCACGAAAACCAGGCAGCTCAGAGCAAAATTACTATTTGGTGTATTGCGTGGTAGGAAATTACCGAGGAGGATTCTAGTCAGCTCACAAGATTAAAAACAATCAATAAATAATCAAGCGTTATGAAATACTCATGAGTCTTTATGAATTCAATTTTGTATGTAGGAAATTACCGAAATACTATGAGATCTGTCTGATGTTGATTTGCATGGCAGTGCCATACCACCCTCACAGCCCTTTGCAGTCCACGCGGAACGGGCCCCGCAGGGTGCCGAACGCAAAGTCTCAGCAAGTAAGAGTTTACCTGACGAAAGCTCGTATCGTTAGTTTGCTTATCAGGAAATGAGGGGGTTTGCGCACCCTCAGTTAACGAGCAGCTTTTCGCGGAAGAACAGGTAGAAAGCTACTTGAGTTGATCGTGGTTTATACGATTGCGGCAGCGGTAGCGAAATATTATGTTGCACATTGTCGTGAGCAACCTGTAACTACTGAGTTTAAACATCGTTGAAATAATTTGCATTATGAGCATGTGAATATGGTCGTTTTCGATTGCAGGCTGTTACAGCTTTGGAATCTGCTGTCGATTGATGGTGGGTAGAGGGTGGGATGGAAACTGCTCATCCAATCCCGGCTGTAAGCGTTGTAGGCCCACCGTACAAATTGTTCGAGTAGCCGATCATTCTCCCTCTGTAGACGCTCGTTCTCACCTTTCAAACGCGCAATGCAGTCGTGTGCCACTTGCAGTTCGGGACTGCTGAACTTGTTCGCCCGAACCGAAGTTGAGAGTGCCTGTTTGCGCAACATGAACGCGCGCTGAATTCGCTCATGTTTATGCAAGGTAAACAATGATAAACCCTAGGCTACAATTCTGTTTACGCAAAAAAACGCGCTTTTTTTTATTATATTTTCATCACGACTATTTACGTTTTAATAGAAGTCAGCCCTTCTGACAAACCCCGCTGACAACCTGCGCCACGATGTACACCGGTAATTCCCTGGCCCGAAACCTTCCGCCAACACGCGGCCAACACCAACCAAACCGTACCTAACCCCGCTGTGACTGAACGCTTGAACACGTGCAACACGTCCTTGATAGATCGCTCTACCGAATCAGTAAATCAGTGATGCTCCCTGCAGATTTACTTCCGCGCCCGTGTGGGCAGTGCACTGCGTACAGCACGATTGCGGCTCCCACAGGGGATCGCGGTGTTGTTTCAGTCGATACCGACGAAGCCACCCGTCTGGTGCTGCCACAACCGCGCATACAACCCCCCATGCGCCAGCAACTCGGCATGGCTGCCACTCTCGGCAATCAGGCCCTTCTCCAGCACCACCAGGCGGTCCATCCGTGCAATGGTCGACAAGCGGTGCGCAATCGCAATCACCGTCTTGCCTTTCATCAAGGTCTCCAGGCTTTCCTGGATCGCCGCTTCCACTTCCGAGTCCAGGGCTGACGTGGCTTCGTCCATGATCAAAATCGGCGCGTCCTTGAGCAGTACGCGGGCGATGGCGATACGTTGGCGTTGCCCACCGGAGAGTTTCACGCCGCGCTCACCCACGTGAGCATCCAGCCCTGTACGGCCTTCAGCGTCCGAGAGCAGCGGGATGAACTCGTCGGCGCGGGCCTTGTGCACGGCGGCCCAGAGTTCTTCGTCGGTGGCGTCGGGCTTGCCGTACAGCAGATTGTCGCGGATCGAGCGGTGCAGCAACGAGGTGTCCTGGGTGATCATGCCGATCTGTGCGCGCAGGCTTTCCTGGGCGACCTCGGCGATATTCTGGCCGTCGATCAGGATGCGCCCGCCTTGCAGGTCGTAGAGTCGCAGCAACAGGTTGACCAGCGTCGACTTGCCCGCACCGGACGGGCCGATCAGGCCGATCTTTTCACCGGCCTTGATCTCAAGGTTAAGGCCGCCAATGATCCCGCTCTTCTTGCCGTAGTGGAAATCTACCTGCTCGAAGCGCACTTCGCCCCGGGGCACACTGAGGCGCGGGGCGTTGTCGCGGTCGATCACGGCCAGTGGCTGTGCGATGGTTTTCAGGCCGTCCTGCACCATGCCGATGTTTTCGAAAATGCCGTTGACCACCCACATGATCCAGCCGGACATGTTGACGATGCGAATGACCAGGCCGGTGGCCAGCGCGATGGCGCCCACGGAAATCAGCGACTGCGTCCACAGCCACAGCGCCAGGCCGCTGGTGGTGACAATCAGCAGGCCGTTCATGGTGGTGATCACCACGTCCATGCTGGTCACCACGCGGCTGGCCAGCTGGGTTTTTTCAGTCTGCTCGATGATCGCTTCCTTGGCGTATTCCTGCTCGGATTGAGTATGGGCAAACAGCTTCAAGGTGGTGATGTTGGTGTAGCCATCGACGATGCGGCCCATCAGTTTGGAGCGCGCCTCGGACGAAATCACCGAGCGCTCCTTCACGCGGGGCACGAAATAGCGCAATGCCAGGCTGTAGCAGATGATCCAGCTCACCAGTGGGATCATCAGGCGCCAGTCGGCCTCGGCAAACAGCACCAGGGAACTGATGGCGTAGATCGCCACGTGCCAGATCGCGTCCACCGCAGCCACGGCAGAGTCACGCAGCGAGTTGCCGGTTTGCATGATGCGCTGGGCGATACGCCCGGCGAAGTCATTCTGGAAGAAGTTCAGGCTCTGCTTGAGTACGTAGTTATGGTTCTGCCAGCGGATCAGGCTGGTCATGCCGGGGCTAATGGTCTGGTGCACCAGCAGGTCGTGCAGGGCGCCGAAGATCGGACGCAGCAACAGGGCAACTACGGCCATCCAGATCAGCTCGGTGCTGTGGACCTGGAAGAAGTTGGCGGGCGGCGTGCCTTGGGCCAGGTCGATGATACGGCTCAGGTAGCTGAACAGCGCGACTTCGATCAATGCGCCGATCAAGCCCACCACCAACAGCGCGGCAAAACACGGCCACACCTGGCGCAGGTAGTAGAGGTAGAACGGCAGGACTTTATCGGGCGGGGCGGCGCTTGGCGCGTCGCGGAAAATATCGATCAGTTGTTCAAAACGACGATAGAGCATTAGGGTTGACGCCCGCCTGGCGGGCTCTCCTGTTCAAATGCGCGCGCAGCCTTGTGGGCTGCGCACGGAGCTTCCTGCAGACCTCAGTCGATGCGCTTGGCCGACTTGATGTAGACAGGATCGATAGGCACGTTCTGCATGCCTTGCTTGGTGGTGGTCTGCGAATTGACGATCACGTCGACCACGTCCATGCCCTTGACCACTTTGGCGAATACGGCATAACCGCGATCACGGCCTGGGTCGAGGAAAGCGTTGTCGGCCACATTGATGAAGAACTGGCTGGTGGCCGAATCCGGATCACTGGTGCGCGCCATGGACAAGGTGCCACGTACGTTATGCAGGCCATTGCTGGCTTCGTTCTTGATCGGCGCTTCGGTTGGCTTTTGCGACATCGATTGGGTGAACCCACCGCCCTGGACCATGAAGCCCGGGATCACACGGTGGAAAATCGTGTTGTTGTAGAAGCCCTTGTCGACATAGGCCAGGAAATTCTTGGTGCTGATCGGGGCCTTGACCGGGTCCAGTTCGATTTCAATGTCGCCGTTGGTGGTGGTGATCAGTACGTGAGGCGCCTTGGCGGGTTCGGCCGCCATCAGGTTGGCAGCGAACAAAACAGAACCGGCAAGAAAGGCGATTTTTTTCAGCATGGGTCAATGATCCTGGGTAGTGGTTTCGACTGTCTTTAGAAAATCGAGCAGCGTGGCGTTAAAGACTTCAGGTTGATCTAAGGGCGTGGCATGGCGGGAATCTCTGATCACCACCAGTCGCGCATCGGGCAGCAGTTTTACATAGTTTTCTTTTTGCGCCACGGGGGTGTAGTCGTGGTCGGCGCTGATGACCAGGGTTGGACAGGCAATCCTCGAAAGGCGTTCCTGCACACCCCAGCCTACAATCGCATCGAAGCTGGCGAGATAAGCACGTTTGTCGTTTTTTGCCCAGCGTTCGGCCATCTTGCGGCGCAGGTCGGCCTGGTGCGGGTTGGGAAACAAGCGGTCGCCCAGCGCCTTGCCGATAGTGGCGAGGCTGAACACGCGCGCCAGGCTCCAGCGCTTGGCCCACTGCCAGTAATCATCGGCGCTGCGTACCTTCACCTCCGGCGCGCTGTTGACGATGCACAGGCTCTTGACCCGCGCCGGTTCATCCACCGCCAGTTGGAAGGCAATCATGCCGCCCATGGATAAACCCACCACATGGGCGGGCGGCAGGTCCAGGTGTTCGATCAGCGCGAGCAGATCAAAGGTGAAGCCCTGGATGCTGTAGCGTTCGTGCGGTTTATCCGAGCGCCCGTGACCGCGCACATCCACCACGAGCAGGCGGTAATGTTTGGCCAGCACCGGAATCTGCAGCTCCCAATCCTGGCAACTTGAGCCCAGGCCGTGGATCAGGATCAGCGGGGTGCCGTGGCCGTATTCTTCGTAGTGCAGGCTGCATCCTTCGTGGTCGAACCAGGCCATGCATGAACTCCGTTTCAGGCTTGCCGGGGGGCGGCGAAAGGCGCGTCCAGGGGTGCCGTGTCAAAGGCGCGCAGCAGTTCCACGAGGATCTGCGTCGCCGGCCCCAAGGGTTTGTCTTTGTTGGAATACAGGTAGAACGTGGGGTGGCGGCTGCCACCTTGTTCCAAGGGTAGCTGCTTGAGCACGCCTTCGGTGAGTTCACGTTCGATCATATGCCGAGGCAACCAGGCAAAGCCCAGGCCGCTGCCCACAAAGGCGGCGGCGGTGGCCAGGCTGCCGACGGTCCAGCGCTGTTCGGCGCCGAGCCAGCCCACATCGCGCGGTTGCTGGCGACCGGAGTCGCGGATCACCACCTGCATCTGGCTTTCCAGGTCCTGGAAACTCAGTTCGCGATTCATGCGGTGCAGGGTGTGCTCGGGGTGGGCCACGGCGACAAATTCCACATCGCTCATTTCCGTGCCCAGGTAGCCGGGGATGCTAAAGCCGCAAATCGCCAGGTCGGCCACGCCTTCAATCAGCAGCTCTTCAACGCCCGACAGCACCTCCTCACGCAGGCGCACGCGGCAACCACGGCTCTGCGGCATGAAGGCGGAGAGGGCGCGTACAAGGCGCGCGTTCGGATAGGCCGCGTCCACCACCAGACGGACCTCGGCTTCCCAGCCCTGCTCCATATGGTGCGCGAGGTCTTCCAGCTGGCTGGCGTTTTTCACCAGTTGCCGGGAGCGGCGCAACAGCACTTCACCGGCGTCGGTGAGCACCGCCTTGCGCCCATCAATGCGCAGCAGCGGTACACCGAGCTGGTCTTGCATGCGGGCCACGGTGTAGCTCACCGAAGACTGCGAACGGTGCAGCGCTTCGGCCGCCTGGGCGAAGCCGCCATGGTCGACCACGGCTTGCAACGTGCGCCACTGATCGAGGGTAACGCGGGGCGCTTTCAAGATGGGTTCCTCTTGTCCTAAGCTGACAGCCCTTATTGGAGACTGCCGAATGAGAAAATTCTGTTGTGTGTTGCTGGCGCTGCTGCCGATGAGCGCATTTGCCTACCCCATCGACGTCAAAAAAAAGATCGACGGCGTCAGTATCGATTACACCACCTACGATGTGGACGGCGATATCAGTTCGATCCAGCTCAATAACTACGGCACGATTGACGCCGTATGCTCGGTAACCTTCACCAACGGCCCGGAATCACCGCGTCGCCGTACGGTCACGGTGCCGGCGGGAAAAAGCACGAACACCACGGCCAAGTTCAACCGCGCCATTATCAAGATGCGCATCGCCTTGGCTTGCGCGCCGAAGTAACCCGAGAGCGGAGCATGCCGACAGCGATACTCCGTTTATAAGCAGATTTATAGATGGGTTATAGCAGTTTTTTGCGCTTTTTAATCGAATTGGCTCTGTTTAATCTTCACTCCATCGAATTACAGCAATTACAGATGGAGCCTACAAAGCCATGTCCAATGTTCTGATCATCGAAAGCAGCGCCCGCCAGCAGGATTCGATTTCCCGCCAACTCACCCGGCAGTTCATCAGCCAATGGCAGGCCGCCCACTCGGCGGATCAGATCACTGTGCGTGACGTGGCCCTCAACCCGGTCCCGCACCTGGACGCCAACTTGCTCGGCGGCTGGATGAAACCTGCGGATCAACGCAACGGCAACGAGCAGGCGTCCCTGGAGCGCTCCGACGAATTGACCAACGAACTGCTGGCGGCCGACGTATTGGTGATGGCTGCACCGATGTACAACTTTGCCATCCCCAGCACCCTCAAGGCCTGGCTGGATCACGTGTTGCGTGCGGGTGTGACCTTCAAATACACCGCCACCGGCCCTCAGGGTTTGCTGGCCGGCAAGCGCGCCATCGTGCTCACCGCGCGCGGCGGCATCCACACGGGTGCCACCTCCGATCACCAGGAACCCTACCTGCGTCAGGTTATGGCATTCATCGGGATTCACGACGTCACCTTCATTCACGCCGAAGGGGTGAACCTGAGTGGGGACTTCCAGGAAAAAGGCATTAACCACGCCAAGGCGCTGCTGGCACAGGTCGCCTGATCTTTTAATCGCCAGATAATCCCTCGATGTTTATCTAGCTCCACGCAACCCTTCAAGTACGCGTATCGAACCTCCCTTTGCACTTTTTGCTCCTGAGTGCTCCTGCCCGACTGACGCATTAGCGAGGTCGGGTTTTTTTTGCCCCGAGTTTCTTCAATCGTCGAAAACCTTTAATGTCCCGCCCATTCGAAATGAGGCGCGCATGGGCTATCTACTGGTTGTCACTCTGATTCAGGCATTTTCCTTCAGCTTGATCGGCGAATACCTCGCCGGTCACGTCGACAGCTACTTTGCCGTGCTGGTGCGCGTGTTGCTGGCCGGGCTGATATTTATCCCGCTGACGCGCTGGCGTTCGGTGGAGCCAGCCTTCATGCGCGGCATGCTGGTGATTGGCGCGCTGCAGTTTGGCGTGACCTACGTGTGCCTGTACCTGAGCTTTCGCGTGCTCACGGTGCCGGAGGTGCTGCTGTTCACCATTCTCACGCCGCTGCACGTGACCCTTATCGAAGATGCCCTCAACCGCCGTTTCAACCCCTGGGCGTTGATCGCCGCGTTGGTGGCGGTAGCCGGCGCGGCGGTGATCCGTTTCGACCAGATCACCCCGCACTTCCTTGGGGGCTTCCTGCTGTTGCAACTGGCCAACTTCACCTACGCCGCCGGGCAGGTGATGTACAAGCACTTGGTCGCTCGTTATCCCAGTGATTTGCCGCACTACCGACGCTTTGGTTACTTTTACGTGGGCGCGTTGCTGGTGGTGTTGCCGGCGTTCCTGCTGTTCGGCAAGTCGAACTTTCTGCCGGAAGCACCGCTGCAATGGGGCGTGCTGGTGTTTCTTGGACTGGTCAGCACCGCCCTGGGGATGTATTGGTGGAACAAAGGCGCCTGCCTGGTCCATGGCGGCACCTTGGCGGTGATGAACAATCTGCATGTGCCGGTGGGGCTGCTGCTGAACCTGCTGATCTGGAGCCAGCACGAACCGCTGGGCCGCTTGGCCTTGGGTGGGTTGGTGATTCTGGGGGCGGTGTGGATCAGTCGGTTGGGTGTGCGAAAGGCGCCATTGTTACGCTGAACCCCTTGTGGGAGCGGGCCTGCTCGCGAATGCGGTATGTCAATCAGCACCTCTTTTGTTTTGCTGACTCATCACCTTCGCGAGCAAGCTCGCTCCCACAATAGGCCGCGTCGTTAAATCGATATTTTTTCCGGGGCCGGCAAATGACTGGCCCCGAGCACCGCCGGCAACATCCCTGCGCGCAGATCATTGCCACTCGGCTGCTGATACAAGCTCAAGCCAAACTCCGGCAATACCGCCAGCAGGTAATCAAAGATATCCCCCTGGATCCGCTCGTAATCCGCCCACGCTGTGGTGCGGGTAAAGCAGTAGATTTCTAGCGGCACGCCCTGGGCGGTGGTTTGCATCTGGCGCACCATACAGGTCATGTTCGGCTGGATGTCCGGGTGGCTTTTCAGGTACGCCAGGGCGTAAGCGCGGAAGGTGCCGAGGTTGGTCATTCGGCGCAGGTTTGCCGACAATTGCGCGCTGTTCCCCTGAGCTTCGTTCCAGGCCTTGAGTTCAGCCTGCTTGCGCCCGATGTAGTCGGTGAGCAGGTGCACCTGGGTCATGCGCAGTTCTTCATCGTCACGCAGGAAGCGCACACCGCTGGCGTCGATATACAGGCAGCGCTTGATGCGGCGCCCGCCGGAGGCCTGCATCCCGCGCCAGTTCTTGAACGACTCGGACATCAGGCGCCAGGTGGGAATGGAGACGATGGTCTTGTCGAAGTTCTGCACCTTGACTGTGTGCAAGGTGATGTCCACCACATCGCCGTCGGCGCCGACCTGGGGCATTTCGATCCAGTCACCGACCCGCAACATGTCGTTGCTGGTCAGTTGTACGCTGGCGACGAACGACAGCAAGGTGTCCTTGTAAACCAACAGGATCACCGCCGACATCGCACCCAGGCCTGAGAGCAGCAACAGCGGCGAACGGTCGATCAGGGTGGCGACAATAATGATCGCGCCAAACACGAACAACACCATCTTCGCTAACTGCACATAGCCCTTGATCGAACGGGTGCGTGCGTGTTCGGTGCGTGCGTAGATGTCCAGTAAGGCGTTGAGCAGTGCGCTCATGGCCAGTACCAGGAACAGAATGGTGAGCGACAGGGCCACGTTGCCGATAAACAGAATAGCGGTCTTGCTCAGGTCCGGCACCAGGTACAGGCCGAACTGGATCATCAGCGATGGCGTCATTTGGGCCAGGCGATGAAAGACTTTGTTGTGCCGCAGATCGTTGACCCAGTGCAGGGCCGGTTGCCGGCCGAGCAATTTGACGGCGTGGAGAATGAGATAACGCGCTACACGTCCAAGCAGCAGCGCCACGACCAGCAACACCAGCAGCCCGAGGCTGGCATGGAGCAATGGGTGTTGATCGAGGGTGCCCCAAAGGTCTTGGACGTTGATCCAAAGCTGTTTGATATCCATGGATGAGACCGATTCTTCTGTAAGACAAGACGGAGCGATTAGAGCATTTAAGTGCGACAAAGTTGACGTCATGGACAAATGCCCTGACAAAAAAGCAGATGATTAGTACCGTTCGCGTAAAGAAACTCGGTTTGGACGCCCGAAACCGGTAACCTATGCAGCTGTTTTTTTGTATTTCTTCGAGGTAGCACCCGTGTTTTCCCAATTCGCCCTGCACGAACGCCTGCTCAAAGCCGTGGCCGAGCTTAAATTTGTCGAGCCTACGCCGGTGCAAGCAGCGGCCATCCCGCTCGCGCTCGAAGGGCGTGACCTGCGGGTGACTGCTCAAACCGGGAGTGGCAAGACCGCCGCTTTCGTCCTGCCGATTCTGCATCGTTTGATTGGCCCGGCCAAAGTCCGCGTCAGCATCAAGACCCTGATCCTGCTGCCGACCCGCGAGCTGGCCCAGCAGACCTTGAAGGAAGTGGAGCGCTTCTCGCAGTTCACGTTCATCAAGTCCGGGCTGATCACCGGCGGCGAAGACTTCAAGGTCCAGGCCGCCATGCTGCGCAAGGTGCCGGATATCCTGATCGGCACCCCTGGCCGCATGATCGAGCAACTCAACGCCGGCAACCTTGACCTCAAGGAAGTTGAAGTGCTGGTATTGGACGAAGCCGACCGCATGCTCGACATGGGCTTTGCCGACGACGTGCAGCGCCTGGTAGCCGAGTGCGTCAACCGCCAGCAGACCATGCTGTTCTCCGCCACCACCGGCGGTTCGACCCTGCGTGAAATGGTCGCCAAGATCCTCAACAACCCTGAGCACCTGCAGGTCAACAACGTCAGCGACCTGAACGCGACCACGCGTCAGCAGATCGTCACTGCCGACCACAATGTGCACAAAGAGCAGATTCTCAACTGGCTGCTGGCCAACGAGACTTATCAGAAAGCCATCGTGTTCACCAATACCCGCGCTGCGGCCGACCGCATCTATGGTCGCCTGGTGGCCCAGGAATACAAGGCGTTCGTGCTGCACGGTGACAAAGACCAGAAGGACCGCAAACTCGCCATCGACCGCCTCAAGGCTGGCGGCGTGAAGATTCTGGTTGCCACTGACGTTGCCGCGCGCGGCCTGGACGTGGACGGCCTGGACTTGGTGATCAACTTCGACATGCCGCGCAGCGGCGACGAATACGTGCACCGTATCGGCCGTACCGGGCGTGCCGGCAACGATGGCTTGGCCATTTCGCTGATCTGCCACGGCGACTGGAACCTGATGTCGAGCATCGAGCGCTACCTCAAGCAGTCGTTCGAGCGTCGCACCATCAAGGAAGTCAAAGGCACCTACACCGGGCCGAAGAAGGTCAAGGCGTCGGGCAAGGCGGTTGGCGTGAAGAAGAAAAAGACTGACGCCAAGGGCGACAAGAAGAAAACCGGTGCCAAGTCGCCGACCAAGCGCAAGATCGCCAACCGGCCGAAGACCGACAACCTGTCGCTCGTGAGCAAGGATGGCATGGCGCCACTTAAGCGCCGCAAGCCGGAAGCACCGGCTGCTGAGTAAGGCTTGAGTGATGGAAAAAAACCGGACATTTGTCCGGTTTTTTTATGCCTTCAGCTTTTGGCTTTGGCGGCTGCTTCCTTGAGCTCCTTGAACCGGGCGTCGATCAACTGGCACTTGTCAGGAAACTCGGCGCTTTCGGTATCCAGATCCATCTTCTGCAGCTCGTCGTTTATCTCCTTGGCCTTGGTCGGGTTCTGTTCGGTCAGTTTGGCCACTTCCTGGGCCAGTTGTTCTCGCTTGGCCGTGGCCTCGTCTGGTGTGCAAGCCCAGGTTGGCAGAGCAGTCAGCAGCGTGGCGGCGATAGCCAGGTTTTTCAGGGTTTTCATGGAGAGACCTCCTTGGCGGTTATGTGCTGTTGAGGGCGCGAACGTCTGGAAAGTTCAGAGAAATGGCCCGCCGTCTATTTGGCTGAACGGCGGCTGACGTGACGGGTCACACCTCAAGACGGGCTACTTTTCCTTAAGCCTGCAGGAGGAATCAGGATGACGACTTACAACTGGGATCTGATCGAACGGCTGTTGCATGAAGTGCAGAACGGCGAGGGCAGCTTCGCGCCGCGCAAGTATGCCGAGCAGGAAGCAGCCGAGAAGGCAACGGCGGGCGACTCGACCGGCAACCTGGATGCGCTGAAAAGGACTGCTGCCGATTATGAGGCGCTGCTGTTCAAGCGTGGCTTTATTGAATCGCGCCCTGAGGAAGAGGGCGGTAATGGCGAGAATTTCATCCTGACTGCACTCGGTGCGCAGCTGCTGGCACTGATCGACAGTTCGATCCCGGGCAACGATCACCCGCGTCAGGTGTTGGATGAGCAGGCGGATGCGCTGGATCCGGCGACGTTTGCCGAAGTGGCTTCAAAAGCTCAGATTGCCTGAGCTCCCCTGTGGGAGCTTGCCCGCGGTGACAGCGTGTCAGTCGATATAATCGTTACTGACCCACCGCTATCGCGGGCAAGCCTGCTCTTATCAAACAAAAAATAACTCATTGTTTTTGCTCTTAAAATTTAAGCCGCTTTAACCAGCTGCAATCCAAGTTTGCGTGCCTTGCGTTCCAAGGCGCGCATCTGCCGATCACGGCTTCTTTCT